>JBGPXN010000072.1:0-21427 GCA_041492755.1 Methylomirabilia bacterium | reverse complement strand
GGCACCCCTCGATACCCCCCGGCGCTCGGGGCGCCCCGGCAAAGCCGTGGCACCCCTCGATACCCCCCGGCGCTCGGCGCGCCGCGGCGAAGCCGTGGCGCAATTCCCTCACACTCTCCGAGGCCACGGAAGGCGCCCCCTTCCGAGGAACTCAAGGGCTGACCTGCATGCGCGGGTGGCGCAGCCGGAAATAGACGGCCATCGCCGCCGCGGCGAGCAGGTTGGCGACCAGGATCGACGGCCATGTCAGCGCATGCAGGATTGGGCCAGCGAAGGCGAGCGCGGCCGACGTGAACCCGGCCTCGAAGACCACGAAGAGCAGCAGGACACCGAAACCGATGTTGGGGTTGCGGTCGACCGCCGCCAACAGCCAGGACGCGATCCCACCCAGGGCTGCGAACGCGAGCGCGTGCACCCACGTGAACATCCACACCATCTCGAACGAGACCGGCAACGTCTCGGGCGAGGCGAGCCCGGCGCCGCGCCGGAAGAGTGCGGTCCCGAGCACGGTGGGCGTGTAGAACGGGCGTCCGGAAAGCGCGTCCACGACCAGGAACCACAGGGCGACCGTCACCGCGGCGACGATGCCGGCGAGGAAGCCTTCCTGGTAGACGCTAGCGACCTCGGGGGCGGAGTTGGTGGAGACCTCTTCGTGAGTGGCGCCGATGTGAGTGGTCATGACCCTAACTCCTTTCCAGGCCCGGGACCGACCCTCGACGTCCGGAGTATAGCCCTGCGCCACGGCCTGCGCGTGCTCGGCTGGTACGACGGGTTTCGCGGGCTAGCTTCGGTAGTAGTCCCGGGCGCGCTCCAGGACGGCGTCGGCCGTGCGGCCGTCGATGCCGCGGAGCGCGATGAGGGCCGCCTGGGCTGGCGGCATGGCGGGTTCCGACGGGAAGCGCGAGACCAGAACGTCCCGCAGCGCCTCGGCGTCGCCCTGCGGACCGAACACGTCGGCGTAGGCGCGCGAGACCGCCTGGTCGAAGCGCTGGTAGTCGTCGACGGGAATCAGGTGCGAGTGCGTCTCGCTCACCCGGAGCAGCACGCTCCGATGCGCATACCGATCGAAGTTGTCGATGCGATACGCGCACAGCAGCGAGACCTGCTCGTCGTCGAGCACCTCGTTCCACATCTCCTCGAGCCGCACCGACGCTTCGAGATTGTGTGGCCAGAGCAGATCGACCATCTCACCGTAGAGCCGGATCTTGTGATATCCCGCGGAGCGGACGCGATCGACCATGCCTGCCGCCAACGCACGGAACGCCACCCGGTCCGGCATGCCGTCGACCATGAACGTCGCCAGCGATGGCTCGGCCTCGAGCCAGACGAGCTGCCGGCGGTCGAGCGCGCCCGGGACGTCCTCGAGATGCGCGGCGAACAAGGCCAGGTGGGCCGGGATCGCGATGATGACCGCGGCTTCACCGACCGCGAGGCCGGTGCCGATGAAGTGGCTGACCGCGCGGGCCAAGAAACGGTCGTCGGTGTAGAGCTGCACGAAGTGGTCGCACGGATGCGGCGTCTTCAGGAGCTCTTGCCAGGTCGCGGTTGCGCTCATGGTGCTTCCGGTCCCACCACCGCGCAATCTATCAGCCTCCGAACGCCGGACGCATCCCGTGAAATCTTTTTCCCACTTCTGCCCTGCCGGCGCCGTGACGCCACCGGTCAGAGGCTGGTCAGGCGAATGTCGTGCCGCCAGCTAGTAATAGCCCGGATCCCCGGGGAGCAGGGCCCGACGGACCCCGTTTTCCGTGATCACGCGCGGCCGGATCGTCGGCACCCCGCGTCCGGCCACGCGCTCGATGGCCTCGGCCGCCGAGCGCGCGCCGTCGAACATCCGGAGATTCGTCAGGGTCGGCAAGCGTAGCGAGATCTCCTTGCTGCGCATCGCCGCGACGGCGGCGGCGGGCGAGAGCCAGCGCACTCCGATGATCTCGTGATCGTCGGCAATGGCGTCCTGGCCGGGCGGCATCTCGGCCACGAAAAAGCGCGTGTCGAACCGGATCGGGTTCTCCTCGGGGGTGATCCAGTGCGCGAAGTACGCGAGACGATCGGTGGCGAGTCGCAGCCCTTCCGCGCGCAGCATGCTCCACAAGGTCCGGTGGTCCTGCTGGCAGGCCCGCCGATGCTCGAGGAAGGACGGGTCGGCGGTAGCGGGAAACTGTCCGGCCCCGTCACGCGCGAGCAGGATGCCAACCTCCTCGAATGCCTCCCGGATGGCGCCGATCCAGTAACCGACGGCGCCGGGCGCATCGGCGGCGAGTCCGAGGAGGCGCGCCGCGTCGGCCGCCGACGGCCCCGCGCTCCACGAGTCGGCGTCGTCGGGATCGTCCGCCGGCTCGACCCGGCCGCCGGGGAACACGAAATCGCCGGCGGCGAAGCGGCTGCCGTGATGCCGCTGGATGAGGAGCGTCTCCACGCCGCCTTCGACGCGGTCGCGGAGGAGCACGAGGGTGGCGGCGGGGGCGGGAAGCGCGGGCGAAGGTTTGACGGGCACGTCCGGAGTGTGCCACGATGCCCGCGGTTCTGTCATTTCCCGTGAGGAGGATCGCATGGGCGCAGAGGCGCGCCTCAAGGAGAAGAACATCACGCTGCCGGCGCAGGCCACGCCGCTGGCAAACTACGTCGGCGCCGTTCGCGTCGGCAACCTCCTCTTCGTCTCCGGCCACGGGCCGATCCGCGACGGCAAGGCCGTCGCGCGCGGCAAGCTCGGTCGCGACCTGTCGCTCGAGCAGGGATACCAGGTCGCCCGCGAGGTCGGTCTCAATCTCCTCGCCACCACCCGCAACACGCTCGGCAGTCTCGACAAGGTCAAGCGCGTGGTGAAAGTGCTCGGCATGGTCAACTCCGCCGACGGCTTCGGCGACCAGCCCAAGGTCATCAACGGGTTCTCGGACCTCATGGTGGAGATCTTCGGCGAGGCGATCGGCAAGCACGCTCGGTCCGCCGTCGGCATGGCGGAGCTGCCCATGGGCATTCCCGTGGAGATCGAGATGATCCTCGAGGTCGAATAGCATCGACTTCCATCACGTTCTGGAGGCGGCCGGGGTCCTCGTCCTCGGCGTCGTCTTCTACTCGTACACCTACCAGTGGTTCGGTCCGGGCCGCCCGGCCCAGCGCTGGCGGGCGCCGGTGTCCGGCGTCGTGTTCGGGCTTTTGGCGCTCGTCCTCATGATCGCCCGCATCCAGCTCAGTGAGGGTGTCTTCATCGATGGCCGCGCCGTCCCCGTCGCCCTCATCGCGCTCTTCGAAGGCTGGCCGGCCGCGGTGTTCGCCGGCGCCATTCCGGCGCTCTACCGCATATGGATGGGCGGGCCAGGCGCGACCGCCGGCGTGATCGGCCTGTCGGTGGCCGCGGCCCTGGGGGCGGCGGCGCACGTCTGGGCCCGGCGCGACCGCGGCGTCCGCGCGCAGCATGCCTACACCCTGACCGGAGCGGTGTTCGTCGCCACCTACGTGTCCTTCCTGTTCGTCGGCCCCTACGGCAGCAGCTTGTTGGAGCGGGTGTGGGCGCCGCTGCTGATCACGTACGTCGTCGGCATCGGGGTGGCGGCCCGCCTGATCCAGGACGTCGTCGAGGAAGCGCGCCTCAAGGCCGAGCAGCAGCGCTTCCACGCGATCATCGACGAAGCCTCCGACGCCCTGCGCATCGTCGACGCGGACACGCACCGCGTCCTCGACTGCAACCGCGGCGACTGCGAGCTGTCCGGGTTCAGCCGCCAGGAGATGATCGGCCGCGACGCCCGGGACTTCTGGCCCACGGAGGCGGCGCCCCGGGCCGAGCACGAAGCGGCCCGGGCCGAAGCGCAGGCGCAGGGCTTCGCCCGCAGCTTCGGGCTGCCGTTCCGGACCCGGGCCGGGGCCACGATCCGCATCGATCTCACCCGACGACTGGTGCACCACAGCGGGCGGCGCTATGAGATCATCATCTTCCGCGACGCCCAGGCGCGCGAGGCGGCCGAGGAGGCGGCGCGGGAGACGGCCGAGCTGCGGGGCGTCACCGAGCTGGCCAACGCGGCCGCCCACGAGATCAACAACCCGCTGGCGATCGTGATGGGCTCGCTGGATCTGTTGCTGCGGCGGCTGCCCGACGATGGGCAAGAGGCCCGGTGGATCAATCAGGCGCTGGCCGCCGTGCGCCGGATCCGGGACATCGTGACCCGGATGAACCAGATCACGCGGATCGAGCGGGTGCCGGGAGAGGGGAACCTCCCCACGATCCTGGACATCAAGAAGTCGAGCGAGATAGGGGAGGGACGGGAGGCTTCATGAGCGTTCTCTTCGACGTCAGCACCAACCTGGTGGCGCTGATCTTCCTCGGCATCGTCGGCATGATCGCGGGGGTGGCGATCCCCGGCCTGTTCATGGTCGTCGCCGCGCCCTGGCTCGACTGGCTCCTCCCCGTCGCCAAGGTCGACAAGAAGAACTGAGCGCCCGGCGACGGTATGGGCGCCCGATACTTCGGTGCCGCCGTCAAGCGTCGAGAAGACCCGCGCTTCCTCCGCGGCGACGGCCGGTTCCTCGACGACGTCAAGCTGCCCGGCCTCCTCCACTGCGCCTTCCTGCGCTCGCCCCACGCCCACGCGCGCATCGTCAGCGTCCGCACCGAGGCCGCCGCCGCCATGCCCGGGGTGGCGCGCGTCTTCACCTTCGTCGACCTCGAGCGCTGGATGAAGCCGCTCCCGCTCTTCGGCGCTCCCCCGCCCGGCCTTGCCGCCGCCATCCACTTCGATCTCCGCCAGGCCCCTCAGTACCCGCTCTGCCGCGAGCGCGTCCGCCACGTCGGCGAAGTGGTCGCGATGGTCGTCGCGGACACGCGCGCGCGCGCCGAAGACGGGGCCGAGCGCATCGAGGTTGAGTGGGAGCCGCTGCCAGCCGTGGTGAACGTCGAGACCGCCACCGCGCCGGGCGCGCCGCTCGTGCACGAGGCCTGGACCACCAACGTCGGCGTCGCCTTTCGCCACGCCTTCGGCGATCCCGAGGGCGTCATGAAGTCCGCGGACGTGGTGATGCGGGACACGTTCCGCATCCAGCGCTACGTCGGCATGCCGATCGAGACGCGCGGCGTGGTGGCGTCCTGGGACCGCAGAGATGCCAGCCTCACCACCTGGAACAGCACGCAGGTCCCGCACTTCGTGCAGCAGGGCCTGGCCGCCGTGCTGGAGCTGCCGCCGCACAAGATCCGCGTGATCGCCCCGGACCTCGGCGGGGGCTTCGGGACGAAGGCCTCCGGGTACCCCGAGGACGTGCTCGTCCCGCTCGCCGCCCGCGCGCTGAACCGTCCGGTGAAATGGGTGGAGGACCGGCGCGAGCACATGATGGCGTCCGCCCACGCGCGCCACCAGATCCACGACATCGCCATTGCCGCCCGGCGCGACGGCACCATGCTCGCGGTGCACGATCGCATCCGGCTGGACCTCGGTGCCTACAACGTGTGGGGTATCGTGCTGCCGTACAACACGGTCGCCCACCTGCTCGGACCGCACCGCGTCCGTCACCTGGCGGTGGAGGTGGAGGCGGTGGTCACGAACAAGACGCCGAACGCGCCCTATCGCGGGGCCGGGCGGCCCGAGACCGTGTTCGCGATGGACCGCGCCGTCGACTGCCTGGCCCGCGAGCTCGGTCTCGATCCCGCCGACGTGCGGCGCCGGAACTACATCCGCGCCGACGAGCTGCCGTACGAGATCGCCATGCCGTATCGCGACGGCAATCCCCTCGTGTACGACACCGGCGACTTTCCGGCCGTGCTGGAGGCGGCCCTGGACGCGGCCGGCTACACCGCGTTCCGCGCCGAGCAGCCGCGGCTCCGCGAGCAGGGCATCTATCGCGGGATCGGCATCTCGGGCTACGTCGAGGGCACCGCCATCGGCCCCTACGAGGGCGCGACGGTGAAGATCGACGCGAGCGGCCACGTGGTCGTGGCGACCGGCGCCGTGAGCTCGGGTCAGGGCCACGAGACGAGCTTCGCGCAGGTCGCGGCCGACGTGCTGGGGGTGCCGATCGACTGGGTCACGGTGATCGGCGGAGACACCGCCGCCGTCCCGTTCGGCGTCGGCACGTTCGCGAGCCGGAGCGCCGTCACCGCGGGCAGCTCCATCTTCGATGCCGCCGGCCGGGTGCGGGAGAAGCTCGTGCGCGCGGCCGCCGCCCTGCTCGAAGCGGCACCCGGCGACGTCGACATCGAGGACGGCCAGGCGCTGGTACGCGGGGCCCCCGCGTCAGCGGTGCCGCTCGCGCGCGTCGTCCAGGCGTCGCTACCGACGTTCGCCAAACCAGGGGTGGCGCCGCCGGACTTCGAGGCCAGCGCCTACCATCACGTCCCGACCGTCACCTACGCCAGCGCCGTGCACGTGGCCCACGTCGAAGTCGACGTGGGCACCGGGCTCGTTCGTCTGCTCCGCTACGTCGTGGCCCACGACTGCGGGAAGGTCATCAACCCGCTCATCGTCGAAGGCCAGGTCCACGGTGGCGTCGCGCAGGGCGTCGGCGGCGCGCTCTTCGAGGACATGGTCTACGACGAGAACGGCCAGCTCCTGACCGGCACGTTGATGGACTATCTGGTCCCGACCGCGACCGATCTCCCCGCGATCGAGACCGTCCACCTCGAGTACCCGTCGCCCCGCAATCCCCTCGGCGCCAAGGGCCTCGGCGAAGGCGGCGCGATCTCCCCACCGGCCGCGATCACCAACGCGATCGACGACGCGCTGGCGCCGTTCCGCGTCCGCGTGCGCGAGACGCCGGCGAGCCCGGCGCGCATCCTGGCGCTGCTCGAGAGCGCCGGCGCATGAAGCCGGCGCCCTTCGAGTACGTCGACCCGCGCACGGTCGACGAAACACTCCAGCACCTGCGCCGGTACGGCGACGACGGCAAGGTGCTGGCCGGCGGCCAGAGCTTGATGCCGATGCTCAATCTGCGTCTGGCCCGCCCCCGCGCGGTCATCGACGTGAACCGGGTAACGGAGCTCGACGGCTCGAGCGACGACGGCGCCGAGCTGCGGTTGGGCGCGCTCGCCCGCCAGCACGCGGTGGAGCGCTCGGCGCGGACGCGCCTGCCCCTCCTCGCCGCCGCGCTCAAGCTGGTCGGTCACGACGCCATTCGCCATCGCGGCACCATCGCCGGCAGCATCGCCCATGCGGATCCCGCCGCCGAGCTGCCGGCGGTCCTGCTGGCGCTGGACGGCAGCGTGGTCGCGCGCAGCACGCGGGGCGAACGCGTCATCGCCGCCCGCGACTTCTTCCAGGGGCCGCTGGCGACCGCGCTCGCCGCCGACGAGCTCGTGACCGAGACACGCTGGCCCGTGCCGGCGCCCGGCACCGGCTGGGGCTTCCACGAGGTCGCGCGCCGCCACGGCGACTTCGCGCTGGTCGGGGCGGTCGCGCTCGTCCGTCTCGCCGGCGGCATCGTCGAACGGACGGCCATCGCCGTCTTCGCGGCGGGGCCGACGCCGGTCCGCGCGGCGGCGACCGAGCGCGCGCTCGTCGGGCAATCGCCCGCGCCGGCACGCCTGACGGAAGCCGCGCAGACCGTCGCCGGCGCGATCGATCCCGCCGACGATCTGCACGCGTCGGCACGCTACCGGCGACGAGTCGCGGTCACCCTGGTGGCGCGCGCGCTCACCGACGCGGTCGCGCGCGCGACGGGCCACGGCGGGCCACGATGAGCACGCGCGCCGTCCGGCTCATCGTCAACGGCCAGGCCCACGACGCGACGGTGGAGGTGCGCACCAACCTCGCCGACTTCCTGCGCGAGCAGCTCGACCTCACCGGCACCCACGTCGGCTGCGAGCACGGCGTGTGCGGGGCGTGCACGGTCCTGCTCGAGGGCGCGCCCGTTCGCGCCTGCCTGCTCCTCGCCGTGCAGTGCGCGGGCGCGTCGATCACGACGGTGGAAGGCCTCGCGGACGGCGACCGGCTGCATCCGCTCCAGGAGGCGTTCTGGGCCCACCACGGCCTGCAGTGCGGCTTCTGCACGCCCGGAATTCTGATGATCGCCAAGGCGCTGCTCGAGGACAATCCGACGCCGACAGAAGCCGAGATCCGCGAGGCGATCAGCGGCAACCTCTGCCGCTGCACCGGCTATCACTTCATCGTCGAGGCCATCGCCGCCGCCGCACGCGCCAAGTCCAGCAGCTAGCCTGGACCATTCACGAGCGAACCACGCGTGAGCCGGGCGGGTCCTGTCGCCGCGGGCTGGGCCGGTCAGCCGGAGTGGGACCCCCGGAGCCTCTCCGCCGCTCGCAGAGCGGCGGTTGAGGCGAGTGGGTGACGGAGGCTGACCGGCCCAGGCCACCCCGGTGACAGGACCCGCCGCCTCGCGCGGAGTGCGCGTTCATGAATAATCCGTGCTAGTCGCGGCGCTCCGCGTCGCTCCCGCCCCGTCGCGCATGCTGCCCGTCGCGCTGATCCTCACCGCCGCCGTCATGCACGTCGGCTGGAATTTGATGCTCGTGCTCGTCGCGATGCGGCTGACGCAGGTGACGTACGTCGCGGCGCTCCGTGAAGTGTCCGTCGTCCTGGCCGCGGTGGTTGGATGGCGGCTGCTCGGCGAGCCATTCGGCGCGCGCCGTGTCGCCGGCGCCGCGCTCGCCGCGGCCGGGCTCGTTGCCCTCGGCGTGACGATGGCCCGCTGACGTACGTGGGGGGCGCGCTACGGCCCCCCAGGCTCGGCCGCGCCGCGGCGAAGCCGGGGTGCTCCTCGTTCCTCCGGCGCGCTGATGCCCGCCGGCGCCCGTCCTCGACCCGGGGCCCGCGCTCTGGCGCCGGCGCCAGAGTCCGGGAACCCGCGCCAGCTTTCTCCGCTCCGCTGTCGATAAACCCCGCGTTTTTCCGTGTCTTCCGGAGTGGTACGGATCGTGCCCTTGCAGACGCCGGCTACACGAATGACGAACGCGAGGAGCCAGGGGTGTCAGCAGGAACAGTGATCGAGGACCGCCGGACGAGCGCGCACCGCCCACGCGCCGCCGCTCTCTTACTTCCCCTTGCGCTCGCGCTCGCCTTCGCCATCATGCTGGCGACGGCGGCCAGCGCGCAGGCGGACGACTGCGCCTCGCTCGGCGGCGTGGTGGTCGGGTCGGGCGAGAGCGTCGAGTGTCAGGTGGCCGCCCCGGTGAGCGCGAGTGGCGCCTACAACGTGGCCACGGCGCTCCGCATCACCGCCACCGGCCGGATCGTCGTTCCCCCGCTGCCGGCGGGAAACTCCCTGACGCTGAACGTCAATGGCGCCCTGACCATCGAGGTGCCCGCGACGGCGGGCGCGGCCGCGATCGTCGGCGACGCCGACGCGTTTGGCCCCAACCCCGGTGGCATCGCCGCCACGCTCACCATCGCCGCCACCGGCGACGTCGTCCTGCAAGGCAACGGCACGAGCGGAGCCATCGTCTCCGCCAACTCCGATCCAACGGGGTGCTCGGGCAGCGGCAAGGCCGGCACCATCGTGATCGGTTCGACCCGCGGTCACGTCACGCTCCAGAACGGCGCCCGCATCGAAGCGTCGGGGCAGTGTCCGGCCGGTGAGATCTCCATCGTCAGCGACGACGGCGACGTCCGGGTGGACGGCGTGGTCGAAGCCGCCAGCGGAAATTCGGTGGTCGGCGGCACCACCCGGCCGCGGGGCGGCCCCATCACCATCGCGGCCGCGTGCAAGCTGACCATCGACATCAACGGCCGCGTGAGCAGCCGAGGGCTGGAGCCCGGCTCGGATCTCGTCCATCTCGAGAGCGGCTGCGACACGGAGATCCTCGGGCGCGTGGAGTCGATCGGAGGCATCGTCCCGGACGGGCTGCCCAACCGCTGCACCGGGCCGTTCCGGCCCGGCAAGCCCGCCGACGCCACCGCCTGCGTCGAGGTGTGGTCGGGCGGCAAGCTCGCGATCAGGAATCTGTCCCCCAACAACGGTTCGGTGATGGCTGAGACCGGCTCGGGCCTCATGGGGTTCCAGGGCGTCTGCTGCAGCTGGGTCGACCTGTTCGCCAAGGGCGACATCACCGTCGACGGCAAGGCCACCGTCAGTCGCTCCGCCTATGCGGTCTCCGCCCGGCAGCTCGCCTCCAGCGCGAAGGGGGGATTCATCGACGTCAAATCACTCAATGGAAAGATCACCAGCCAGGGGCGCGCGTTCAACGCCGACGCCGCGAATGCGGAGTTCGGGAACGGGGTCGGCGGCAAGATCACGCTCGAGGCGGCCGGCCCCGTGACGCAGCCCGCCAGCCTGCTCCAGGCGGCCGACGTGCGATCCAACGTCGACCTCGCAGACAGCTCTGTGCGCGCCGTCGGCGGCCTGTCGATTCCGGACGGACGCGGAAGCATCGTCGTTCGCTCGTACAACGGCCAGATCACCGGAGGCGGGCTGACGGCCGGAGTGCCCGACACGAACAAAGGGCACCTCAACGCCAGCGGTGGCGGCAGCGCCGTGGTCATCGACATGCGTCTGTGCATCGGCGACCTGTACGTCGGTCCGATCACGCCGTCGGCCACGCGCACCTCCGCCCTCTGCGGGGGCGGCCCCACGCCGCCGGATTTCGTCGACATCCCGGTCTACCTGCCACGCCCGACCATCGACGTCACGGGCGGCGTGTTCGTGTTCGATTCCGCCCCGCATCCGGCGACCGCGACGGCGCTGGGCGCGCAGGGCGAGCTGCTGTCGCCGGTGACGATCGCGTATACCGATCAGAACGCTGCTCCGGTCACGGTGCCCGTCAACCCCGGGACGTACACGGCCGTCGCCAGCTTCCCCGGCAACGCGGCCTACCGCTCGGCCTCGGCGACGGCCACCATCACGATCATTCCCAGCACGACCCCGCAGCCCACGGTGACGGTCACCGGCGGCACGTACACGTACGACCGCATGGCGCATCCTGCCATCGCCTCCGCCACGGGCCCGAACGGTGAGCCCCTTGCCGTCGTCATCACCTACAACGGATCGACCACCCCGCCCGTGAACGCCGGCGTCTACGCGGTGGTGGCGTCGTTCCCGGGCAGCCTCCAGTACCAGCCCGCGTCCGCGCAGACGACGATCACCATCAACAGGGCGCTGGCGACGGTGAGCGTTGCGAGCTTCTCCGCGGTCTACGACGGCAATGCACATCCGGCCAGCGGCGCGGTCGTCGGAGTCGGCGGCGAGAGTCTCGGCACTCCGACCTTCACCTATAATGGCTCTCCGGTCCCGCCCCAGCACACGGTCGGGACCTACGCCGTGGTCGGGACGTTCGGCGGCAACGGCAACTACAACGCGGCCACCGCGAGCGGGACCATCACCCTCACGCCCGCCACGCCGCTGGTGGTGATCGACAACGCGACCTACCCGTACACCGGGCTGCCGCGCGGGGCGACCGGCACCGTGATCGGGGTGAGCGGCGAGGTGCTGTCGGGTCTCACGTTCACCTACAACGGCTCGCCGGCCGCGCCCGTGAACCCCGGAGCCTATCCCGTGGTGGGTACGTTCACCGGCGGAGGCAACTACGGACCGGCCAGCGGCACCGGCTCGCTGGTGATCCTGGCGTCGCCGGTCACGATCAGCGTGACCGGCGGCGAGTTCTTCTTCGACGGTCAGCCACATCCCGCCACGGGGACGGTGACCGGCGTCAACGGCGAGCTCCTGACGCCGCTGACCTTCACCTACAACGGCTCGGCCACGCCCCCGGTGAATCCGGGCTCGTATCAGGTGGTCGGCACCTTCCCCGGCAACGGCGTCTACGGACCCGCGACGGGCACCGCCACGATCACGATCAGGTCCACGGAGGCGACCGAAGCGTGCCTGCTCGTGGACTTCCGCGAGATCACCTACTTCCGCAACAGCCGCGTGCTCACCTCGTCGGATGCCGGCATCCGGCAACGCAATGGCATCAGCGGCCCCTTCAACCCGGCCCTGTGGCCGTATGACGCCAACGGCGCGTCGGGCCACACGCGCTCGCGGGGCACGCTGTTCCGGATCTACGGGTTCACGGCCGCGCAGCTCGGCATCCGCATCCCCGACGCCGACCGGCCGGTGTCCTATGAAGTCGTGGGCGATCCCGCCATCCCGGGCGCGTACTACATCGACCTCGGCGGCAAACCGGCGCGGGTGCGGGTGTGCATCGACCAGCTGCAGACGCAGCTCATCGACGGCTCCGCCGGCGAGCCCGGCCAGTTCCCCGGCACCACGAAGCTGACCGACGCCCAGCGCAACGTGCCGGGCGTCATGCTCACCCACAATGCGGCCAGGCTCGCCATCCCGGAGCGCGTGCGCAGCGAGCTGCGTGCCCTCGGCACGCCGCTGGTCGACGGGAGTGGCCGCGAGATCGGCTACGGCTACGTCGACTACGTGGGCGTGCAACTCTGGGGACATGGCGACGAGAGCCTGCGCGAGTTCGTCGACGTGCAGATCAGCTTCGTCAACGACGACGCGACGGACCGGCGGCGGCACTACGAGCACGGCTTCCACACCGTGCGGAACGGCAACTTCGAGAGCCTGATCGGCTGCAACTACCTGGACCAGGCCCCCGGCAACGACGGGGCGCGGTTCAACGACGTGTGGGACGGCACCCGCGTCGGTGACCCCGACTGGGGCCCGGCGTGCGGCCGGCGTGAGCTCGGGCAAAACCAGCGCACGCGCGCCGACTACGCCGTGCCGTTCAACGCCGTGCAGCTCCTGACCACCGTCAACACGCACGACGACACGGTGCGGATCTTCTTCGGCCAGATCCGGCCGGTCATGGAGCTGAACCGGACACCCGAGCTGGCTTCGCCCGGCCCCCGGACGGTGACGGTCGGCTCGCCGCTGCGCTTCACGCTGCAGGCCAGCGACCGCGACGGTGACGCGCCGACGTATGGCGCCAACGGGCTGCCCACCGGCGCGACGCTCGACCCGAGGACCGGGGCCTTCGCCTGGACGCCGACGGCGAGCCAGGTCGGTGCCTTCACCATCACCTTCCGTGCGACCGATCGGGGCGGGTTGCGCGATAGCGAGACGGTGACCTTCACGGTGAAGCCGGCATCCCGACCGGGTAAGCATGGCGATGACCGTGACGACGACCACCGCTACGGCGGCCACGACGACGACGACCGCCGTCACGGCGATCACCGCGACGACGATCGTGATCACGACCGTCATCACGACAAACACGATGACGGGAAGCGCGCGGCATCGGCTCACCAGCGGTCGCGCTGATGCCACCACGGGAGCGCCGGCCGAACGACCGCTCCGAATGACGGCGCCGTCCCGGCGAGTGGCCGACGCGATTCGAACCTGCGTTTACGGCCAGTCGGCGAAGTCGGCGGCGAAGTCGTTCAGCCCCAGCAAGCGGACGCGGCCGTCGGCACGCGCGGCTTCGTGATCGGGTGGAAGGTTATAGCCCCAGGCCGCGAGGAACAGCCCGACGTCGGCGAGATCGGGCTCGGTGATGACCGAGCGGAGCGTCTCCAGCCGGTCCTCCACGAACCAGGCGATCGGTTGCGCATTACCGCGCGCGCGCACCTCCGCGAGCGTCTCGCGCAACACCTGCAGCTTGGGCCGGCGCACTTCCTTGCCGAGCACCTGCTCCGCGGGCAGCTCGAGCCCCGCCGACTCCACGAGCAGGCGGGCGAACTTGCCCTCCTTGGTCGTCGCGATGACGACGTGGACGCCGGCGTTCGCGGCCTTCTGCACGCGGTCGATGACGCCGGGATAGAATCGGTGGCTCGCGAGCCACCCGTTGAGGTCGCTGCCGATCCACTCCTCGCGCACGCGATCGAGCGTCCGGCCGAGCTGCTCGCGCGTCACGCCCGCGTCGACGTGTTGCGCCGCGCTCCAGCCCCGGAGCAGATCCGCCTCGGCCTTGCCCGCCATCAGCGCACGGAGCACCACCGGCATTTCCCAGCCGGTCTCCACCACCGGCCGCAACCGCGAGAACCGCGGGAAGAGATCGTCGGCGGACATCGACGGCGCGCCCCACAGGCGCTCGTAGGTGCGCCACGACGCGCCGAAGTACTCGCGCATGCCGTCACAGAGCACACCGTCGAAGTCGAGCACGAGGATGCTGGGTGGGCGACCAGGCATGGTGTCAGACCTCGAACAGGCTGGGGAGCGTGCCCAGCGCGTCGGCGATCCGCGGGCCGTGCCAGGAAAACGGCTTGCCGTCGACAAGGTGAAGGCGGCGGTCACGGACGGCCGGGATGTCCCCATACGGCGTGAAGTCGGCCAGGTGGGCGCGGCGGAAACGGAACGGCTCGTCCGGCAACAAGATCACGCGCGGTCCGCGCGCCGCGACCTCGTCGAGCGACACGGCCGGATAACGCTCCGGCCGGTCCGCGAACACGTTGGCGCCGCCGCACGTCGCCAGCATGTCGTGGATGTAGGTATCCGCGCCGATCGTCATGTAGGGCTCGCGCCAGATGGCGTAGAACACCGAGACCGGCGGCCGGCGCGCGGTGGCCACGCGCACGTCGGCGAGGAGACGATCGAGCGCGTCGGCGAGCGCCGATGCGCGGGCGGTCGCGCCGGTGATATCACCGAGCTCACGAACCATCCGGATCCCTTCGGCCACCGTGCGCGGATAGGTCACCCAAACCGGAATGCCCCAGCCACGCAGCGCTTCCACGTCCGCGGCCCGGTTCTCCTCCACGTTGGCGATGACGAGATCCGGACTGAGATCCCGGATGCGCGCGAGGTCGGGATCCTTCTCGCCGCCGATCCGCGTCTTGCCGGCGAGCGCCTCGCGCGGCTCCCGGCAATACGCGGTGATTCCGACCAGCGCGTCGGCGAGGCCGAGCCGGCAGAGCGTTTCGGTAGTGCTGGGGATGAGCGAGACGATCCGGCGCGGCGGCCGGTCGAGGGTGATCTCTACGCCGGACGCGTCGACAGGAGCCGTCGCGGTCACGCGATGCGACGGCTACGCAGCCGGTCTACGAGGTTAGTGACCTCGCGCAGGCGGTCGGCGAGCACGGCGTCCCACTCGAAGATCTGCGCCAGGGGGGCCTTCTCGTCGATGGCCTTCTCCAGATTGGTGACGGCGACGCCGAAAGCTTTCAACACCGCACGAGTGTCATCTCTCGGCATGTGGGTCGCCTCCCCTCAGTCGAGCTGCAGCGCCGGCGCCTCGCGCCAGCGGGGCTCGCCCTCGGGCTTGAAGTTCTTGGTGTTCACGAAGTGCAGGCCGTGGTGCAGGTTCATCTTGAACTTGCCACCACCGTAGCGCTCCCGGATCCACCCTTCGGGATCGGCCAGGAACGGCTCCATCTCGCCGGTGACCATACGAGCCAACCACTTGAACCGGATCGTGCCCGCGAACGGCTCCTGCACACCGATGGTGGCGGTGAACTCGGGCCACACCCGCCCGAATTCCTCGAGGACTTGCCGCCGGCTCGGCCGCTCCACGCCACGGTTCAGGAGATTGCGGCGCAAGTAGGGTTCGATGAGATCCCAGCACCACGGGGCTATCACCGGGGGCCGAGTGTATCATGGGCCATGTGAAAAACTTCGAGTTGGCGCGCCTCTTCTACGAGATGGCGACGCTTCTCGCATGGACCTTCACGACGCGCACGCCGGCCGGGCCGCCGAACTCGGCATCCCGCTCGCGATCAGCACCGACACGCACGACCTGTCGAACCTCGACAACGTCGAGCTCGGCGTCGGCATCGCGCGCCGGGCCGGGATCGGCCCCGAGCAGGTCCTGAACACCCGCCCGCTGGACGACCTCCTCGCCTGGACCCACCGCGCGCGCTGACGCGCTCGCCACTTTGCTTTAGACTCGACGGCGACGGCGGCCGGCCGCGTCGGCTCGGCTGCACGGAAGGAGCCGCGTGGACTGGGACGCCCTCGGACGCGAAACCGTGGAGACGCTGCTCGAGAACCTCCACGGAGGCGTGCGGGCATACACCGAGATGCTGGTCGCGGTGGCGGCGCCGTGAGCCGCCGCGCGGCACGGCCGGCGCAACGCGGTCCACGAAACGGCCGCCGACCGCAACCGGCGAGGCGGCGCGAGGCACGGAACGCCGGCCGGCCGCAGAAGGCGCGAAGCCGGGTAACGTCCGACCCGAGTGACGGCCAGCTTCGTCTCCGGCGCGCCACCGCCGCCGACGTTCCGACCATCCTCGAGCTCGTCAAGGGGCTCGCCGAGTACGAGCGGCTCGCGCCCGAGGTCACGGCGACGGTGGAGCGCTTTCGCCGGCACGGCTTCGGGCGCCGGCCCTATTTCGAGGCGCTCATCTGCTACCGCGGTCGCCGCCCGATCGGCCTCGCGCTCTACCTGTTCGCCTACTCGACGTTCCTGGCGCGCCCAAGCCTCTGGCTCGAGGACCTCTTCATCCTCCCCGAAGAGCGCGGACGCGGCGGCGGTCGCGCCCTGCTCCAGGCCATCGCCCGCATCGCCGTGCAAAAGGGCTGCGGGCGCATGGAGTGGTCGGTGCTCGACTGGAACGCGCCGGCCATCCGGTTCTATCGTGGTCTCGGCGCGCGGCTCGAAAGGCGCTGGATCCTGACGCGCCTCACCGGCCCCCACCTTCGACGGCTGGCCGCCGGCCGCTGAGCGGCCCCTACCGGGCCTCGAGCCGGTTGTGCTGGCCGCCGCGCGGCCAGGTCATCCGCCGCTTTGAACCAAGCGGACAGTACAATGCCAAGGATGTGCGCTCACCGCCCTGGCCGGTCTCGCGGCGGGAGCCGGGGCGGCGCGTCTCGGCCGCGTGCTCGCGTCGTCCTGATCCCGGCGCCGTGATCCCGGCGCCGTGAGCGTCACCGGCGGCGAACACGTCAGCGCTGGCCGCGTACCGCACGATCCCCCGTCGCGGCGCGTCCCCGCGCTGACGACCGGGCTCGTCGCGCTTGCCTTCTGGCTGCTGCTCGCCTATCTGTCGCTCGCGCTGATTCCGGAGCGCTGGCCGGCGGTGCTCCGCGCGTGGTGGGCGCTCGCGGGCGCCGCGCTGCTCGGGCTCTGGGCCGGACTCTACGTCGTGCTCCGGCGACGTCCCGTGCCGGAGCGTCTGCTCCGCATCGCCACCGTGAGCGGCGCCACCGCGCTCGCCCTGCTCGTCGTCGATCAGAGCTACGCCGCCTGGGAGCGAGCCGCCAGCGGCTCGGCGGCCCGGCCGCCGAGGGCGGACGCCGAGAACCGGGAGGTCACCCGCGACATCCGGCGGTATTACCCGACGGAGCGAAACTTCCAGATTTACCGCCCGAACGCGAGCGCGGCCGGGTTCCGCTACGGCGATCTTGCGTCCGATGCGCTGCTCCAGTCGTCTCGCCTGTTCGCCGCCGTCGCCGAGCGCCGGTACGAGACGTTTCGCATCGACGCTCACGGCTTCCGGGACACGAGCCCGTTCGAGACGTCGGAGATCTTCGCGCTCGGCGACTCCTACACGTTCGGCTCGACGGACCAGCCGCGCATCTGGGTGGAACGGCTGGAAGCCCTGATCGGCCGGCCCGTGTACAACCTCGGGATCACGGGCGCCTCGCCGCTCCAGGAGCTGTTGATCCTCCAGCACGTGCTGGCGAGCGGCGCGCGGCCTCGTCACGTCATCTGGATGCTGACCGAAGCGAACGACCTCGACGACGACTACGACCCGCCGCGCCGACTGCCGTCCGATCCGGACGCCGAGGGCCCGCTCGATCTCGTGCGCGATGCCGTGCGCGAGGGGCGGGACGGGGTTCGCGGGCGCAGTCTGCTGCGCCGCGCGCTCACCGGCGATCTCGTCATCCGCACCGGACGCGGGGCGCCGTCGCCGGACGACCCGCTCGTGACCGAGGCGCGCCGCCGCCGCATCCCGCTCTACCAGTCGCCGCAGCTGGGCTACAAGCTGTTTCACCCCGCGTACGTCGAGCGCGCGGCGCGCTCGGAGGCCGCCGTGCAGGGCCATCCCAACCGCCCCCGGCTCGAGCGGGTCTTCGCCGACATGCGCGCGCTGGCCACGCGCGCCGGCTTCCACGTCACCGTCGTCATCGCGCCCAGTGACGCGCGCCTGTACGCGCCGCGGTTTGCCGGCCTGCAGGGCGTGAGCGACGAGCCGTACCTGATCAGGTATCTCGCGGCGCTGGCCCGCCGGCACGACTTCGAGGGGCTGAATCTCTACCCGCTGCTCCGGCCCTACGCCGAGCGGGAGTTGCTCTACTGGCGCGATGACACCCACTGGAACGATCGCGGCCACGAGCTCGTTGCGCAGCTCATCGCCGAGCACGTGTTCGAACCAACGGCCGGGCGCTGAGTCAGAGGGTGTGAACGAATCCCGGTGATCGAGGCGGTCGCCGGGTTCCCCGGCGCCCGCCGAGCGGTGGCGGTATCGGGGGCCATGCCAGGGCCCGCGATGAGCTCAGAGGGTGTGAGGGAATTCGAGGCGCGCGGGGGGTATCGAGGAGCGCCACGGGTTCCCCGGGGCGCTCCGAGCGTGGGGGGGTATGGGGGGCCATGTCGGGGCCCCCCATGTACTCACTCGTCCGCTGACCGGGGGAGGCTAGCGCGCGCGGCGGCGGGGTGAGGCCGAAGACGCCGACGCCGCCGACTTCGACGCCGTGGTGATCGTGCACCAGGCGCGCAGCGTCTCGGCCACGCTCCACGCCTGGGCGATGCAGCCGCCCGGCCGAAAGGGCGCCGTGCCGTCGAAGATCTCGGCGATGCTGCCGACTCCGTAGTCGCTGAGGTGCTGGGCCATCGGCGCCAGGAGGCCGAGCGCCGTCTCCGCGTCGCCGTGGACCTTGAAGTGGGCGAGCGCAAACGGTCCGAGCAGCCACCCCCACACCGTGCCCTGGTGATAGGCGCCGTCACGCTCGCGCTGATTGCCGCCGTACCAGGGGCGATAGTCGGGGTGTCCGGGGGCGAGACTCCGCAGCCCGTACGAGGTGAGCAGATGCCGCCCACACGCGTCGACCACCCGACGCTGACGCTCGGGCGAGAGTGGGCTCTCCGACAGCGATACCGCAAAGATCTGGTTCGGGCGCAGCGCGGTGTCGGCGCCACCACTCGGGCCGTCGATGACGTCGTAGCAATAGCCGGCCCCGTCGTTCCAGAAGCGTTCGAAGCCGCGCGCCACTCGCTCGGCCTGCTCGGTCCACGGCGCGGTCGGACGCTTCATGACGGCGGCGAAGCCCGCCATCGCGCGGAGCGCGTTGTACCAGAGCGCGTTGATCTCGACCGGCTTGCCGATGCGCGGCGTCACCACCCACTCGCCGACCTTGGCGTCCATCCACGTGAGCTGAACGCCGGGTTCCCCCGCCCGAATCAGTCCGTCGGCCGGGTCTTCGCCAATGCTGTAGTGCGTGCCCTGGCGGTGCCACTGGAGGATGCTTTCCAGCACCGGGTAGAGCTCTTTGACGAGTCCTTCGTCGCCCGTCGCCTCCTGGTACCGGCGAATCGCCTCGAAATACCAGAGCGTCGCGTCCACCGTGTTGTACTCGGCGGTCTCGCCGCTGTCCGGGAACCGGTTGGGCAGGAGCCCCTTGTCCACGAAGCGCGCGAACGTTCTCAGGATTTGCTGCGCCACCTTCGGCCGCCCGGTGGCCAGGGCCAGACCGGGGAGGCTGATCATGGTGTCGCGGCCCCAGTCGCCGAACCAGTGGTACCCGGCGATGACCGTCATGCCCCCGGGATCGTTCTGGAGCGGCCGGCGCACCACGAATTGATCGGCGGCGAGCGCGAGGTGCTCGACCCACGGCGGCGCCGTCTCGGCGGCCGGCTGCTTGCGCCACTGCGCGAGGATGTCCGCCTCCCACGCCTGCCGGCGCTTCCACGCCGCCTCGCCGTCGAGCGACGGCTCGGGTTCGGCCGACAACACCACGGTGAGGGCGGTGCCCGGCTGCAGCTCGCACCGGATGGTGCCCGCGTGGAGATGGTCGTCCTCGTAGTCCAGGCCGCGCTCGCGCTCACGCAGCAGCGCGAACGCGCGATACCAGTCGTGGGAGACGCTTGCCTCGCCCTGGTCGGCAAGGACGAGCACCGGCCGGGCACCATCGAAGGCGACGACGCGGAGCCCGTGCCCCACCGGCCGCACGTCCATGCGCCAACCGTCGGCGCGTGTCGTGGCGTGGTAATCGCGGTAGTTCACGAGGGCACGGAGGGCCAGGCGCAGCGGTTCCTGCGCGCGGACGAGCCGGTAGCGCACGTACGTCGTGTTCGCGCCGGGCTCCATCCACACCGACTTCTCGACGAGAGCGTCGGCGCACGCGTAGGACCACACCGGCGTGGTCCCGTCCAGGCGGAAGCGCTCGAGCTGACGGTAGCCATTGGGATCGACCGTGGAGTCGGCCCACTGGTTGGCCGACAGCGGGAAGGCGACGCCGCCGTAGTCGACGTCCTCCTCGAGCTTGGAGACCAGCAGCGTGCGCCCGAGCGGCGGCGCCAGCGCGGCCACCAGCAGGCCGTGGTAACGCCGGCTCAGGAGCCCGGCCACGGTGCCGGACGCGAACCCGCCGATGCCGTTGGTACAAAGCCACTCGCGCATCGACACGGTGCCGAGCCCACCGCAGACCTCACGCCCCCAGTCGATGATCGCCAAGTCAGTCTCCTAGCGTCGAGCGGTCATGCGTGTTGCTCGCAACACCGCGCGGGTGGCACCGGTGTGGCCTCTGCCAGCCAGCCGGAGTGGGACCCCCGAAGCCTCTCCCGCCGCTCGAAGAGCGGCGGTCTGAGTACATGGGGGGCCCCGATATGGCCCCCCATACCCCTATATGATCTCCGCGTAGTGAAGGGTGTCACCGAGCTCGCGGGGATGAGGACCATTCCATACCCATCCGGTTCTAAGGATCCCGTGGGGACTGTCCCGCCTCGTGAGTGAACGGCCGAAGGCTTCATAGGAGGTTGCCCCACCGAGGGCCGATATAGGGGGAGCCGGCCGTTCCCGCTCGCTGACGCGCGCCGTGCACGCCGTGGCCCAGAGAGGGCGGCTGGGAGGAACGATGCGCGACTACCTGGGAGTGGATTGGGCGGATGCTGACCATGCCGTGTGGGTGGAGGACGAAGCCGGGACGAAGATCCTGAGCCGCACCGTGGCCCAGACCGTGGAGGGCCTGAGCGAGTTTGGCCGGTGGCTCGACGAACGGCGCGCCGGAGGGCGCGAGCTGTGGGCGGCGATCGAGAAGCCGGAGGGCCGGATCGTGGACTTCCTGCTGGACCACGGGGTCCTGGTCTATCCCATCAATCCCAAAGCTGTGGACCGGGCCCGGGATCGCTTCCGGATGAGTGGCGCGAAGAGCGACCCCTTCGACGCGCGCGTGCTGGCCACCTTCCTGCGCACCGATCACGGCCATCTGGCGCCCCTGCGGCCGAGCTCCGAAGCGGCCCAGGAACTCAAGGGGCTGACCCGCGACTACACCCGGCAGGTGCGGCAGCAGACGCGCCTGCTCAACCAACTCACGGCCGCCCTCAAGGCGTACTACCCGCGGGCGCTGGAGGTCGTGGACGACCTCAAGAGCCGGTGGGGCCAGGCCTTCCTGCGGGACTATCCGACGCCGGACGCGCTGACGCCCCTGACGGAGCGCCCGTGGCAGCGGTGGGCGC
>JBGPXN010000151.1:0-11414 GCA_041492755.1 Methylomirabilia bacterium | reverse complement strand
TTTTGTGGGGGGCCCCTTTTTGGCCCCCAAACCCCCCCCCCCTGCGCGGGGCGGCCCCCGGTAACCCCGGGGGCCCGCCTCGAAACCCCCTCGGCGGGTCCGCCCCCGGGCAACCCGGGGGCGCGCCTCGACATCCCCACCGCTCGGAGCGCCACGGCTCCGCCGGGGCGCGCCTCGAATTCCCTCACACCCTCTGAGCGGCGCCGATGTGCGGCGGTCGCTGGCCGCATCTCGGCACGAAGGAGCATCCCCATGATCAAGAGCCTGTCGCTGCTCGTCCGCAAGCCGCACCTGACCCACGAGCAGTTCGTGCAGCACTGGGTGGAGGTGCACGCGCCGATGGCGCGGACGGTGCCGGGCGTGCGCCGCTACGTGCTGTCGCTGATCACCGGGGAGCGGAAGCGGCCGGACGTTCCGGAGCTGGACGTCGCCATCGACGGGATCGCCGAGCTCTGGTACGACGACCGGGAGACGATGGCGCGCGCGCTCGCCTCGCCGGAGGGCAAGGCGCTCTACGCCGACGGCGCCACGTTCATCGGGCGGATCAAGAGCTTTACGACCGAAGAGCGCGTCATCATCTCCCCCTGACGAAGGCCTCCAGCATCCCGTCCGCGCAGATCCTTCGCGCGGTGATGGCGCGGCGCATGGCCAGCCGGCCGCGCGCCTGGTCGGCGTCGGTCACCGCGAGCTGCGAGATGATGCGCACGGCGCGCTCGGCGTGGTCTCCCTCGACCTCGGCGTGGACGTGGTAGAAGTCGAGCGGTTCGCCCGACACACCGTAGTGCTTCTCCATCGCCGCCGCCATCTTGCCCACGTGGATGGGATTGATGGATTCGGTCGCGATGTTCCCGCCGCAGAGCGCCTCCAGGGTCGACGACCGCTGCAGGGTGAACAGCTCGTTCTTCTCGATGATCGTGGTCGGCAGGTACTCCGTGTTGAACACTTCGTCGCGGCTGATGCCCAGCGCCTCCGCGAGCCGCACGAACAGGAACGCGTGGGCGGTATTCTTCCCGCCGACGGTGTCCTCCCCGCCCTCCTCCACCACGAGCGGAATCAGCGAGCGCTGCCGCTCCAGATCCGCGTACGTCGGCGTGTAGCCGCCGACCGAGATGATCTTCCACGCAGCGTGACGGAGCGTGTCCAGGAAGAAGCAGCCCTGCTGGCGGATCACCTGCTGGACCTGCGCGCGACCGAGCGTGCCGTCCCAGATGAGCTGGAACAGCGGGTGATGCAGCCACGGGTGCGTGGCGCGCGCTTCGTCCAGCAGCGAGGTCGTGTACTCGGCGGCGCTGAGCGGCATCGCGCCGCCCTCAGCGGCCAGCCGCCCGCTGGCCGGCCGGCATCGCGCGCGGATAGAGGCGCGCGCAGTCGGGCGAGCCTTCCGAGGAGCGCACGAAGCGCGGGGCAAACTTCCGGAGCGGCTCGTCGAGGTATCGGGTCCACAGGTCGTCCGGCTCCATCGTGGGCAAGTCGCTGTCCATGACCCGCAACCCGTGCTTTTCCATGTCGTTCTCCTCCCGAAACCGTGGGACGTGCCGGGATCGTAGCACTTGGAAAAGACCGGGGCCAGCCGAACGGCCGGCCTCCCACCGACCCGGTTCAAGGTCACGGCTCTTCGAGCCGATATCCGGCTCAAGAGGACAGATGATGTCGACCATAGAGATGATCGCTCACTGCATGTTCCACCAAACGCCTGTGTTCGAGCGCGAGCGCTGCGAAGATTGTGGGCACGAGCTCATCGAGGCCGGTGCCGGCTGGTACTGTGGCCACTGTCTGCTCGAGCGGCCGGGTAGCGAGTGCCCCATCTGCCTCGGCCGCCGGTTCTGATCGCTCCCCCACCGACCCCGGACTGACCACCCGATCGTTGACCGCGAACTGGACGACAGGCCGCGCCCGAACGACACCGTCGGACGCGACGTCGGTTGCCAGCCCCGGCGAGCGTCGTCTATGCTCGCGCTGTGGTCACCACGTCCCTGACGCGACGTCGCTTCACGTTGCTCGCCACGCTGGCCGCCCTCGGCCGGACGCGACGGGCCGGGGCCCAGCGTCCCCTTCATCTCGTGCTCACGCCGTCCCAGAAGCCGACGGATCTGCTCGCCGCCGGCGAGGACTTCGCCAAGGTGCTCGGCCAGCTTGCCGGCATGCCCCTGCGGGTCACGGTCGCCTCCGACTACGCGGCCGTCATCGAGGCACTGCGCAACCGCACGGCGGACCTCGCCTTCGTGCATCCGGCCGGCTACGTGCTGGCCAACCGCGAGGCGAAAGCAACGATCCTCGTGCGAAACCAGTGGCACGGGAAGACCTCCTTCACCTCACGCCTCTTCGTGCGCAAGGAATCGAAGCTGACGTCGCTCGATCAGTTGAAGGGCAAGACGATCGCCTTCGTGGATCCGGCCAGCTCCTCCGGGTACATCTATCCGATGGTGATGCTGATCCAGCGCGGGCTCGTCAAGAATCGTGATCCCAAGACCTTCTTCCGCGAAGTCGTCTTCGCGGGCTCGCACGACGCCGCCATGCGCGCGCTGCAGAACGGGCACGTGGACGCCATCGCGTCGTTCGACCTGGCCCGGGAGCAATACATCAAGGACCCCGCCGAGCGGGAGCGCATCGTCTGGGTGGCGGAAACGCCGGAGATCCCCGAGGCGGGCATCGCCTCTCGCGACGGCCTCGAACCTGCCGTTCGTGACCGCCTGCGCGCGGCGCTGATGCAGATCCGCGGCCCGGCCCACGCGGCATTGCTCAACCGTCTTTACGGTATCGACGGCTTCGAGCCCGCCGAGGACCGTGACTACGATCCCGTGCGCGCCGCGGTCGACCTGCTCAGCATCCGGCCCCGCTGAGCGCCCCCGTGCCTGACCGCATGATCGACGTGGCCGGGCTGCGCGTGGTGTTGCCGCCCGCGACGGTGGCGCTCGACGGTGTCGATCTCGAGATCGGCGCCGGCGAATTCGTCGTCATCCTCGGACGCAGCGGCGCCGGCAAGACCACGTTCCTGCGCGCACTCAATCGTCTCGTCGAGCCCACCGCGGGCCGCGTCACCATCGCCGGTCACGCGGTGACCGGGGCCGCCGCCGCCGAGCTCCGCGTGGTCCGCCGTCACATCGGGATGGTCTTCCAGCAGTTCAATCTCGTGCGGCGCGCGAGCGTGCTCGACAACGTCCTGGCCGGCCGCCTCGGTTACGTCGCGCCCCTGCCGAGCCTCCTCGGACGCTTCCCCGAGCCCGACCGGCGCCTGGCCCTCGAGTGTCTGGAGCAGGTCGGGCTCGCCCATCTCGCCGGCCGCCGCGCCGACACGCTGTCGGGTGGCGAGCAGCAACGCGCGGCCATCGCGCGTGCGCTGGCCCAGGAGCCGGACGTGATCCTGGCCGACGAGCCGACGGCGAGCCTCGATCCCGGGCTCGCGAGCAGCATCATGGACATCCTGCGACGGATCAACGTCGACCGCGGCCTCACGCTGGTGGTCAGTCAGCACCAGCTCGAGACGGCGCTGGCCTACGCGAGCCGTGTCATCGGCTTTCGGCGCGGCCGCGTGGTCTTCGATGGTCCGCCGTCGGCCGTCACGCCCGCGGTGGCGAACGCGCTCTACGCCGACGCGCCCGCCGCATGAGACGGGCCGCCGTCTTCGTCGCGGTGGTGACCCTCGCCTGGGTGGCGTGGGACACGGGCGCCGATCCGGTGCGGTTCATCCGCGGCCTGCCCTGGATGTTCGACTTCCTGCGGCGGATGCTGCCGCCCGACCTCCGCGTGCTACCCCAGGCGCTGGCCGGCGCGCTGGCCACGGTGGAGATCGCGCTGCTCGGCACCGCGGTCGCGGCGGTACTCGCGTTGCCGCTGGGCTTCCTCTCCGCGCGCAACGTGGTGCCGCCGGGGGTCTTCTACCCCGCGCGAACGGTGCTCAACTTCTTCCGGAGCGTGGACACGCTCGTGTACGCCTTGATCTTCGTGGCGGCGGTCGGCCTCGGCCCCTTCCCCGGCGTGCTCGCCGTGATCGCCTACACCACCACGTCGCTCGCGAAGCTCTACTCCGAGACCATCGAGGGCATCGACCCCGGACCGGTGGACGCCGTCATGGCCACCGGGGCCACGCGACTTCAGGTGCTGCGCTTCGGCGTGCTGCCGCAGGTGCTGCCACTGTTCCTTTCGTACGTGCTCTATCGCCTGGAGTCGAACATCCGCGCCGCCACCGTGCTGGGATTCGTGGGGGCGGGCGGCATCGGGTTTTATCTGCAGACCTACCTGCGTCTCATCGACTATCCGGCCGCTTCCACCGTGCTGCTCGTGACCGTCGCGATGGTCATGGTCGTCGACGGCCTCAGCTCGCGTCTTCGCGACCGCCTGGTGTGAGCCGGCGCCGAGCTGGTCGCTTCGACGAGGACAGAACGCCTTCCGCGATCAGCGTGGGTACTGAGGCCCGGGACACCGCGATGGCTGGACTGGCTGTCACCTTCCGTCTACACTCCAACGGAATCGGTTCAAGTTGAAAGCGAGGAAACCCTTGAAGGGTCTAGTGTCCTACTTACTTGTCAGCGTTGTTCTCGTCGTGACGGTCCTTGCGGGCGCCTGGCCGGCGCTGGCCGCGCCCGAGGGGCAGATGACGTGGGGGGTGCACATCACGCTGGCGCCGACGTGGTTCGATCCGGCGGAGACGCCAGGGATGATCACGCCGTTCATGGTCCTTTACGCCCTCCACGACGCGATGGCCAAGCCCATGCCGGGTAATCCGATGTCGCCGTCGCTGGCCGAATCATGGAACGCTTCCCCGGACGGCCGGGTCTACGAGATGGTGCTGCGCAAGGGCGCCCGGTTCCACAACGGCGATCCGGTGACCGCGGACGACGTGAAGTTTTCGTTCGAGCGTTATCGCGGGACGGCGGCCAAGGCCATGAAGGATCGGGTCGCCGCCGTGGAGGTGCCCGACGCCACCCACGTCCGCTTCCGGCTCAAGGACCGGTGGCCCGACTTCATGACGTTCTACGCGACGGCCTCCGGCGCGGGCTGGATCGTGCCCAAGAAATACGTCGAGAAGGTGGGCGACGAGGGATTCAAGAAGACCCCCGTCGGCGCCGGCCCCTACAAGTTCGTCTCCTTCACCCCCGGCGTGGAGCTGGTGCTGGAAGCGTTCGACGGCTACTGGCGCAAGACGCCCAGCGTGAAGCGGCTGGTCTTCAAGGTCATCCCCGACGAGTCCACCCGCCTGGCCGCGCTCAAGCGGGGTGAGGTCGACATCGTCTACTCCATCCGCGGCGCGCTGGCCGAGGAGCTTCGGCGCACGCCAGGTCTCACCCTGAAGCCGACGGTAATCCAGGGCACGTTCTGGCTCGCCTTCGTCGACCAGTGGGATCCGAAGTCTCCGTGGCACGACCGCCGCGTGCGGCTGGCCGCCAACCTCGCCCTCGATCGGAAGGCCATCAACCAGGCCGAGACGCTCGGGTTCTCGAAGATCTCGTGGGGGATCATCCCGAGCACGTTCGACTTCTTCTGGCCGACGCCCGCGCATCCCTACAACCCCGCGCAGGCCAAGAAGCTCCTGGCGGAGGCCGGCTATCCCAACGGGTTCGACGCCGGCGACTACTACTGCGACATCGCGTACTCGAACCTCGGCGAGGCGGGGCTGAACTTCCTGCAAGCCGCCGGCATCCGGGCCACCCTGCGGCCGCTCGAGCGCGCGGCGTTCTTCCAGGGCTACGCCGACAAGAAGTTCAAGAACATCGTCCAGAGCTCCAGCGGCGCCTTCGGTAACGCGGCCACCCGGCTGGAGTCCTTCGCCGTGTCGGGCGGAACGTACGTCTACGGCGGCTACCCGGACATCGACGGGCTCTTCCGTGAGCAGGCCGCCGAGCACGACCGGAAGAAGCGCGAGGCCATGCTGCACAAGATCCAGCAGCTCATCCACGAGAAAGCCATGGTGGCGCACCTCTGGGAGCTCGGCTTCATCAACGGCGCCGGACCGCGCGTGGACGAAGCGGCGCTGGGCCTGATCCCCGGCCACGCGTACTCCGCGCCCTACGAGGACGTGAGGCTCAAGAAGTAGGTGAAGCTCGAGAAGTAGGTGAAGCTCGAGAAGGAGCGGACGTGGCGTCCAACGCGTAACGCGAAAGGGTCATCATCGCCATGGTGGATCTCGTCATCCGGGGCGGACGCCTGGTCGACGTGCGGGCGCGGACCGCCGAGCCCGCCGACGTCCT
The DNA here is from genome assembly GCA_041492755.1 of Methylomirabilia bacterium. Classification (GTDB taxonomy): domain Bacteria; phylum Methylomirabilota; class Methylomirabilia; order Rokubacteriales; family CSP1-6; genus JBGPXN01. Next base: position 5,229 of record JBGPXN010000151.1, on the reverse strand, counting down.
CATCGAGGGCGACACGATCGCGGAGATCGCCCGTCCCGGCGGGGCGGCGCCGGCCGACGCGCGCAGCGTCGACGCGCGCGGGAAGCTGCTGATTCCCGGGCTCGTCAACGCCCACACCCACGGCCACAGCAACCTGGCCAAGGGCATGATGGATCGCTACGATCTGCAGCTGCTCCTCAACGCCGCCGCCTGGTTCTCGGGCAACCGGACGGCCGAAGACAAGTATCTCTCCACGCTGATCGGCGCCGTCGAGATGGTCAAGAAGGGCGTGACCGCCGCCTACGATCTGTCGTTCGAGCTGCCGTCACCGAGCGTCGAAGGACTGGAGGCGGTGGCGCGCGCGTACGCCGACGTCGGCATGCGCGCAGCGGTGGCTCCGATGATGGGCGATCGCACGTTCTACCACGCCCATCCCGGGCTGCTGGAGGGGCTGCCCGCCGACCTGCGCGCACGCGTCGAGGGCGTGACGGCCGCGCCGTACACGACGATGCTCGAGACGTGCCGTAAGGCGCTGCAGTCGTGGAAGCACGACCGCGAGCAGGTGCGGCCCGCGCTGGCGCCGACCATCCCCCTGCACTGCACCGATCCCTTCATGGTCGGCTGCCGTGATCTTGCCCGCGAGTTCGGCGTCGGCATCCACATGCACGTGGCGGAGTCACGCCTGCAGGCCATCTCCGGCGTCCGGCGCTACGGCAAGACCCTGGTCGGGCATCTCGATGCGCTCGGGCTCGTCGGCCCGCAGTTCACGGCCGCCCACGCGATCTGGCTCGATCGCGACGACATGGCGCGGCTTGGCGAGCGCGGGGCCTCGGCCGCGCACAATCCGGGCAGCAACATGCGGCTGGGCTCGGGGCTCGCCGCCGTGCGCGCCATGCGCGCCCACGGGGTGAACGTGGCCATCGGTACGGATGGCACGTCGTGCTCGGACAACCAGAACGTCTTCGAGGCGATGCGCCTGGCCTCGTTCGTGTCCCGCGTGCAGGGCACACCGCCCGAGCGCTGGCTCTCCGCCCCCGACGTGCTGACGATGGCCACCGAGGGGGGAGCGCGCGCGCTCGGCTTCGAAAAAATCGGGCGGGTTGCGGCCGGATATCGCGCCGACCTCGTGTTCCTGGACGCCGCTCATCCGAACTACATCCCGCTGAACGACGCCGTGAACCAGGTCGTCTACGCCGAGGACGGCACGGGCGTGCACAGCGTGATGATCGGTGGCCGCCTGGTCGTCGACGCGGGCCGCGTCACCACGCTCGACGTGTCCACGCTGGCCGCGCGTGCTCAAGCCGCGGTGGAGCGGCTACGCACGGCGAACGAGCCGGCGCGACGGCTGGTGGAAGCGCTCGAGCCCGTGCTCGGGGCGGTCTGCGGCACGCTCATGTCGCAGCCGTATCACGTGGAGCGCCACGCCACCCAAGCCGGCCTCGCCTGATCCCAGGCGGGGACGATCTACCGCTCCGAGCGCCGGCTTCGCCGGCGCAATCGATCCCGGGGGGAGGTACCGGAAGGGGGGCGGCGCCCCCCTCCGGGCCTAGACCATCAAGCGGCCGCCGTTGACAGAGAGGGTCTGGCCGGTGAGGTAGCCGGACTCCGGCGCGGCGAGGAACAGCACCCAGCCGATCATGTCGGGCACTTCGGCGATGCGGCCGACGAGCGTGCCCTGGCCGATCATGTCGCGCTGCTCCTTGCTGCGGACGGCGACGACGCGCTCGGTGGCGGTGGTCCCGGGCGCGATGGCGTTGACGTTGACGCCGTGCCGGCCCAGCTCCAACGCCAGCACGCGCGTCAGCGAGTGCACCCCCGCCTTCGCCGCGGAGTACGGGGGCGACGACATCTGCAGCGCGCTCACCCCGGCCATGGAGCCGATGTTGATGATGCGGCCGCTGCCCTGCCGCTTGAACGTCGGGATGACCGCCTTCGCGCACAGGAAGATGCTCTTGAGGTTGAGGTCGATCACCTTGTCCCACTCGTCCTCGGGCGTGTCCTCGACCGAGAGCTGCTTCCAGAACCCGCCCGCGCAGTTGACGAGCACGTCGATGCGCCCCGCCTCGGTGGCGATGCGATCGAACGTCGCCTTCACCCGCTTCCAGTCCGTGACGTCGCAGGCGATGAAAGTCGCTTTCCCGCCGCCGTCGTCGATGTCGTGCACGACCGCCGCGCCGGCCGTCTCATCCAGGTCGAGCACGCAGACGCGCGCTCCCGCCTCAGCGAACGCCTCCGCCGATCCCTTGCCGATGCCGCGCGCGCCGCCGGTGACGACGGCCACCTGGCCCTTGAAATCGAACGTCGTCTTTCCCATCTCGAGTGGTGTCTCCCTGCCTACCGTGGATGATGTGGCGTTACTCGACGATGTGGTCGGCGCGCAGCCGCAGCGTCGGCGGGACCGTCAATCCCGTGTCGCGCTACTTCTCGAGGGTCGGTCGTCTCGTCGCCCAGGTGAGCGTCTCCTTCCTACCGCGTCCCGTCCTGTCACCGCAAGCCCCCTGGATCGACGCCGCAGATTGCCGCTTCACACCGCATCCGGCGCCCGGTATAACGCGGGGCACGGACTTCACACGCTGGTCGCCTGGCGGACACCCGCCGGCCGGACCGCAAGCGAGGAGCGAAGCGATGCGCACGCTGATCCAGGGCGGCTGGGTGGTGGGTTACCACGGCAACGACCACGAGCTTATCCCGAACGGGTGCGTCGTGTTCGAGGACGATCGCATCGTCCACGTCGGCGGCCCGTTCGATGGCACGGTCGACCGCCGCGTCGACGCCACCGGCAAGCTCGTCTCGCCCGGCTTCGTCAACTGCCACCTGCACGCGGCCACCAACGCCGGACAGGCCGTCTTTCTGGACGGGCTCAAGGCCGACTACTTCGGGAGCAACTTCATCGGCTACGTCGCGTCCCGGCGGGGCGTCGCCCCGCCCCGCGTGCGGGCCAACCCCGAGATCGGCGGCACGTACGGGCTGTGGTCCGCCCTCCGCGCCGGCGCCACCACCATCCTGGACGTCGGCACGATGCCCGGTGGTCCGGCGGCATTCACCAGGCTCGCCGGCGAGATGGGTGTGCGGGCGTATCTGGGCCCGGCGTTCCGATCGGCCGGTTACGCGTTCGACGGCGACCGGGTGGTGTGGGAATTCGACGAGGCGCAGGGCATGGCCGCGCTCGACCGCGCGGTCGCGTACGTCAAGGAGTCCGACGGCGCCTACGGTGGGCGCCTCCGGGCCATGCTCTATCCGGGGCAGATGGATACGTGCAGCATCGAGCTGCTCCGGCACGCGCGCCGGTGGGCCGATGAGCTCAACGTCCCGATGCAGTTCCACGCCGCCATGAACCTCCCCGAGTTCCACCAGATCTTGAAGACGCACGGCAAGACCCCGATCGAGCTGCTCGACTCCATCGGCTTCCTGAAGCCCCGGACCGGGCTCGGTCATTGCGTGTTCCACAACGGTCACTCCTGGTGCCATTACCCGTACGGCGACGATCTCAAGCGGCTGGCCGACTCCGGCGTCACCGTCGTCCACGCCCCGTACAAGTACGCCAAGATGGGGATCACGCTCGAGTCGTTCGAGCGCTATCGCGCGCTCGGCATCAACATGGCGATCGGGACGGACACGTATCCGCAAGACGTCGTGCACGAGATGCGCTGGGCCGCGCTCACGTGCCGCATGGCCGACGGCAGCTTCCGCGTCGGCCGCGCGCGCGACGTCTTCGACGCCGCGACCCTCGGCGGGGCGCGCCACCTGGGCCGGGACGATCTCGGCCGGCTGACTCCGGGCGCGAAGGCGGACGTCATCGTCGTCGACCTGCTGCAGATGCACTACGGCGCCGTGCACGATCCCATCAAGTCGCTCGTCGAGTGCGGGAGCGGCCGCGACGTCGAGACCGTCATCGTCGACGGGCAGTTCCTCGTCGACGGCGGCCAGGCGGTCCGCATGGACGAGCGGGCCCTGCTGGCGTCGGTCCAGGCCGAGGCCGAGCGCCAGTGGCACGCCGTTCCCGACTGGCACTGGAGCGGCAAGCCGCTGGACGAGGTCGTTCCCCCGAGCTACCCGGTGCGCGGAGGTCAGTGAGATGGAAGAGCGCGTGTCCTTCGCGTCCGACGGCTTGAAGCTCGCCGGTGTGCTGCGCGTGCCCGCCGACCGCGACCCGTCCGAGCGCCGCCCCGGCTTCCTGGTGCTCCACGGCTTCGGCAGCAACAAGGACGGTGGCGTCGCGCTCGTGGTCGCGCGGATGCTCGCCGACTTCGGCTACGTGGCGCTGCGCTTCGACTTTCGCGGCTGTGGCGAGAGCGACGGGACCCGCGGGCGCGTGATCTGCCTCGAGCAGGTCGAGGACACGAAGAATGCGCTCTCGTACCTCGCGACTCGCCCCGAGGTCGAGCCGGACCGCATCGGGCTGCTCGGCAACAGCTTCGGCGCCGCGGTCGCCGTCTACTCCGCCGGCGTGGACCGGCGCGTGGCCGCCTGCATCTCCACCGGCGGCTGGGGCGACGGCGAGAAGAAGTTCCGCAAGCAGCACGCGTCGCCCGAGGCGTGGAAGCGCTTCACGTCGATGATGGAGGAAGGCCGGCGCCGCCACACGCAGACGGGCGAGTCCATCATGGTGCCGCGCTACGACATCGTGCCCATCCCGCCCGCGCTGCGAGGGAACCTCTCGACGGGCTCGATCATGGAGTTCCCGTTCGAGGTCGTGGAGAGCATGTACACGTTCCGGGCAAACGACGTGGTCGGCAACATCGCGCCGCGGCCGCTGCTGCTGCTGCATCCGGCGCGCGACTCCGTCACGCCGACCGAGCAGTCGATCGACCTCTTCCTGCACGCCGGCCAGCCCACCGACCTGCACCTCGTGGCCGACGTCGACCATTTCATGCTCGCGGAAGGCAACACGCTGGTCATCAACCTCGTCCGGGACTGGCTGGAGAAGCACCTCCCCGTCGCCGGCCCCGCGCGATGAGCGGGCCCCGCGCGGCGAGCGAGCCGGCGGCCACGATCACCACCGCCGACGCGCTGCACCAATTCGCGCGGGACGTCTTCACGCGGCTCGGGACGTCGGCGGAGCACGCGACGACGATCGCCGACGCGCTCGTCTGGGCCAACTCGCGCGGCGTCGACTCCCACGGCGTCACGCGGATTCCGCGCTACGTGGAGCTGATCGAGCGCGGCGACGTCAATCCGACTCCTACTTTGACCGCTCGGGTCGAGACGGCGGCGACGGTCCTGATCGAAGCGGACCGCGCGCCCGGGCCC
>JBGPXN010000324.1:0-2187 GCA_041492755.1 Methylomirabilia bacterium | reverse complement strand
GTCGACATGCTCGCCGACGGCGCCCAGGGCGCCCGCGAGGTCATCGCCAAGGCCAAGCCGCCCATGACCCGCGAAACCTACCTGACTTTCCAGCGCAGCCTCGCCCGCCGCGAGCTCTACGAGGGGTAGCGCCCCTGTACGGGAAGGCCGGCGTCGAGTTTCCGGCGCGGATCGTGTGTCTTACGGCGGAGACGGCGGAGATCGCCTACGTCGTGGGTGCGGGCGACCGCGTCGTCGGCGTGCCGGGGACGGCACGGCGGCCGGAGGCGGTGCGGGACAAGCCCAAGGTCGGCGGGTTCACGACATTCAAGCTCGACAAGATCCTCAAGCTCGAGCCCGATCTCGTGCTCGCGTTTTCCGATCTGCAGGCCGACGTCGCGCGTGAGCTGATCGCGGCCGGCGTCACCGTGCTGTGCACGAACCAGCGGTCCGTCGACGAGGTGCTGCGCGCCATCCTCCTTATCGGCGGTGCCCTCGGCTGCGAGCCGCAGGCCCGGGACGTCGTCCAGGACATGCGCGACGAGATCAAGCAGATCCGCGAGTACTCGAGTGTCTGGCCCGATCGTCCGCGCGTCTACTTCGAGGAGTGGATGGACCCGCTGATCGCCGGCATCCGCTGGGTGTCGGAAGCGATCGAGATCGCCGGCGGTCGCGACGTGTTCGCCGAGCTTCGGGACTCGCCGGCGGCGAAGGGGCGCGTGGTTGTACCCGAAGATGTCGTCCGGCGGGACCCCGAGATCATCCTCGCGTCCTGGTGCGGCAAGCCCGTCGACCGCGCCGCCATCGCCGCTCGCCCGGGCTGGGACCGTGTGACGGCCGTGCAGCGGGGTCAGATCCACGAGCTGGACGGCGCCGACGTGCTCTCTCCAGGTCCCTCTCTTCTGGTCGGCCTTCGCCGCATCCACGAAATCATCCAAGCCGCCCAATCCGCCGCGTAAAGTAAGTCTCTTCCACCCCATCCTTCCGGGCCGCGGCCGCGCTTCCCAGGGGCGTAGAATTGAATCCACCCAAAAAACTTGGGCCAGGAGGGCCTCCGGGCTACGATTGAAGCCCTCGTCACCAATCCAGGGGAGTTGTGACCGATGACGGAGATCACGCACGCTCGACCAGAGCATTTCTTTGCCGATCGCTTCAACGTCACGCCGACGGCCTTAGACCATCTGCTCGGCTCGGCGCTCCGCGGGAGGGTCGAGGACGCTGACATCTACCTCGAGTACCGTATCAACGAGGAGTTGGTAATCGAGGAAAGTACGATCAAAAAGGCGTCTCGCCACGTCAGCCAGGGGGCCGGCGTTCGCGCCCAGGCGGGGACGCGTACGGGCTACGCCCACACCGATGACATCTCGATCCGCAATCTCGAGGAAGCCGCCCGGCAGGCCCGCGCCATCGCCGATCGGGCCAGCGCCTCTGCCGTCATGGCGGTCACCGGCGGGAAACCGCACGACCTTTATCGGCTCGCCGAGGCCCCGATCTCGGCGGACCTCGGGCGCAAGGTGGATCTTCTCAAGCGGATCGACGAAGCGGCCCGTGCCGCCGACCCTCGGGTGCGCCAGGTGATCGCCAGCGTGGCGAGCGAAGACCTCGTCATGCTCATCGTCACGGCCGCCGGGTTCGCGGTGGGTGACGTTCGGCCGCTCACGCGCCTCAACGTCACGGTGATCGCCGAGGACAACGGCAAGCGTGAGATCGGGACCTTCGGCGGCGGTGGCCGGGTCGCCTTCGACTACTTCCTGGAAGAGGACCGCTGGAAGCGCTTCGCGGCCGAGGCGGCCCGTCAGGCGACACTCAAGCTCACCGCTATCGATGCCCCCGCGGGGACGATGACGGTGGTACTGGGCCCTGGCTGGCCCGGTATCCTGCTCCACGAAGCGGTCGGACACGGGCTGGAGGGGGACTTCAATCGCAAGGGCGTGTCCGCGTTCGCCGGCCGCCTCGGACAGCCGGTGGCCTCCGCGCTGGTGACCGTCGTCGACGACGGCACGATCCCGAACCGGCGCGGCTCGCTGAACGTCGACGACGAGGGTACGCCCACCGGGCGCACGGTGCTCATCGAGAAGGGTGTTCTGCGCGGCTATATGCAGGACAAGCTGAACGCGCGGCTCATGGGAATGCCGGCGACCGGCAACGGGCGCCGCGAATCCTTCGCGCATCCGCCGCTGCCGCGCATGACCAACACGTTCATGCTCG
>JBGPXN010000271.1:0-4247 GCA_041492755.1 Methylomirabilia bacterium | reverse complement strand
CTCGAGTACGGACTGATCGACGCGATCGACACGACCCTGCGGTAGCCGGCGCGACGGTCACATCGTCGGACTCGAAAACTCCCCGCCGAGGGCCACTAGCCCCCACGGCGAGCCCTGCGCATCCCAGCTGAAGCCGATGTGCGCGGACAGCGCGTGCTGGTCGCGGAAGAGCCGCTGGATGGGATAGCGGTCGTAGATGCCGTTGGCGCCCGCCAGCGCGTGCAGCGAGTCGACCGCCTCGGTGCAGAGCTCCATCGCGTACGCCACGTTCCGCTTGAACCGGAGCTTCTCCTCGATCGTGGGCGCGCGCCCTTCCTGCGCGATCCGGTCAGCCTCGAGACAGTCGGTCCTGATGATGAGACGCCCCGCGTCCGCTTGCGCGCCGGCGCGCGCGACCCGGAGCTGCACGGCCTGGAAATCGCGCATGCGCGCGGCCGTGTAGCTGGTGCTGCGCTCCTTGATCGCGGCAATCGTCAGCTCGACCGCGGCCAGCGCGTTGCCGACGCCGGCCCCGGCCAGGCAATGGGAGCCGAGGGCCGAGAGCGGCACGCGGTACAGCACGTTCGGGTTCGCCTGCGCGCCGGGGAACTCGCTGCCGCCGCGGGCCAGGTACATGGACAGCGCCCGGTGCTCGGGCACGAAGACGTCGGTGGCGCGCACCGACTTCGAGCCCGTGCTGCGCATGCCGAGGACGTGCCAGTCGTCGACGATCTCGTACTCGCCTCGGGGTACCAGACACATCCGGTGATCGACGACGCGGTCGCCGTCGCGGACCATGGTGGCGAGCATGCTCCAGTCCGAGCCGTCGACGCCACTCGAGAAGTTCCAGAAGCCGCTGACGACGAAACCGCCGTCGACGCGACGGGCCTTGCCTTGCGGATAGGCGATGCCGGAGGCGATGAGGGCGTCGGGGTTCTTGGCCCAGACCTCTTCCTGGGCGCGCGGGTCGTAGAGCGCGAGCATCCAGTGATGCACGCTGAGGTTCGCCACGTTCCAGCCGGTCGACGAGCACCCACGGGCGACTTCGGTGGGGATGTCGAAGAGCGCCACGAACGGCAGCTCCATGCCGCCCCAGCGCTTGGGCTGATGGAACCGCAGCAAGCCCGTGCGATGGAGATCTTCCAGCGTCTCCTTCTCCATCTGGCGGCCGGCCTCGGCGCGGCCGGCACGCTCGCGCAGGACCGGCACCAGCGCGCGGGCGCGGCGCATCGCCTCGTCGTAGGAGACGTCGGCGAAGCCGCGCCCGCCGCCCGACTGACTCACGCGCGCATTCCGGCGGCCTGCGGCACTCCGGTCTGCGGCATCTGCGCGTAGTTCTCGCCGCCCCAATCGGTGACGTCCTTGAGGCCGAAGAAGTTCAGCTCGATGGTCAGGCCGTTGGGGTCCTTGATGAAGATCTGGTAGAGGTCGAACTCGGGCAGCGAGCGCGGATTGTAGTCGATCCCGCGCTCCTTGAAGCGGCGGATGAAGCCGCCCGGCTCGCTGGCCACGAAGGCGATGTGATCGACCACGCCGGCGTGATCGGTCGCGGCGTTCTTCGGCGTGCCGAGATAGTACATGTCCGCGTTGTCGATGCCGTCGGGGCCCATGTGGACCTGGATCTTGCCGTTCACGCCGAGCCAGTAGCCCGGGAAGGGAAACGTCGGCCGCGGCATGACCGAGAAGCCGAGGACGTCGCAGTAGAAGTCCTTGGTCTTCTCGAGATCGTTCGCGCGCACGAAATAGTGATTGAGCTCGGTCACCGGCATGGCGCCCTCCTCACGGTCGCGGATGGTCGACGGGTCACGGATGTCCGACGATGGTACGCGAAACGACGTTGAGTCGAAAGGCCTCCGGTCGTATGCTCCGCGGCATCCGCGGTGCTTCGGGCGCCGCGAGAACCGCATCACGTCGCCACAGGAGGAATCGGATGGACCCCAACGCGAAGAAGACCGCGCTCCGCATGATTCCCTACGGCCTGTACGTCCTCACCGCCGCGACCAAGGACGGCCGCGTCGCCGCCGGCACCGTGAACTGGGTGACCCAGGCCTCGTTCGAGCCGCCGCTGGTCGTGGTCGGGGTCAAGACCGACTCCGGGGCGCATGCGCTCATCAAGGAAAGCAAATCGTTCGCCCTGAACGTCCTCGGCAAGGGGCAGGGGCCGATGGCGTTCACCTTCTTCAAGCCCGCCGAAAAGAAGGGCGACACGATCTCGGGCGAGCCGTTTCGCGCGGGCTCGACGGGGGCGCCGATCCTGACCAACACGCCGGCCTTCGTGGAATGCACGCTCGAGGACACCATCGAGAAGGGCGATCACTCGATCTTCGTCGGCCGGGTGGTCGACGCCGGGGTCACCAAGCAGCCGGAAGGCCGCGCGGACGACGCCACGCTCTGGCTGAAGGAGCTCGGGGACAAGATGTTCTACGGTGGATGACCTCGGGAACGATGGATGACTGGCGCGGGGAGCTCGAGGTCGCGCTCGAAGCGGCGTGGTCCGCGGGCGAATCGGCGCTGTCGTTCTCGGGCAAGGCGCCGCGCCTGACCTGGAAGAGCGACAACTCTCCGGTCACCGAGGCGGACCACGCGGCGGAGGCCGTGATCCTCGACCGGATCCGGCGCGCGTTCCCCGACGATGCGCTCCTGGCCGAGGAGTCCGGCGCGCATCCGGGGAGGAGCGGGCGGCGCTGGATCGTCGATCCTATCGACGGCACGCGCTGGTTCATCCGAGGCCGGCCGTTCTGGTGCACGTTGATCGCGCTGGAGACGGGCGGGGAGATCGTGGTCGGCGTCCTGCACCTTCCCGCGCTCGGCCGACTCTACGGGGCGGCGCGGGGGCTGGGGGCGTGGCGGGACGGCGCCCGGCTCCAGGTTCACGATGAGCCCGACGTCTCGCGGTCCATGCTGGCCCTCGGCGAGCTCGACTTGATCACCGAGACGATCGGCGCCGAGGTGTTCCGCCGCCTCGTGCGCAGCGTCGGGTCGAGCAGCGGTTGCGGCGCAGGGTACGGCGCCGCGCTGCTGCTCGACGGCCACGCGGACGCGTGGCTCGAGTGCGACGTGTCGCCGTGGGACATCGCGCCGTTCGGGGTGCTGTTCGAGGAGGCCGGCGCGCGGTTCACGGATCCGGAAGGGCGGCGAGTCTGGCCGACACGAAGTGGACTCGCGGCCGGGCCCGCGTTGCACGCGCAGCTCCTTCCGCTGGTCCGCCCGCAGTGATCACCCTCGCGTGCGATCGTCGCAGCACCAACCGCTCGGTGGCGTACCGCAACGATGTCGAACGTGATCTCGTATCGGTTCACGCCGACGCACGGGAACGAAGCTTCCCTGACTTGATCAGCCGTCGCCTGACCGCCTCGAACGTCTCCCGCGCCTCGCTCTTTCGCCGTCGGGCGAGCGCGCGATCGAAGAGATCCTCCCAGAGTTCCGGATTCTTGCGTAGATCGATGACTACGCCTGTCTTGCGTCCCTTCTCGTCGACCACGAACTGCACACCTCTCACAGCGTCACCTCCTGACGTAGCATGCCGTGTGTGCCCGCTACCTGTCACTCCCGGGTGCGGATAGACAGTAGGACTTCCACGAGGTGATGAGGCTGACCCCCGGCGCTCTGCGCGGGTTAGCCTCGAGAGGCCAGAGCCGCCCTGTGCTCTAGGCACACCACGAGCGTGGAGGTCAGCCATGGGTGAGTCTAGCAAGACCCTGTATGTCGGGCTCGATGTTCACAAGGACTCGATCGCCGTCGCCTACGCGCCGGAGGATCGCGGCGCCGAGGTGGTGTCGCTGGGGGCGATCGGCACCCGGCAGTGCGACATCGACACGTTGATTCGGAAGCTCCAATCGAAGGGCGCCACGCTGGTGCTCGTCTACGAGGCGGGGCCCTGCGGCTATTGGCTGTATCGGTACCTCACCCGCCAGGGCTTGGCCTGCCACGTCGTCGCGCCGTCGCTGATCCCCCGGAAGCCGGGCGACCGCGTGAAGACGGACCGGCGCGACGCGATCGCGCTGGCCCGCCTGATGCGCAGCGGGGACCTGAGCGCGATCTACGTGCCCGGGGTGGAGGACGAGGCCTTGCGCGACCTGAGCCGGGGCCGCGAGGACGCGATGCACGATCTCAAGCGGAGCAAGCGCCGGCTCAAGTCGTTCCTGCTGCGGCAGGACATCCGCTACGAGGGCCGGGCCAGCTGGAACGCCGCTCATCTGCGCTGGCTGTCCGAGGTCGTGTGTCCCACGGCGCCGCCGCAGATCGTCTTCCAGGAATACGTGCGGGCG
>JBGPXN010000058.1:0-26024 GCA_041492755.1 Methylomirabilia bacterium | reverse complement strand
GATTTTTTGGAGCGGCCGACCGGATTCGAACCGGCGACGTCCAGCTTGGGAAGCTGGCATTCTGCCACTGAATTACGGCCGCCCGGCGCTCTTCATAGTACTCCTGTCGCTCGGTGATTACTCCTGCCGCGTCCCCGGTGTTACCCCGCGCTCGATGCGACTCGTTGCGTCGTTACTTCCCGTCCTTGAGCGACATCGTGTAGGCCTGGATCACCTCGTCGCTGCGCGCCTTCCAGTTCACGCGCTTGCTGACGCCGTAGAGGTCGACCTGCTGGTAGAGCGGCACCGCCGGCGCCTCCTCGATCCAGAGCTTGTTGATCCGGTGGTACTGCTCGCGGCGCTTCTTCTCGTCCATGATCGACTGCGCCTCGTCGGCCATCCGGTTGAAGTCCTCGTTGTGCCAGTTCACGAAGATGCCGGGGACCTTGAACAGCGGGACGTACACGGTCTCGGCGTCCATGGTGTTCGTGCCCCAGCCGATCAGCCACACCGGCCCCGCCTTGTGCACGTAGACCATGTTGTTGAGGTAGTTCACGAACTCGAAGGTCTTCAGCGTCGTCCGGATCCCGGCCTTGGTCAGCTGCCCGCTGACCGCCTCCGCCACTTCCTTGTCGCGCACGTAGCGACCCTGCGGACTGTTCAGGACGATGTCGATCCCGTTGGGATGACCGGCCTCGGCCAGCAGCTTCTTGCTCCGGGCGAGGTCGGCCTTGATGGGCTTGAGATTGGGATCGAAGCCGAAGTGCATCGAGGGCAGCATCGTGGCCACGCGGATGCCTTTGCCGTCGAGCACGGTCCTGATGATCTCGTCGGCGTCGATGGCGTAGGTGATGGCCTGGCGCACGCGCTTGTCGGCGGTCGGCCCGTTGTACACGCCGGTCGGTTTGTGCTGCGCGTCCATCTGGTGCGTGTAGAACATCAGCTGGATGGTTCGGATGCTGGGCGCGGTCGAGAGGAAGAGCTTCGGGTGCTTGTCGATGATGCCGCCCAGGTGCGGCGGGATGTTGACGGCCAGGTCGATCTCGCCGTTCTGCAGCGCGGCCACGCGCACGGCGTCGTCCGGGATGGGCCGAAACACGATCGTCTTGACCTTCGGCGCGCCCTTCCAGTACCCCGGGTTGGCCTCGAGCAGGATCTCCTCGTCCTTCGACCACCGGACGAGCTTGAACGGACCGGTCCCGATCGGCGTCTTCGAGATGAAGGTGGAATCCTTGTCCGCGTAGGCCTTCGGCGGATACATCGAGCCCTGGGTGAACGCCATCACGATCGTGAACGTCGGCCACGGCTTCTTGGTGTGGACGCGGACCGTGTAGGGATCGACGATCTCGACGCGGTCGATGGGCGCGAAGAACGTGGCGCCGCGCAGCTTGCCCTGCCCTTGCGCGAGCCGCTCGAGGCTGAACTTCGCGGAGTCGGCGGTGAACTCTTCGCCGTTGTGGAACTTGACGCCCTTGCGGAGCTTGACTTCCCAGGTCGTCGGCGCCACCAGCTTCGGCAGCTCCGCGGCCAGGTTGGGCACGATCTTGAGGTTCTCGTCGCGCTCGACCAGCGAGTCGAAGATGTGCCGGCCCACGTTGGAGGCGGGCGACTCCGACTGGTTCATCATGTCGAGCGTCGTCGGATCGACGCCTTGCGCGATGACGATTTTCCCGGTGGACGCCGCCGCCACCACCGGCGCGGGGACGGTGAGCGCCAGGAGACAAATGAAAAGGAGGGACACCGGTACCCGGCAGCCAGTCATCATCGAGCCTCCTCCGATGCGAGCAAATCGGTGGAACGGTCGGAACGGAACTCTCGTGTAGCTTCGGTACTTTACGGACCGTTCGAAGACGAGTCAAGAAATGCCAGCGCCTCCTCCGGCGTCGCCACGAGCCCGAGGTCTTGGGCCTCTCGGGCGCGCTGCAGCAGTCGGCCGATCTCGGGGCCCGGCCCGAGGTCGAAGCGGCGCATCACGTCCTCGCCGCGGAGCAGCGGTGGGGCCGTCACCACCGACTGCTGCGCGGGCCAACCGGCCAGCAGGTCGCGAAGCAATCGCGCGCGCCGCCAGAGCGTGACCGGCGAATCGCCGCGCACGGCGGCGGCGTCCACGAGCGCGAGCATGACGAGATCCTGGGTGTCGCTGCCGAGATCGCGATAGAAGCGGTAGCGGGCCCGAGGCGTGACCACGCCGGCGTTGGCGAGATGCATCGGCCGCAGGTGGTGGCGGACCAGGCGCTCGAGCACGGCGGTGGCGCGCGCCGGCAGGCGGAGGCGCTCACCGATGGCGCGCGCGCGCGCGGCGCCGCGGACGTCGTGCTCGAAGAACCGGATGCGGCCGGAAATACGCTGCCGCGTCTCGGGCTTGGACACGTCGTGGAGGAGCGCGGCCAGCTTGAGGACTTCGCGGCGTGTGATTCCGGCGCCCAGCGACTCGGCCACGTGCCGCGTGATCGCCTCGTCGAAGCCGGGAAACGCCGTGGGCCGGGCGACGACCCGGTCCGCGCCCGCCACCGCCCGCAGCGAGTGCTCAAGGACGGAGAAGCGATGGGGGGCCGGCTGGGTCGTGCGCCGCATCGGCTCGACTTCGGGCAGGACCACGCGCAGCAGGCCGAGGGCGTCGAGTCGCCGGAGCGCACCGGCCGCATCGTCGCCGGCGAGCAGCGCGACGAGCTCGTCGCGTACCCGCTCCGCCGAGACGCCGGCGAGCGCGGGCGCCACGGCCCGGATCGCGCGCACGGCGCCGGGGGTGAGTCGCAGACCGAGGGTCCGCTCCAGGCGCACGCCGCGGAGCGCGCGCAGCGGATCGTCGGCGAGCACCCTCGGATGGGGCGGCCGCAGGCGGCGCGCGGCGAGATCCCGGACGCCGCCGGTGGGGTCGACGATGGCCGCGCGACCGCGGTCGAGCAGCTCACGCAACGGCACGGCGAGCGCGTTCACGGTGTAGTCGCGGGCGCCGAGATCCCCTTCCAGCGTGGGCGCGCGGAAATCGGCGAGGTCGAGCCACCGCTCGCCGACCACGATGCGCGCCGCGCCGCGCTCCGGGTCGAGCGGCACGAAGGCGCCACCGGCACGCTCGGCCAGGCGGCGGCCGACCTCCAGCGCGCCGCCGCCGATCGCGACGTCCAGGTCGACCACTGGTCGCTTTCGCCGCGCGACAGCGTCGCGGACGGCGCCGCCGACGAGCGCCAGCTCTCGCCGGCCCGCCACCGCGACGAGGTGCCGGAGCAGCGCGATCTGCGGAGCGCTTAGCCGGTCGAGCGAGAGCTCGCGCACGCGTCCAGGCTACGCAACGCCGGCGACGAGGAGAAGCGGGAACGACCTCGGGCGGCGGCCGGTCAGCGGGTGCGCGGGTCGGCGAGGAGGCGTATGACGCCGGCGCGCTCGACGATCACGCGCGCCTGGACGGTTCCATCGTGGTTCACGACGGTCGCGAGCAGGTCGCCCAGCATGCCGGGATCGAGCCGCACCCGGCGCCCGTGCTCGGCTTCATCGATGAGCCGGCGCGCCCCGGCTGGATTCACCTGGAAGCGGATCAGACCGTCGCCTGCGATGTCGAGCACCACGGTCTCGTCAGGGGGAACGTCGGCGCCGACCGTCGGCGACCAGACAGGCGCCGGCAGCGCCGACCCTTCCGTGCTCGGGGACAGCTCGGCAATGAGCGCCCCTGATCCTGAACGGAAAATGCGAACGACGCTCCGCAGGCTCCCGGCCGTCCGCACACGGTCGGGTATCTCGCCGGGGACGGGAACTGGGTTGCCATAGATCCGGGGCCCGTCCGGCGGTGCGAAGATCTGCCGTTGGGCGAACGCCGGCTCCTGCGCGCGCCCCACGATCAAGAGAGACACGACGAGCGCGCCCACCACGGCGGGCGGCGTCCAGTGAAGTCGATGAGGTCTCGATCCGCGCATCGGCATCGAAACGAGCCGCAAGCACGATGCCACGCGGCCGGCCGATGACCGTCAAAAAATCTCCGGATGTCAGGGAGCCGTGCTCGCCTCGGAGATGGAGCGGTGGCTCCCTTCAGGGGATTTCCAGCCCGCGCTCCGTGATGCGGTACTCGGCGATCTCGTCGCTCATGGCGCTGCCCCGATGCTTGACCACGCACAGCATGCGGGCCACCCGCGTGCCCACGCGCTCGCTGCCCATGACGATGATCGTGTTGGCGGTGGCGCCGACGTCCCCGGTGGCGACCTTGCGGGCGAGCAAATCGTCCAGGCGCGTCTCCTCGGTCGTCACCATCAGGAGCGTCGTGATCTGGGCGTGGTCGTAGCAGTGCGCGTCGATGAAGTCGCGGTATTTCCACACGGGCAGGCAGATCTCCATCCCGAGCGTGTCGGAGTCGCGATGGATCACCTTCCGGTACAGGTCGTGGAAGAGATGGACCTGGATGGAGTCGGCGGGCGAGTCCATCGGCTCCACGCCGTCCACCACCACCCGCCGCGTACCGGCCCCGAAGTGGAAGTACAGGAACGGCCGGACCGTGTAGAGCGCGTGGTTGTACACCGCCTTCCAGTTCCAGTCGAATTCCCACCCGCCGTCCGGCGTGGGCACCTGGAAGTCGCGCGTGCGCCCGACCCACTGGAACGCGTTGGAGTAGAACGCCTCCATCGCCTCGGTGGGGGGCATCGGCTCCGTCATGGGCGGAACCGCATGGGTCCACGTCCGGAGCGGCCAGCCGAACAACCGCTCCGCGTACTCGCCGTGCTGCTGCGAGTCGCCCCGCCCGTTCATGTCGAAGACGATCCCCGGCGCGCCTTCCGCCACCCGGCCGTGCGCCGCGAAGGTCAGCCCGAGATGCGTCTTCCCGATCCCCGTCGCTCCGTAGACGACGGCGAGCGTACCGGGCCACAGTCCACCCCCGAGCATGCCATCCAGTTTCGGAAGTCCGGTCGAGACCCGTGTATTCACGGCCGCCCATTCTACACGACGACACTTCCGGCCCCGCTCCGCGGGAGCCTCAGCCCTCGTCGGAGGATGCTCGTCCCTTGGTACCCGGCCAGCGCCTGCCGCTCGGGCTCGGACGCCTGGGCCACCAGCGCCGTCAAGCGCTCTGCGCGACCGCGCCGCGACCCGGCGCCGGCCGCGTCCGCGACTTCGGCGAACGTGGTGGCGACGTCGGCGAGCGTCAACGACGGCTCACTCGCGGGCGCCGGCGCCGCCGGCAATCCGCTCACGTGCAGCGCGCGGGGATCCGACGCGGGAAACGGCCGTCCGATCGGGAACGCGACGGCGTTGGGAACGTCGTCGAGGGGCAGGCCCGCGAGGTACTCCGCGGCGAGCCGGCGCTTCTCGAGCTGACCCGGCGTGCCGGCGAGCGTCCGGCAGAGAGCGGCCAGTTCCGCGAACCGCGCCATGCCGCCATTATGCCGGCCCCGGTCACGCGACGAGCAGTGCGGCCAGCGCGCTCCACGCGGCGAGGGCGCCGAGCGCCGCCGCCGCGCGCCCCAACTCGCGCACCAGCTCGGGACTCTTCACCTGACGAGTAGCACGGGTCAAAAAAAAGGCGCGCTCGCGCCGGTGGTGAAAAAGCGGGTGGTACGTCGCCGTGTGCATCATGTCGCCTGTCTTCCTTTCCGGGGAGTCCTACAGACCGCGGACGAGCCCGACGACCTTGCCGAGGATCCTTATCTGTTGGTTGCTCGGGTCCACCACGATGGGAGGCATGGTCGGATGCTCGGGCTTGAGGACGACACGGTCGCCGTCCCGCTGATACCGCTTCACCGTCGCCTCGTCGTCGACGAGCGCGACGATCACGTCGTTGAGCTCGGCGCTGTCCTGCTTGTGGACGAGGACGAGGTCGCCATCGCAGATGTGGGCGTCGATCATGCTGTCGCCCCGCACGCGCAGCGCGAACACGTCCTCACCACCGTGCGGAAGCGCGGTGGCCAGGATCGGCACCTCGCCGTCCCGGTTCTCTTCGGCCAGCAGCGGCTGACCCGCGGCGACGCGTCCCAGGATGGGCACCGGACGGTGGCGGCCGCCGGTGCCCGCATCCGGGAGACGGAGCGCACGCGAGGTGCGTCCGGCGCTCAGGCGACGCACGAGCGCGCCCTTGCGCTCAAGCGCGCGAAGATGATCGAAGGCGGCGCGCGGGGTGATACGGAATCGGGATCCGATCTCGCGCACGGTCGGTGGAACGCCGTGGCGCTCGCTGAACTCGCGCATGAAGGCGAGGACGTCGAGCTGGCGACCCGTCAACTCTCGCATCGGCCTCTGCCCTCCATGCCGACACGTTACTCAACGGGTGTTGAGCAAGTCAATCTTAAAATCGCGGCCAGTGGCCGGCCCGGGCGCCGATCGGTGATGGGGCTACGCCGGCTCCCAGGGCTCGCAGACCGGGCATTCGATGAACCCCTGCTCGCGCGCTTCGGCGACCTGCTTGAGATACA
Source organism: Methylomirabilia bacterium (assembly GCA_041492755.1). Taxonomy (GTDB): domain Bacteria; phylum Methylomirabilota; class Methylomirabilia; order Rokubacteriales; family CSP1-6; genus JBGPXN01. The sequence goes on along the minus strand of JBGPXN010000058.1, from coordinate 19,656 downwards.
CACGCTCGAGCTCGGGGATGCGGCTGGTCCAGCCGCACTCGCGGCGATGGAAGAGGCGGGAATTTCGCTGCGCGACCAGCGGCTCGCCGTTCTCGGCGACGACCACGGCCGCGCTCGTCACGTCCGTGGCCACCGGCACCGCCTCCGACGGCGACGGCGTCGCCGCCACGGGCTCGGCCGACGGCGTCATCGGCGCCGGCGCAATCACCGGGTCGAGATCGTTGATGTGCAGGTTGGTCTCGAGGGTCGAGCGGAATTCGTCGCTCGCGCGGCGGAACTCCCGCATGGCTCGGCCGACCATGCGGCCCAACTCGGGAAGGCGGGACGGACCGAACACGAGGAGGGCGATGACGCCGACGACCAACATCTCTTGCAGCCCGATGTCGAACACGCGGCTAGAGTAACACGCGGATTCGGGGTTGGCCGGCGAGGGAGCCAGCTACCGTGATCGGGTAGAGGTTTGCCTCGAGCGCGGCGCGGGGTGCGCGCCCGCGACGGCGCGGCCGTCGGAAACTCACGGGCTTGCGGCCCGCGACGCGATGGGCATGAGGGTTGCTCCCATCTCCGCGGAGGCCCGATCGATGATCCTACGCGTCGCGCTCTACTTCGTGCTCCTCACTGGGCTTGCCGTGCGCGAGCGCTTCGTCCGCGGCCGAGCCTAGCCTCAACCTAGCCTGGATTATTCGTGAACGCGCACACCGCGATCGACCGGGGGGCATGGCCGGAGATGGGGGGATGGGGTCCGGGTGACCCATTTCCCGCCACGCGAGAGGACGACATCGCCGTATGGAATGGGAACGGCTCGCCGGCGATCGGTACGCCGTCGGCTGTGGTCAGAGGGACCCCGTCCCCCCATCTCCAGGCTAGGAGGCGACGGCCTCCTCGTGCGGAGCTTCCGCGGCCCGCTCCTTTTCCTCCGGCGTCACCAGCCCGCACTGAACGATCTTGTAGAGCAGCGCCTTGTAGCTGATCTGCAGGAGACGCGCGGCCTTCGCACGGTTCCAGTGCACGCGGTCGAGCATGTCCTTGATGGCGACGCGCTCGGCGTCGCGGGCGGCCTGGCGGGCGATGTCCTTGAGACCGATCGCCGCGTTCGGGTCCACGGTCGCGGCGGCGGCGACTACGGCCGGGCTGGTGGTCCGGACTCCACGGCCGAGGTTGGCCACGATCTCCTGATGGACGGTCCGGGCGCTGCCGAGGACGACGATGCGCTTGACGTTGTTCTCGAGCTCCCGGATGTTGCCCGGCCAGTGATAGTCGACGAACGCGCGCACCGTCTCGCTTGGGATCTCGACGTTGCGCGTGTACTGGGCGTTGAACTTCCGGCGGAAGTGCTCGAGGAGAGGGGCGATCTCTTCGCGACGCTCGCGCAGGGGCGGGATCCGCAGCTCGATGACGTTGAGCCGATAGTAGAGGTCCTCGCGGAACTGATGCGCGCGCATGCCGGCTTCGAGATCGCGGTTGGTGGCCGCGATCAGCCGGACGTCCGTGTCGATGATCTTCTCGCCGCCGACGCGCGAGAACTCGCCGTCCTGCAGGACGTGCAGGAGCTTGGCCTGCAGCCGCAACGGCAGCTCGCCGATTTCGTCGAGGAGCAGGGTGCCGCCGTCGGTCACCTCGAACTTGCCGGGCTTCTGGCGATAGGCGCCCGTGAAGGCGCCCTTCTCGTGACCGAACAGCTCGGACTCGAGCAGCTCGCCCGGCAGCGCCGCGCAGTTGACCTTCAGGAACTGCTTGGCCGCACGCGGCGACGCGCGGTGAAGGGCGCGCGCCACGACTTCCTTGCCGACGCCGCTCTCGCCCCGGAGCAACACGGTGGTGTTGGTGCTCGCGACCTTGCCGATGAGCTCGCGGATGGGCTGCATCTTCGAACTGGTGCAGAGGTCAAGGCCGTCACTCATCACGTCTCTCTCGAAGTCGGTGAGCACAGGTTCGCGTGTCATGGTGTGCAGGAGGGTGCACGGAAAATGCCAAACATTTCCTCAGTCTTCCGGGGAACGATTACACATAGTTGCGAACCGAGAAGTAAACCAGCGCCCGTCGGAGTATGTAGAAATTACGTGATTGGCCTTGTAGGAACTACATCGCTCAGGGAGGAATAAATTCCATGGACATCCTCATCGTCGACGACGAACCGCAGGTGGCCGAGATGCTCGCCCGCTCCCTCAACCGCGAGGGCCACCGCACGACGATCGCCCATTCAGGCGAAGAAGCACTGGAGCTGGTCGGGCGCACGCATCTCGATGCGCTCTTTCTCGACGTCTCGATGCCCGGCATGAACGGGCTCGACGTTCTGTCCGAGGTGAAGCGACTCAAGCCGGCGCTCCCCGTCGTGGTGATCACGGGCCACGCCACGCCGGACGAAGTGGAAGAAGTGAAGCGAATGGGCGCGGTCGACGTGATTCCGAAGCCCGCGCCGCTGACGCACTATCAACAGGCGCTGAAGCGGTTGGACGCCACCGACTGAAAAAGGCCTTTCCGGCCATCCGGATGATGTGATACCTACAGGTCGTGCCTTCATTTAGAGTGGCCGTCCTGGCGGGGTGCCTGCTCTGTGTCGGCGCGATTCCGCCGGCCTGGGCGCAGCTCGCCGGTCAGACGCCGCCCGGCCCCACCACCCTCAACCCGGTGCCGCTCGGTCCCGGGCTCCCCGGAGAAGAGCTGCCGCGCCGCGCGCCGATCACGCTGACGCCCACGTTCACGATCAGCGAGGAGTACAACGACAATATCTTCCTGACCAACAGCAACAAGAAGTCCGATTTCATCACCGGGTTCACGCCCGGTCTCGAGGTGACGTTCGCGCGGGGAGACTACGAGGTAACCGCGCTGTACCGATTCACGTCGGAGCTCTACGCCGATCACAGCGAGCTCGACCAGGTCCTGCGCCGCCAGGACTTCTTTCTGAACGGCGCCTGGCGGGTGACCCCCCGTCTCACCCTCAGCCTCGCCGACAGCTTCGTTTCCAGCACCGATACGAACGTCGTGACGGAGGAAGGGGTCTCGACCGGCCGCACGCGCGCGCTGAGCAATACCATCACCCCCGCCCTCTCCTATCAGCTCACGTCGCTCACCGCCATGCGCGTGACCACGTCGGTCACGCACCAGGAATTCGAGGCCGACGAGCTGCGAGGGTCCGACATCTATCGCGGTGACCTGTCGTTCGACCATCGACTGACTCCCCTCCTGACGGGCACGGTCGGCTACACGTTCCAGTACTTCGACATCCAGCGTGAGTCCAATTCCACCACGCATACGCTGCGACTCGGCGCGACCTACCGGTTCACGCCGACGCTGACCGGCGCGGTGGCGGCGGGTCCCACCCTCGAGGTGCGTGACGGCGATACGGAGGTCCGGCCGTTCGCGAGCATCTCGATCACGGACCGCTTCAAGTGGGGATCGCTGAGCGGGCAGTACGACCACACGGTCGGCACCGCCGGCGGACTGGGCGGCACCACGGAGAACGACGTCCTCCGCGGCCTCGTCCAGGTGACGGGCCTCGCGCGCGGCTTGGCCCTCGAGTTCTCGCCGCGATTCACCTCGGTCCGGGGCGACCAGGCCGGCAACGGTCAGGATCGTATCGACGTCCAGACGGTCACGCTGAGCCTGCGCGCGATCTACCGCTTCAATGAGTGGATCGCCGCCGCCGGTGGCTACAACTTCTTCCACCAGAGCTCCGACCGCCGCGACAACACATCCAACTTCGCGACCGACGTGGACCAGAACCGGGTCTTCCTCGGTATTCAGTTCGGCTACCCGATCCGCTTCTGAGTACATGGGGGGCCCCGAAATGGCCCCCCATACCCCCCCCTCGGAACGCCCCGGCGGAGCCGTGGCGCTCCTCGAATTCCCTCCCCCCCGCGCTCGGAACGCCCCGGCGGAGCCGTGGCCCTCCGCGAATTCCCTCATACCTCTGAGTAGTTCGTCCGCCGCTTGGCCGCACGCTCGTCCTCGACGCTCTCTCGATCCCGCGCTCCACCGATCACGTTTCGCACGGCAGCGACCTCCGGGCTCGATTTCCACCACACTCGTCCCGCGCCCGAGCACGTCTGGTGCTCGACCCCGCACTCGGGTACTCGGCCGGCGCCTCGTGAGCCCGGCGCCGCTTCGCTCGTTGTAGTTCCGTCTCTCGTCCGCGTCCGTGGACTTTGCAACGCATTGCGTACGACGGGTGCACGCAATTGCTGGTTTTGCCCGAAATCGATCGAGCACGGGCGCCGGAGTGAGCGCTCAGCCGATGGGAAGGCGTCTCGGAGCCCCATGTCTGCGGGAATTTACGAGGTTTGGCATTGCCCTTGCGATGTCACCTCTGTCGGAAAAGTCATACAAATGAAGGCCTCGTCACTCGCGCCAAAGCTGGCCTGGCTCGAAACCGCATCCACGTTCGGCGTGCTCAGTGTCGCTCTTCTCGTGTTCGTCCCCGCCGCGCCGACGGCGGAGCCGCCGTGGGCGCTGGGCGCGCGAATGGCGATCATCACCGTCGTCTGCATGGCCGCGCTCTACTTCAACGACCTGTACGACTTCGACACCCCCCACGACGTCGCGGGGCTCTTTGGTCGCCTCTGCCGGGCCCTCGGCTCGAGCGCGCTCATCCTGGGCGCGGTCTACCTGATGTTCCCGGCCCTGATGATCCACGGCAACCTGACGTCGTATGCGCTGGTTGCGCTGCTGCTGACGCTGTTCGCCATGCGCGGCGCGATCTACGCGCTGGCCAAGCGGGCGCCGTTCACCCAGCGCGTGCTCATCATGGGCCAGGGCGCGCTGGCCCTCGACCTCGCCCGTCACATCCGGACGCGGCCGGACCTCGCCTGCACCGTCCTCGGCTTTCTCGGCGACGGTATGGCCGGCGGCGTGCTCGGCCCGCGACTGGGCGGGTGCGCCGACGTCGGCGCCGTCGTCCGGCGCCATCGCGCCGATCGCGTCATCGTGGCCATGCCCGACCGGCGCGGCACGCTGCCCGTCGCCGATCTGCTCGCGTGCCGCGTGCGCGGCCTCGCCATCGACGACGGCATCCAGGCCTACGAGCGGTTCTGCCGCCGCCTGCCCGTCGAAGCGCTCACGCCGAGCGCGCTCATCTTCGGCGACGGCTTTGGCGTCACGCGCACGCGGCTCGCCATCAAGCGCGTGCTCGGCCTGGTCATCGCGCTCGCCGCGCTGGTGGTGGCCGCGCCCGTGATCGGCCTCATCGTGCTGCTCATCCGCCTGGAGACGCCGGGCGGCGCCTTCTTCATCCAGGAGCGCGTCGGACTCGGCGGCAAGCCGTTCCGGCTCATCAAGTTCCGCACGATGCGCGTGGTGACCGCCGACGACGAGGGGTACCTCCGGGACAACACTTCGCGGGTCACGCGCGTCGGCCGCATCCTCCGGAAGTACCGGCTCGACGAGATCCCACAGTTCATCAACATCCTTCGCGGTGACATGAGCCTGGTCGGCCCGCGTCCGGAGATCCCGCACATCGTGAACGCCTACGCCGCCGCCATCCCGTTCTACGACCTCCGCCACGAGGTGCGACCCGGGCTCACCGGCTGGGCGCAGGTCAAGGCGGGCTACACCATGGGCATCGAGGAAACGAAGCGGAAGCTGTGCTGGGACCTCTATTACGTCAAGCACCTCTCCATCCACTTCGACCTCCGCATCCTGTTCGACACCGTGAAGTTCGTCCTCGGCGGGAAGCGGCCGGGTTGATGCACCCCAAACCTTTACTGGCATCGGGCAGCGCCCTCCCCTGGCGGCGGCCGGGCTTCGCCCCAACGTCCACCGCCCGGGCCGGCATGCCCTTTGCCATCACACAGGGAAATCCCATGAAGTTCTCCGGCTTCGACGCAAGCTCCACCTTCGCTGCCACCGCCGGCCATCGCCCCGTGCTCATCGTGGAAACCGATCCCGACCAGCGGCGTCGCGTCGTATCGCAGCTCCAGAACTGGGGCTACACACCGGTGGTCGCGGAATCGGGCGAAGAAGCGCTCGAGCTCGTCGGGCGCACGCGCTTCGCCTTCGCCCTCGTCGCCATCCGGCTGCCCGGGATGTCGGGGACGGAGTTCCTCCGCCGCGCGGGCGACGTCGACGGGGTCGGCCCCGTCATCATGATCGCCGACAGCGCGCACTCCTCGCAGATCGTCGAAGCGATCCAGGCCGGCGCCGACGACTTCCTCCGGCGGCCCTACACCGCCGAGGATCTCGAGGGCGCCATCAAGGGCCTGGCCGGCAAGGCGCGGCCGGCGCCGACCAGCCCCGCCGCCGACGAAGCGAGCGAGCGTCTGCAGCGTGAGCTGGCCCTGCTGGTGAGCCCGCAGATGCGCGAGATCCAGGCCATCGTCGAGCAGGCGGCGCGCGCCGACGTCACCGTCCTCATCTGCGGCGAGACCGGCGTGGGCAAGGAGATCATCGCCCACGCCATCCACGCGCGCTCGCCGCGATGCCGCGCGCCGTTCGTGAAAGTCAACTGCGCGGCGGTGCCCCGCGAGCTGCTGGAGAGCGAGCTGTTCGGCCACGAGCGGGGCGCCTTCACCGGCGCGCACCAGCGCAAGCCGGGGCGCTTCGAGCTCGCCGACGGCGGCACCATCTTCCTCGACGAGATCGGTGAGCTGCATCCGGCCCTGCAGGCCAAGCTGCTCCACGTGCTGCAGGACGGCGAGTTCTCGCGCGTGGGCGGTCACCACAACCTCACCGTCGACGTCCGGGTGACCTGCGCCACCAACCGGGACCTCGCGCGCGAGGTCGCGGCCAACCGCTTCCGCGAGGACCTCTTCTATCGCCTCAACGTCATCAACGTGCTGGTGCCGCCGCTGCGCGAGCGGCGAGAGGAAATCCCGGGCTTCGTCCAGTACTTCGTGCAGCGCTACTCCCGGCTGTTCAACTATCCCGAGCCGGAGATCTCTCCGGACACGATGCACGCGCTCGTGCAACACGCGTGGCCGGGCAACATCCGCGAGCTCGAGAACTTCATCAAGCGGATGATCGTGCTCCAGGACATGACGCTGCCCCGCACGCTGGTGACCCCGCCCTCGATCCTGCGCGCGCCCGCCGAAGGAGGCCCCGAGACCTTCGCCGCCACCCGCGGCCTCTCGCTGAAGGAGATCTCGCGGCGGGCCGTGCTGGAGGCGGAACGCCAGGTCATCGGCCGCGCGCTCGAGCACTGCCGCTGGAACCGCGTGAAGACGGCCAGGATGCTCCAGATCAGCTACCGCGCGCTCCTCTACAAGATCAAGGACATGGGCCTCAAGCAGGACTCGGCCGCCAGCTGAAGGTGGCCGCCACCGGAGGGAACGACGCATGACCACCTTCAAGTACGCCACTCTGTCGTTTGCGCTCTGCGCCGGCTTCGCCGTGGCCGCCCCCGCCGACGCTCAGCGCCCGGTCGCCCAGCCGGCGCCCACGCCCGGCACCGGGACGGCCCAGCGTCCCGCCGCCCAGCCCGCGCCCGGACCCGCGACGACGTCGCCGTCGCGCCCCATCGTGCATCCGCCGGGGTCGGCCAGCCCCAACACCAGTGGCTCGGCCTCGCCGGTGACCAGTGGCGGCGGCTCGGCGCCGATGCCGTCGGACTACGTGATCGGCCCCGGCGACCTCCTCCAGGTCTCGGTGTGGAAGAACGAGACGCTCTCGCGCGTGACCCCGGTGCGGCCGGACGGCAAGATCTCGATGCCGCTGCTGCACGACGTGCAGGCCTCCGGCCTGACCGCCATGCAGCTGCGCGACAAGATCTCCAATGCGCTCGGCGAGTTCCTGCCGAACCCGGAAGTCACCGTGTCCGTGAACGAGGTGCGGAGCATGCGCATTTCGGTGCTGGGTGAAGTCCAGCGGCCGGGCGTGATCGAGCTGCGCGGAGCTACCACCATCCTCGAGGCCATCGCGCTCGCGGGCGGGTTCCGTGACTTCGCCTCGCCGAGCAAGATCACCATCATCCGCAACGACGAGAACGGCAAGACGCAGAAGATCAAGTTCAACTACAACCGCGCCGTCGGCAACTCCGGTGAGGAAAATCTCGTGCTGAAGTCCGGCGACGTGGTGGTCGTTCCCTAACGGACCGGATCGGAGCAGGTGCCACCCATGCAGACATCGACTCCCCCGAATGGACGCCGCGCCGGCCTCGCCGGCGTCTTCGAGATCGCGGCGCGCCGCCGCGCGCTCGCGCTCCTGCCGTTCCTGTTCGTGATCACCGCGGCGGCGTCGCTGGCCTTCTTCCTCCCCGGGCTGTGGACGGGCAAGGCCGTCATCCTCGTGGACCGGCAGCAGATCCCCGAGGCGTTCGTGCGCCCGACCGTCAACAGCGACATCGACAGCCAGCTCCACAGCATCAGCCAGGAGATCATGAGCCGCCCCCGGCTGCTCAAGATCATCGACGACCACAAGCTCTACCCGGATCTACGGACCACGCGCTCGACCGACGAGCTGGTGGAGCAGATGCGCAAGGACGTCAAGATCGAATTCCAGAGCGACACCGACCGCAACAAGCGCACCACCCGTGACGGCAAGACGATCGCGTTCACCATTGCCTACACCGCCAACCATCCCCAGCTGGCCATGGACGTCACCAACCGGCTGGCCTCCCTCTTCGTCGAGGAAAACCTCCGGTACCGCGAGCGGCAGGCGGTGGGCACCTCCGAGTTCCTCGAGGCCCAGCTCACGGAGGTGCGCGCGCGCCTGCAGAACCAGGAGCGTCGCATCGCCGAGTACAAGGAGAAGAACCTGGGCGAGCTCCCCGAGCAGCGGGAGGGCAACCTCCGTACGCTCGAGCGGCTCCAGCAGCAGCTCCAGATCGCCTACGAGAGCAACCGGCGCGCCCAGGAGCGCACGCAGCTCATCACCCGCAGCCTCGCCGAGATCGATCCCGGCTCGGGTGCCGTCGGCGGTGCCGGGGCCGGTGGCCCCGTGGTGACCGCGGCCGAGGCGACCGCGGCCCGACTCAACCTGCTCCGCCAGGAGCTGGCCCAGGCGGAAGTCGCCTACGGCCCGCGCTATCCCGACCTGATCGCGCTCAAGGAGCAGATCAGGAACCTCGAGAAGAAGCTCGCCACCGAGAAGGCGGCCGCGGCCAGGATCGCGGCTACCGCGCCGCCCGGCAAGAAGGAGCGCGAGCTCCGCGTCATTCCGCAGAACCCCTACATCCAGAGCATGATGGCCCAGCTCGACCAGGCCAACGTCGACACGAAGGCGACGTCGGAGGAGATCGCCGGCCTCAACCGGCAGATCGCCGTCTACCAGCGGCGCATGGAGAACACGCCCAAGCGCGAGCAGGAGCTGGCCCTCATCACCCGAGACTACGAGACGACGCGCGAGCTGTTCCGCTCGCTCCTCGGCAAGCGCGGCGAGGCGGACATCGCCGCCGACCTCGAGCAGCGTCACAAGGGCGAGTCGTTCCGGATCATCGAGCCGGCCGCGCTGCCCGATCGCCCGGCCGGCCCGAACCGGCTGCGGCTGCTGCTGCTCGGCACCGCGCTCGCCGTCGGCGCCAGCGTGCTGGCCGTCGTGATCGCCGAGCAGGTCGACACCTCGTACCGCACGGTGGAGGAGATCCGGGCCACCGCCCCCGTGCCGGTACTCTCCACGATTCCGCGCATCGTCACCGAGAGCGACCGCGCCCGCTCGATGCAGCACCGGCGTCTGGCCACTGCGGCCGCGGCGGTTGCGCTCCTGCTGGTCGTCGGCAGCTCGTTCGCCGTGGCGCGCAACAACTACGCGCTCGTCGGGCTCCTCAGCCCGAGCGACACCCTGGCCGCGAAGAGGTAGCCATGTACCTGAGCTTCTACGGTCTGCGCGAGGCCCCCTTCAGTCCGACGCCGGACCCGAAGTTCCTCTTCCAGTCCGCACGCCACCGGGAGGCGCTCGCCCAGCTCATCTACGGGGTGCGCGAGCGGAAAGGCTTCATCGTCCTCACCGGCGAGATCGGCACCGGCAAGACCACGCTGCTGCGCACGCTGCTCGATCGCCTGGACCGGGACACCCACGTGGCGTACGTCCACAACTCGGCGCTGTCCATCGAAGGGTTGCTCGAGTACGTGCTGCAGGACTGGGGGGTCAAGTCGAACGCGACCAGCCACGCCCAGCGGCTGTTCGAGCTCAACGAGTTCCTCATCGATCAGCACCGCCAGGGCCTCAGCCCGGTGCTGGTCATCGACGAGGCGCAGAACCTCTCCATCGAGACGCTGGAGGCGGTGCGCATGCTCTCGAACTTCGAGACGACGCACCAGAAGCTGATCCAGATCCTCCTGGTCGGGCAGCCCGAGCTCGGCGACAAGCTCAACGCCCCCGAGCTGCGGCAGCTCAAGCAGCGGGTGGCGCTGCGCTGCCACATCGCGCCGCTGTCCCCCGAGGAGACGCGCCGGTACGTGCGTCACCGCCTGCGCATCGCGGGCGCCACCGACGCCGGCATCTTTTCCGACGCCGCCATCCAGAAGATCGTCGACTACAGCCGCGGCATCCCGCGCGTCATCAACATCGTGGCGGACCACTGCCTCATCAGCGGGTATGCGGACAGCCGGAAGCGCGTGGACCGTTCCATGGTCGATGAGGCCATCGAATACCTCGAGGAGGGCGAGCGCCCGCAGTGGAAGCGCCGCCGGCAGGTCAGCCTCGTGCCCGGGCGCGGCATTCTCTGGGCCGCGCGGGGGGGCGTCGCGATGCTCGTGATCGCGCTGGTCATGATCCTCGTCTACGCCGCCGCCGAGACCGGGTGGCTGAACGCCGTGCTGCCGTGAGGGAGGACGTTTCATGAGCAAGTTCTTCAAGGCCCTGGAAACCGCGGATCGAGAGCGACGTCTCGAAGCCGACCGGGAGCCGCCCGCCCCCTCGGCGCCCGAGCGGCATCCCGCGCTCCCGGCCGCCGAACCCGTCGCCGCGCGCGCGGCGTCCGCCTACGGTTCGCCGCTCTCGCGGCACGCGCGGGCGCACACGGGCGCCTTCCCGGGCGTGCTCGACCCCGCCGTCAGCGAGCCGGGCCGGCTCGACGACCACCTCGTGAGCCTGCTCGAGCCGACGAGCTATGCGGCCGAGCAGTACCGCACCGCGCGCCTGCACATCGAAAACGTGCGCCGCGAGCGAGACGTGCACGTCGTCGCCATCTCGAGTCCCGGACGCGGTGACGGCAAGACGACGACCGCGATCAATCTGGCCGGCGCGCTCGCGCAGTCGCCGGACGCGCGCGTGGTGCTGGTCGAGATGGATCTCCGCCATCCGCGGATGGCGGGCTACCTGGGCGTCCCGGCCGCCCGCGGGTTGTCGGGCTATCTGCTCGACCCCGCCATGAGCGTGGAGGAGGTCATCGAGCGCCCGGCCGGCATCGGCTTCGCGGTCGTGTCCGCCGGGCCGCCGTCCTCGATGCCCTACGAGCTGCTGAAAGCGCCGCGGCTGCGCGCGCTGCTGGCCGCGCTGCGCGAGCGCTTCGACTTCGTGGTCGTGGACACGCCGCCGGTGCACCCGTTCCCCGACGTGGGCATCCTGAAAGACGTCGTCGACGGCTTCGTGCTCGTGGTGCGCGCCAACCAGACGCCGCGCGAGCTGGTGCGCGACAGCGTCCAGGCGGTGGGCACGCCGCGCGTGCTGGGACTGATCTTCAACGACGACGAGCGTACGGCCGGGCTGACCGGCCGCGGCGACGGCGCCCGCTGGCGGGGCTACCTCGGCCGACCGCTCGGAGCCATGCGTGCCGCCTGAGTTCGCTCCCGTCGTCAACGTTCTGACCGTCGACGTGGAGGAGTACTACCACGCCGTCGAGGTCGGCCACGCGGCCGGCCGTGACGGCGGGGCGCGCCTCCCCAGCCGCGTGGTCGCCCAGACGGAGCGGCTGCTCGAGGTGCTGGACGCGCACGGCGCGCGCGGCACGTTCTTCACGCTCGGGACGGTGGCGCGCCGGTTCCCGCGCCTCGTGCGCACGATCACCGAGCGCGGTCACGAGCTGGCGTCCCACGGCTGGGACCACACGCCGGTGTTCGCCCTCGGCGCGGAGCGGTTCCGTCGCGACGTGCGGCGCTCCAAGCTCGCCCTCGAGCAGGCCGCCGGGGAGGCGGTGCACGGCTACCGCGCGCCCGTCTACTCGATCCGGAGCGATACGCCGTGGGCGCTCACCATCCTCGCGGAAGAGGGCTACCGCTACGACTCGAGCGTCCACCCGATCGCCCACGATCGGTACGGCCACCCCGACGCGCCGCGCTTCCCGCACGTGGCGCTGGCGCGGGGGCAGACGCGGCTGTGGGAGGTCCCGGTGGGCACCGCCCGCTTCGCCGGCACCAACCTGCCCGTCGGCGGCGGCTTCTTTCGTCTGTTCCCGCTGCCGCTGCTGCGAGCGGCCATCGCGAGCGTCAACCGCGCCGACGGTCATCCGCTGGTCTTCTACGTGCACCCATGGGAGTTCGATCCGGAACAGCCTCGGCTGCCGATGTCGTGGCCGCATCGCTTCCGGCACTACGTGGGGCTGGGACGCGCGGAAGGGCGACTGCGCGGCCTGCTCGCGAGCTTTCGGTTCACGTCGATCGCGGCCGCATTCGCCCAGGTTCGGCCGCCGTCCCTACCCGTCGCCGCCGCCTCGTAGCCTCCATGGCGAGCGCCGACCGACGCGACGAGGGGATCGCGAGGGAAGCCGCATGCGTATCCTGATGGTGTCCCAGCTGACGCCGTACCTGCCCTGTCACGACGGCTTTCGCCTGGTGCCCGCGCACCTGCTGCGCGAGCTGTCCGGCCGTCACCGCCTCGCGCTCGTGAGCGGCCACGCCGTCGCGGACACGCCGGAGCAGCGCCAGTGGGCCGCGCCCTACTGCGAGGTGATGGAAACGCTGCCGCCCCTGCGCTGGCAGCAACGCTGGACGTCGGAGCCCTCGGCCGACGTCGAGCGCGCCCGCGCCGCGCTCGATCGCGTGATCGATAAGTTTGGGCCGGACGTGGTCCACATCGAAGGCGCCGGCCCCGCGCCGCTCGCCCGCCCGGGCGGGATCCCGACCGTGATCGGCATCCACGATTCGGGCGCGCTCCGCGCCCGCGAGTTCCGGCGGCTCGCCCGCACGCCGTGGAGCTGGCTGCGCGCGCGGCTGACCGAGCGGGAGGAGGCGGCGTGGGAGCGGCGGTGGCTGCCGGCCGCCGATGCCTGCGTCGTGCTCTCCGAGGACGATCGCGCCGAAGTCGCGACGTCGCTGGGCACGGCGCGTGTGCACGTCGTTTCCAACGGCATCGACGTCACCCACCACGAGTTCCGCCGCAGCGGCCGGCCCGGGCGCATCGTGTTCACCGGCAACTTCTCGTGGGCGCCCAACGTCGACGCCGCCCGGCGCTTCGCCACCACGATCTTCCCGCTCCTCCGGCGTCAGTGGCCCACCGCCGAGTTCATCCTGGCCGGCGCCGATCCCGTGCCGGCGGTGCGCGCGCTCGCCGCGATTCCGGGCGTGCGCGTGACCGGGACCGTGCCGGACCTGCGTCCGAGCATCTGGAGCGCGGCCGTGTACGTCAGCCCGCTGCGGGCCGGCTTCGGCGTCAAGAACAAGATCCTCGAAGCGATGGCGCTGGGAACGCCGATCGTGGCCACGAGCCACAGTCTGTCCGGGCTCGACGTCGTGCCCGGCAGCGACCTGCTGCACGCCGACTCCGACGACGACATCGCGGCCGCCGTGCAGCGGCTCCTGCACGAGCCGGCGCTCGCCGATCGCCTGGCCGAGAACGCGCGGCGGCTGGTGGAGCAGCGGTACACGTGGACGGCGGTGGCCGCCCGCTACGAAGCCGTCCTGCGGCAGGCCGCGGGCCCGGCCGGCGCCGCGCGACTCTCGGCATGAGCGCGATCCGCCACGCGCCGCGGATCCCGCTGCTCGTCGGCATCGCGGGCGGCAGCGGCAGCGGCAAGACCGCCCTGGCCCGGGCGGCGGCGGACGCGCTGGGGTCGGCGCGGGCCGCGATCCTGGCCCAGGACGCCTACTATCACGACCGCGGCGATCTCGCGCCCCAGGCCCGCGCGGCGCTCGACTTCGACGCGCCCGGAGCGCTCGACCGCGAGCTGTTCCTCGATCACCTCGCACGCTTGCGACGGGGCAAGGCCGTGCGCCCGCCCGTCTACTGTTTCGTCACGCACCGGCGCCAGGGCGCCGCGCCGCCGATGCGGCCGCGCCCAGTCGTCATCGTGGAGGGGTTGCTGCTGTTTCACGACCCGGACGTACGCGCGAGTCTGGATCTCCGCATCTTCGTCGATGCGCCGGAGAGGGTTCGGCTGGCGCGTCGCCTCGCGCGCGACGTCGCCGAGCGCGGCCGGCAGGCCGACGAGGTGCTGGCACAGTGCCGGGCCACCGTGCTGCCGGCACACACCCGCTTCGTGGAGCCGACGCGCGCGCGCGCCGACCTCGTCCTCGACAACACGGGCGCGCTCGAGTCCGTCGTCGAGCGTGCCATCGGGGCCATCGACCTCGCGCTTCGGCAGCGGGGGGCCGAATCATGACGCTCGCCAACCTCGCCTTCCCGCTGTGCCGGGAGCCCGCTCACGAGGAGCGGATCCGCCAGGTGCTGGAGGCGTGTGTGGCCTTCATCACCCAGCGCGTGCCGCGCCCGCGGCTCGTCGGCATCGTGCTCATGGGCAGCTTTGCGCGGGGCGAGGGCACCGTGCTGCCGGTGGGCCGACACCTGCGCGTGCTCGGCGACATCGAGCTGTTCGTGCTGCTCGCCACCGTGGTGGATTACCGGCGGCTGCGCCGGCAATTCGCCGAATGGAGCCGTGAGGCGAGCGCCACCATCGGGGCGAGCGACGTGCGGGTCGAGCTCGAGTTCGGTCCGGTCGAAGTCCGCTACCTCGAGCGCGCGGCACCATCGATCTTCGTCCACGACCTCCGGACCCACGGCAAGGTGCTGTGGGGGCCGCCCGACGTTCTCGACGCCGTCGCGCCCTTTGGCGCGGACGCGATCCCCCCCGAGGACGCGCTCAACCTCCTGTTCAACCGTACCGTCGAGCAGCTCGAGGCGTATGACCGTGTCGAAACGCTTCGCGACGACGGGCTCCTCGCGGCCGCGTACCAGCGGCTCAAGCTCCTGCTCGACATCGCGGGCTCCGCGCTCGCCTTCGCGGGGACGCACGAGTCGTCGTACGGCCGGCGTCCCGGGGCCTTCGCCAATCTCCTCGCGGAGACGCCCTCGCTCGCGCGGCTGCTCCCGCGCGGCTTCGACGGCGCGGTGGCCGCTGCCGCTCGGACCAAGCTCACCCCGGAGGAAGGCCAGCTCCTGGCCACGGTCGCCGGCGCGCCGGCAAAAGAAATCCGTGCGTGGATCCAGCACGAGATTCGCGCCGCCATCCCGGCCACGACCGCCGTGCTCCGCTGGGAGCTCGGTCAGCTCCTCGGGGTTCAGGGCGACCTGCCGAGCCTCCTCCGCCGTTACCTGCCAGCGCCCGCATTGGGGCGCCGGATCTGGGAGTGGGCCAAGCTCGCATTGAACACCCTGCCCGCACCGGTGCCGGTCAGCCCGCTGCGCGGGGCGCGACTCTTCTGGGCGTCGACCCCGCGCGTGCTCCTGTACGCGGCGGCCACGCTCGCGTATCTCGACCTCATCGAACCCAACGCGCACGCGCGAACGATCACCACGCTGCTCCCCATGGGCCGCCGGCGGGTGCCGACGACGGACGACGAGCGGCGCAAAACGATCGTCGCCCTCTGGCGATGGTGCATCCGCAACAGCTAGTCAGGCCGATGAAAACGACGCATCTGCTTCGTTGGCTCCTTCGCTCCTCCCTGCGGCGTACTCGGAGTACGCCTCAGTCGTCGTCTCAGTCGCCGCCTCGCATCTGCATCGTTTTGATGGGCCTGCACCAGTCATCCGAAAAATATAAGGAGTCGGCATGAAGTCTCCGCTTTCGATCTATGTGCTGGTGGATGCGCTGGGGTGGGAGCTGATCAAGGAACGGCGGTTTCTCGACGATGTGCTCGTTGAGAAGCGGTGGCTGGTGACGATCCTGGGCTACAGCTCGGGGGCGATTCCCAGTTTGCTGTCCGGGCGGTACCCGAGCCAGCATGGGCACTGGAATCTGTTTTACAGGGCGCCGGCGACGTCGCCCTTCGGCTGGACGCGGGCGCTGCGCATGGCGCCGCGTTCGTTCGTGGAGAACCCGGTCACGCGCCGGGTGGTCAAGCACGTGTCGCGGAAGCTCAGTCGCTACGGCGGGTACTTCTCGATCTACGACTACCCGGTCGCGCACCTGCCCCACTTCGATCTCACCGAGAAGCGGAACATCTACGCGCCGGGTGGTCTCGATTGTCCGTCGATGTTCGACACCTTTCAGTCCGAGGGCATCCGCTGGGAGGCGTACAACTATCACACGCACTCCGACGCCCGGATCCTCGAGCTGGCGCCGGGACGGACCGCGGACCCCGAGCTGCGCGTGCTCTTCCTCTATCTCGCCGGTCTCGACCACTACCTGCACTGGAACATCCACGATCGGGCCGGCGTGGCGGCGCAGCTCGACTGGTACGAAGCGGGCCTGCGCCGGGTGTACGAGGCCGCGCGGGCCAGCCGCGAGGACGTGCGGATGTTCATCTTCTCGGACCACGGCATGACGCCGATCCGCTGGACGTACGACCTGCGGCGCGACGTGGCGACGCTCGGCCTGCGCATCCCCGACGATTACCTGCCCGCGTACGACTCGACGATGGCGCGCTTCTGGGCATTCTCGGACCGCGCGCGGGCCAAGATCACGGAGCTGCTGACCGCGCATCCGTGCGGCAGCCTGCTCGACGAGCGCGAGCTCGAGCGCCTGGGCGTGTGGTTCCAGGACGATCGCTACTACCAGCTCCTCTTCCTGATGCGCCCGGGCATGCTGCTCTCGCCGAGCGACATGGGCACCGCCCGCTTCGCCGGCATGCACGGCTATCACCCGAGCGAGCCGACCGCGGACGCCGTGCTCCTCGCCACCGTGCCCGTCGATCGGGGCGTCAATCACATCACCGGCGTGCACGGCGCCGTCATGGACGACCTGGGCGTGGCCGCCCCCGAGGCCGCCGCGGCATGAAACAGGTGCGCCTGCTCTTCGTCCTGACCTCGCCGGTCCGCGGCGGCGTGGAGGAAGTCGTGCTCGCCCTGCTGCGTCGCCTCGATCCCGGCGAGTTCCGGCTCGCGCTGGCCGCGCCGCGGCCACTGCTGGACGCGCTGGCGCCCGACCTGAGCTGCGTGGCGGTGGAGACGACCGACGCCGCGCCGGAGAGCTGGCGCGCGATCACGCAGGTCCGGCAGCTCGCCGGGTTCATCCGACACTTCCGTCCCGACGTCGTGAACCCGCATCTGTTCCGCTCGGTGTTCGTCGCCGCACCGCTCGCGCGCGTCTGTCGCGTGCCGGCCGTCGTCGAGACCTACCATGGACGCGAGGCGTGGCGGCAAGGCCCGCTGAACGGGCGGTTCGCCGTCGATCGCCTGGTCGTGCGCTTCGTCGATCGCGTCATCGCCGTCTCGGCCGCCGCGCGCGACTTCCTGGTGCACGGCAAGGGCTACCCGGCCGGCAAGGTGGTCGTCGTGCCGAACGGGCGCGACCTGTCCGTGTACGCGGCCGGCGGCAGCCGTGACGCCGTCCGCAAGGAGCTCGGCCTCGATCGCCACACGCCCCTGGTCGGCGTGGTCGGGCGGCTCGAGGCGCAGAAAGGCCACACGTACCTGCTCGACGCGTGGCCCGCCGTGGTCCGCGCGCGGCCCGACGCGCGGCTGCTGCTCGTCGGTGACGGCAGCCTGCGCGCTCCGCTCGAGGCGCAGGCGCGCGCCGCCGGTGTGGCGGCATCCGTGCTCTTCGCGGGCTTCCGCGCGGACGTGCCCCGCATGCTGGACGCGATGGACGTGGTCGCGCTGCCCTCGCTGCACGAAGGCATGCCGCTCACGGTCATCGAGGCGGCGGCGGCGGCGCGGCCCGTCGTCGCCACCGCGGTCGACGGCACGGTGGAAGTCGTCCGCGACCGTGAGACCGGCCGCCTCGTGCCCCCCGCCGATCCGGCCGCGCTGAGCCACGCGCTCGTCGAGCTGCTGAGCCGTCCCGAGCACGCCGCGGCGATGGGCCGCGCGGCCCGCGCGTTCGCCGTGGAGCAGTTCGGCGTCGATCGTCAGGTCGAAGCCACGGCGCGCATCTATCGGGAGGTCGCCGCCCGATGACCGGCCTCGAGATCCTTTTCTGGGCGGCGACGGCCACGGTGACGTACACGTATGCCGGCTATCCGTTGCTGCTGCGGCTCGCCGGCCTCACCACCCGCCGGCCGCCGCGCGCTCAGGGCCAACGGCCGCGGCTGTCGGTGGTGATCTCCGCGTACAACGAGGCCGCGACCATCGCGACCAAGCTGCGCAGCACGCTCGAGCCACGCGACCCGGTCGACGGCCTCGAGGTCATCGTGGTCTCCGACGGCTCGGACGACGGCACGGACGGCATCGTGCGCGCGTGCGGCGACCCGCGCGTCCGCCTGATCCGCCAGGAGCCGCGCGCGGGCAAATCGCTCGCGCTCAACCGCGGCGTGGCCGCGGCCAGCGGCGACGTGCTCGTCTTCACCGACGCCAACGCCGCGTTCGCCCCGCACGCCCTGGAGCGGCTGGCGGCGCCGTTCGCGGATCCCAGCGTCGGGCTCGTGAGCGGCCAGGGGCTCTACGCCGTGAGCGAGGGCGGCGACACCCGCGCGGTCGCCAACGGCTACGTGCGCTACGAGGCCGCGCTCAAGTCGGCGGAAAGCCGGCTCGGGTTCATGGCGGGCGCGGACGGCGCGATCTACGCGCTCCGACGCGATCTCTATCGCGACCTCGCCGCCGCCGAGGTCAACGACCTCTTGCACCCGATCCAGACCGCGCTCGCCGGCTACCGCTGCCGCTTCGACGCGCATGCGATCACGGTGGAGCCGCCGTCCCAGGGTTCCGGCCACGAGTGGGGCCGGCACGTGCGGATGGTGGCGCAGGGCGTGCACCTCGTGAGCCGATGGCTGCCGCGCCTGGTGGCCGCCCGGCGCTGGCGTGAGGCCTGGGGGCTCGTGTCCCATCGCGCGCTTCGCTGGCTGACGGCGCCCTTGCTCGCCGTGATGCTGCTCACGAATCTCGCGCTCGACGACCGCGGCCGGATCTACGACGTCACGCTGGCCGGGCAGGCGGGGTTCCACGCGCTCGCCGCGCTGGGGCTCGCCGCCGAACGCGCGGGGGTGCGACTGGGACCGGGCGCCCTGCCGTACTACTTCTGGGTCGTGGCCGCGGCCGGAGTGGCCGGGGTCCTTCGCTGGCTCCGCGGCGGCGCCCAGGCGGTGTGGGCACCCACGAGCCGGATCGCCACCGACCGGGCCGCGTGAACGCACGAGTGCGTCCGCCATGACCGTCCGCGAAACGCTGGTTCGCAACACCGTCTGGTACGGCATCGTCACCTTCCTCGGGCTCGGCTCGGGGCTGCTCATGTCCGTCATCCTGGCCCGCGGCCTCGGCCCCGAGCGCATGGGCGACTACTCCTACATCCTCTGGGTGTCGCGGGTCATGGCCACCGTCGCCACCCTCGGCTTCGCGGTCGCGACGGTGCGCTACACGGCCGCCTATCTGGGCCGCGGCGAGCCCGAGGTCGCCAAGGGATTCCTGACCCTGCTGCTGCGGCGACAGGTGACCTACACCGCGATCGTCGTCGCCGTCGCCCTCCCCGCCATCGTCTACCTCGCGCCCCCCAGCCTGCGCGGGGCCCTGCTCGTGTGCGCGCTCGGGCTCTTTCCGATCACG
>JBGPXN010000102.1:0-15576 GCA_041492755.1 Methylomirabilia bacterium | reverse complement strand
CGGATATCACATCCCGTGTCCGGCCACAGAAGGAAGCGCGTTGAACGCCGGGCCCGCTGGTGCCACCATCCCGCGCACGATCGGATCACGGAGGGCGCGGGCGATGGCGCGACGGGCGAGGCGCGGGAGCGGGCATCTCTACAGACGCGGCCGGATGTGGTGGATGAAGTGGTTCGATGCGAGCGGCCGCCCGCACTGGCGAACGTCGGGAAGCAGAGAGCGCGCCGTGGCGGACACCCTGCTCCGCGAGCAGCTCGCCCAGCGAGACCGCGGCGCGCCGCCGCTTCCGGACCCTCGGCGCGTCGCCGTCGATGCGCTGCTGGACAACCTGCTCGCCGAGTACCGGCTCAACGGTCGGCGCAGTGTCGGGCGTGCCGATCTCTCACGCCGGCACCTGCTCCGGTACTTCGCCGGCCGGGCCGCGGGTTCCGTGACCGGCGCCGACATCACGAAGTACGCCGACCTCCGGACGGGAGAAATGGCCGCGCCGGCCACGGTGAACCGGGAACTCGCGGCGCTCCGCCGCGCCTATCGGCTCGCGCTCCAGAACGGCGTGCTCGCCTTCGTGCCGCCGATTACGACGCTGAAGGAGGACAACGTCCGCTCCGGCTTCCTGGAGCGCGACCACCTCACGGCGGTGTGCCGCCACCTCAAGACCGACGAGGCCGACGCGGCGTGCTTCATGTTCGTGACGGGATGGCGTAGCGTCTCCGAGGTCTTCTCCCTGACCTGGACACAGGTGGATTGGGCGGGCGGGTTCGTCCGCCTTGAGCCCGGGACGACGAAGAACCGGGAGGGCCGGGCCTTCCCGTTGACGCCGGAGCTGCGCGCGCTGCTCGAGCGCCGGCTCGACGTCACCAAGCGCTGCGAGCGGGCCCAGAGCCGCATCATCCCGTTCATCTTCCATCGGGCCGGCCGGCCGATTCGATCGATGCGGCGCTCCTGGAGAACTGCGTGTCGCAAGGCGGGGATCCCCGGCCGCCTGCTGCACGACTTCCGTCGAAGTGCCGTCCGCAACCTTGAGCGCGCCGGCGTCTCGCGCTCGACGGCGATGAAGATGACCAGGCACAAGACCGAGGCCGTGTATCGCCGCTACGCGATCGTCAGCGAGAGCGATCTCCGCGAGGCCGCTGAGAAGCTCGCGGCGCTGACACCGAAGGCGAATGGTGACAGTTTACGGGGTGTACGGTGACAGTCGCTGCGGTCGGTGTCGTGGAAGTGGGCGAGAACGTGGTGCGCCTGGCAGGAGTCGAACCTGCGACCCTCGGATTAGAAGTCCGATGCTCTATCCAACTGAGCTACAGGCGCATCAGGTCGTTACGATACACCAGCCTACCGTGGATACCGACGCGCGCCCGCCGACGGACCGTGCCCGTCTACCCGCCGTGTGGACCATCGGCCATGGCACGCGCACCGCGGACGCGCTGATCGAGCTGCTGCGTGCCCACGGCATTCACCGCCTGGTCGACGTCCGCACGATCCCTCGCTCGCGGCGCAATCCCCAGTTCAATCGCGAGGCGCTGCCCAAGACCCTGCGCGAGGCCGGAATCGAGTACGCGCACCGACCCGGGCTCGGCGGCCTGCGCCGCCCGCGCCCCGACTCCACGAACACCGGATGGACGAACGCCGGCTTCCGCGGCTACGCCGACTACATGGAGACGGAGCCGTTCAGCCAGGCGCTCGAGGCGCTGCTCGATCTGGCGCGGGACGGAGCGACCGCCATCATGTGCGCGGAGACAGTGCCGTGGCGGTGCCACCGCTCGCTGATTGCCGACGCACTCCTCGCCCGCGCGATCGACGTGGGCCACATCCTCGACGTGACGCAGGCCGAGCCGCACGTCCTCACGCCGTGGGCCCGAGTGGAGGGCACGAGGGTGACCTACCCGGGCATCGTGTGAGACGCCCGGTCCCCGGAAGCGCTACGGCGCCTGGAGCGTGATCACTTCCTCGGCGAGGGCGAGGGCGACCTTGGCCTTGCGGACGGCGTCGGCGTGGTCCTTCTTGGCCCTGGCCGTTTCGTGGTGGGCCTTGGCCTCGACCACCATCTTCTTGGCCTCGTCCAGGAGCGGCCGCGTTTCGGGCGTCACCTTTCCCGACTCCGCCTTCTTGATGAGGTCCTCGGCCTGCTTGATGACAACGGGGCAGGTAAACGCTCGGACGGGCGCCGGGCTCACCAGCAGCACGGCGGCGATCACCATCACTGCGTACGCATACGTCCTCATGAACGTCACTCTCCGTTGATCGACCGTGATGGTCGGGGTGAGAGGATTTGAACCTCCGACCCCCTGCTCCCAAAGCAGGTGCGCTACCTGGCTGCGCCACACCCCGAATACGCGACGGTACACTGAACGGCTGGACGAGTGTGACACGGAACATGCGGCGACGGAAGGTGGCGCCCACGACACTGATTGTCCAAATCCTGACAGGATCGATCCAACGGACGCTCATAAGTCAGCGTCGCACATCGCTGAAGCGTTTGGCATCGCGACTGCTACGCAGCGGCTGGCTGGTACGAACCTCGCGATGCCTGGCACCGCCCGTGGCGTCGAGAAAGGGAACCTTCCCTCATGAACAACAGCTGGAATCCGTGGAAGCTCGTCGCACTCGGCATGGGTCTCGTCATGGTCACGGCGGTCGTGACCGGTGTCGTCGTCGCGAACCGCCTGGGACCGACGCCGGAGCCGACCGCGCAAGCGCCCGTCCCCGCGCAAGTCCCCGTCCCGGCGGCAGCGCCCGCACGCGCTGCCGCGCCGCCGGCCGCGCCGCGCGCCGTCGCGGCGGCCCCGCGCGAGCGGCCGGCGCCGGCACCGGCCGCGCCGGTGGCGCCCGCGACCCCGACGCAGTCGGTGGTCGAAGCGTGCAACCAGTACGCGGTGACGCACGCGGAGCAGCGGGACAAGACGCTCGACACGGTGAAGAACGCGGTCCTTGGGGCCGTGGCGGGCGCGGCGGTGGGGGCCGCCGGCGGCGCGATCGCCGACGGTGGCAAGGGCGCCGGTAAAGGCGCGGCGATCGGCGGCCTCGTCGGCGCCGGCGGCGGAACGCTCTACGGCCTGAACGAGAACCGGAAGCAGGACGAGCAGTACCGCGCCGCGTACTCGAGCTGCATGCGCTCGCGCGGTTACGCCGGGTAGCTCATCGACCTCACGCGCTCACCCGCGCGCGGCGATGCTCTCGAGCACGCCGCGCGCGGCGCGAGCGGCCCGCCCGCGATGGCTGATGTCCCTCTTCTCCGCGGCCGACAGCTCACCGAACGTGCGACCGAGCGGCGGGTAGTAGAAGACGGGGTCGTAGCCGAAGCCGCCGGCGCCTCGGGGCGCAGCCGCGATCACGCCCTCGGCGACGCCTTCGACCACATGCTCCCGCCCGTCCGGTTCGACGATGGCGATCACGGCGCGGAATCGCGCGGTGCGCCGCGCGGCCGGGACGCCGGCAAGCTCGGACAGCAGTCGTTGGCAGCGACCGACGTCGTCGAGGCCGGGCCCGCCGTAGCGCGCCGACGCCACCCCGGGACCGCCGCCGAGCGCGTCGACCTCGAGTCCCGAATCGTCGCCCAGGGCCACCGCGCCCAGGCGCGCCGCGACGGTGCGCGCCTTGACGAGAGCGTTGGCGTGATAGGACACCGCGCCTTCCTCAGGAAGCGGACCGGTGGATAGCTCCGCCAGCGACCGAACGGTGAACGGAACGCCGGCAAGGAGCGCCATGAGCTCGCGGGCCTTCGCCGCATTGAGAGTAGCAAGGACGAGGATTGGCCCGGTACGGGGGATCATGTCGGGCCCCAAGGCCAGCAGGCGATATCGAGGAACGCCCCGGGTTCCCCCGGACGCGCCGAGCGTGAGGGGGGTATGGCGGGCCATGTCGGGCCCCGAGGCCAGCACGCGAGGTCGAGGAGCGCCACGGGTTCCCCGGGGCGCTCCGAGCGTATTGGGGGGTATGGGGGGCCATGTCGGGGCCCCCCATCAGCCCGTGAAAACGCGCTCGGCACGGGCGTCGCGGGCGCGCCGCTGGAGCGCGATCAGTCGGCGGATGCCCTGCTCGGCGAGTGCGAGCATCGCATCGAGATGCGCGCGGCCGAAGGGCGCCTGCTCGGCCGTGCCCTGGACTTCGACGAACTCGCCCGTGCCCGTCATCACGACGTTCATGTCGGTTTCGGCGCTGGAGTCCTCGACGTAGTTGAGGTCGAGCGTCGGCTGGCCCTGCACGATCCCGACGCTCACGGCAGCCACGTGGTCACGCAGCACCGCCTTGACGTCCACCCCGGGGATTTTCGTGAGCGCATCGGCCAGCGCCACGAAGGCGCCGGTGATGGCGGCCGTCCGGGTGCCGCCGTCGGCCTGGATGACGTCGCAGTCGATCCAGATCGTGCGCTCGCCGAGCCGCCCGCGGTCCACCACCGCGCGCAGGGCCCGGCCGACCAGGCGCTGGATCTCCTGCGAGCGCCCGCTCGGGCCGCGGTTCTCGCGGGTCATGCGCGTGTTGGTCGAGCGCGGCAGCATGCCGTATTCCGCGGTCACCCAGCCCAGGCCCTGCCCCTTGAGGAAGTTCGGAATCTTGTCCTCGACGCTCGCGGTGCAGATGACCTTGGTGACACCGAACTCGACCAGGACCGAGCCCTCGGGGTGGACGAGGAAATCGCGCGTGAAGGTGACGGGACGAAGCTGGTCGAGGGCGCGGCCGTCGACCCGGGCCATGGCTCAGCGGGCGAGCGGCCCGCGCGTCCCCTGCTCGTAGTCGCGCTTGTACTCGGCGAGGCCGGCGAAGATCGCGCGCGCGATCTCGTCGCGGTAGGTGCTCTCCTTGAGCCGGCGCTCCTCTTTCGGATTCGTCACGAAGCCGATCTCGATGAGCACAGCCGGCATGGCCGCGCCGCCCAGGACGTAGAAGCCGGCCTGCTTGACGCCGCGATTGGGCACGCGCAGCGCGCGGGTCATCGAATCCAGGACGATCTCGGCGACGCGGGAGGACTGCACCTGGAACTCGGACTGCGCGAGGTCCCAGAGGATCGTCTTCAAGAAATCGGGGCGCGCCGCCACCGTGGTGGCGGTCGGCCGCTCGAACTGGACCACGTTGTTCTCGAGCGCGGCGAGCTGGCGCGCCGCCGAGTCCGTCGCTTCCGACGACAGGAAGTACGTCTCGATGCCGGCGCTGTCAGCCTGGCGATGGCCGTTGGCGTGGATCGACACGAACAGGTCGGCGTTCTCGCGGTTGGCGAAGCTCGTGCGGTCTTTCAACGTCACGAAGCGGTCGTCGTCGCGCGAGAGCAGCACCTTGACCTCGAGCCGCTCGCGCGCGAGCTTTGCCACGCGTCGCGTGACGTCCAGCACGAGGTCCTTTTCGAACAGGCCGGTGGGGCCACGGGTGCCGGAGTCGTGGCCCCCGTGCCCGGCGTCGAGCACGACGCTGCGCAGCCTGGTCTCGCCTTCCCGGCGTCCCGGCGGGCCCGGCTCGGTGGGCCGCACGAAGTCGAGCAGCAGGCGGGGCGGATCGGTGAGCGTTTTTGTTTTGAGCTGGCCGGCCACGCCCTCGAAGATCACGTGGATGACCGTGTCGGTGGCGCCCCGCTCGACCCGCAGCTCGCCGATGAAGCCGTCGTGAACCGACTCCACGTGCTGGTCGGCGTCGACGCCGATCAGCCGCACCCGCGCCGCCGTCGGGCCGTTGGCGTCGACGCGGCTGCGGATCGGCTCGGTCGTCTCCACCACCACGCGCGTGAAGCTTGGATACGAGCGCACGCGCACGTCGGTCACCGAGGCGGTGACGGCGGTGGTGCGGGAGACGTCGGGGGCCTTCGGCGCCTTGGTGGACGCGGCGCCGGCGGTCGCTCCGAGGTTCGGCAGGGAGATCGCCGCGCCCGCGAGCACACTGGCCAGGAGAGCGATCACTGCGACGACGGGCCGGCGCAGGGTCATCGATGGCTATTCTAGCAACGCGGCGGCGGAGCCCAATGCTTTCTCGTGTCGCGCTCGTGCTTGCCGTCGTCGGCGCCCTCGCCCTTCAGCCGGCGACGAGCCGGGCGCTCGATACGTGGACCGAGCCCTATCCCGGCATCCGCTCCCTCCAGCGCACGACGCCGGGGCCCACGAGCTTCCGCGTCCTCGTGCTCGACCTCACCCGCGAGGTACGCATGCGGGCGACACCCGCCGCCGGGCGCTGGCAGACGACGAGCGACTACGCCCGGTCCGCCCACCTCGCCATCGCCGTCAACGGCGGTCCCTGGGATGCGTTCAGCCAGAAGGCCAAGGGCCTGGCCGCCGGGGGCGGCGAGACCTGGTCAGGCGCAGACGGCCGGCACGGCGCCTTCGGCGTTGCGCGCGACGGGCGGGCGATCATCCTCGCCGCCGCGGACGTCGGCGCCGTTCCGGCCGATCTCACCGACGCCGTCAGTGGACGACCGCTCCTCGTGACGGACGGCGGGCGGGCGGCCGAGCTGGCGGCCTTCCCGGCCTGGCGTGACGCGCGCACGGCGATCGGCGTGTCGTCGGACGGTCGGAGCGTGATCATCGCCACCGTGGATGGCCGCAGCGACGGCGCCCAGGGCGCCACGCTCGGTGAGATGGCCGATCTGATGATCGAGCACGGCGCCGACCGTGCGCTCAATCTCGACGGCGGCAGCTCCACGTCGCTCTTCATCGCCAACCAGGGCGGACTGGTCAACCGGCCGTCGCGGGGGTGGGAGCGCGAGGTGGTGAATCACATCGGCGCCGTCGCCGCCGAACCGTCGACGCTGGCTCGGCCGGCGGACGTCCGCGCGACGCCGGAGCGGGCGCAGGCCGCGGCCCGGACGGCCAGCCCGACGCCACGAAGCCTGCGGCGCTATCTGTCGGGACTCTGGCTGTTCGACTGGGTGTTCCTGGGCTCCAGTCGCGAGTGGATCCTTCCCGCCGTGTTCATCGCGTTGACGGTCGGCGGCCCGGCCGGCATCGTGCTGATCGCCGTCCGCCTCTCGCGTCGTGGGGTCAAGCGGCCGGCGCGCTCATTCGACCCAGCGTAGCGCCCGCAGCTTCTCGGCCACCGCCCTGCCGTAGAACGCGATCCCTCGACGGTCCAGGTGAATCGTCTCGTCGTCGCGCATCACGTCCGCGGCCCGCACGCCCTGGGCCGCGATCATGCGCGGCAGCGACAGGCATTCGATGCCGCGCTCCCGGCAATGGCGCTCCAGCCTCGCCGAGACCCGGTCGAAGTCGAACCGGGCCCCGTAGACGCGCTCGGCATCCTGCCGCGCCTGCGCGTCCACGACCGGCCGGTACAGGCCCTCCACCATGAGGAACTTCATCCCGCGCCGCTTCACCTCGGCGTCGAGCAGAGAGATCAGCCGAAGCGTGATCGTCTCCCGGCGGCGGTCTTCGTCGTCATAGACCTGCTTGAACGGACGGAGGTCGAGGTGCCCCTCCAGCGGCGGATGGTGTGGGCCTGTCACCTGTCGTCGGGCCGTGCGAAAGACGAGTGACCGATCTTCCAGCGTCGTCGTCAGGTCGTCCACCAGTCCGGCAACGGTTCCGGGCGCGCGGGGCCGCCGGATCGGAAAGCCGAGGAACCGGATCGGATAGCCGCGGAGCCTCAATCCGTCCGGACTGCCGGCATCGAGCTCGAAGTAGGGCTTGTTGGCCGTGGTGGCGTTGTCGGCGAAGTCGTTGACGCAGAACGTGTAGACCACGACGTCGGGAGTGAACCGCGCGCCGGTCGTGGTGAAGAGCAGGTACGTCTGGTCGGTGCCGTAGCCCCGTACCCCGAAGTTCAACACCTCGAAGCGGCCGCCAAGCGCACGCTCGACGGCGTCGTGCGGTCGGTCGCCCTCGTCCGCCTCCCAGCCCTCGGTCGTGGAGTCGCCGATGAGCGCGATGCGCGGCCGCGTTTTCTCGATCGCGCGCGCGGCATCCGACAGCCCGAAGCCGTTGATGCGGACGTAGAACTTCGAGCCGTCGCGATAGCGGTACCAGTAGCCCTCGGCGTTGGGCTTGTGGAAATGTCCCATGGTCTCGGAGAACTGGAAGAAGCGGTCGGGGCGATACCCGGGCCGCTTGACGTCGAGCACGTAGAACGCGACGAGATCGATGGCGACCACGGTGGCCAGGATCGACGCGAGGACCAACAGGGCGTTGACGACGACGCGGCGGCCCCCCGAGCCCGCGCGCCGGCGTAGGAGCGAGCGGCGCGTCCCCGGTCGCGGGTCTATGCGGGATACCGCCGGCAGTCGACCCAGCCGACGCCGGCGTTTCGCGTGCGCTCGACGAGATACGGCACCGCGGTCTGCGCCTTGTCGTGCACGTCGTGAAACAGCACGATGCCACGGCGCCACAGGAGCATGAGGCTCAGCACCCGGTTGCCGACGTCGCCGGCCGAGATCTTCGGGTTCCAGTCCTGCGAGTCGATGTTCCAGAGCACCAGCGTCAGCCCGCGCGCCGCGAGCGCGTCGGCGCTCTCGAGCGTGCGCTGGCCGTAGGGCGGGCGGAAGAGGGGACGGTGAACGGAGCCGAAGGTCTTTCGCAACAGCCCGGTGGTGTCGTCCACCGAGCGTTGCCAGTCGGCCAGCCGCTGGTGGGAGTCGTGACTCCAACCGTGGGACCCCACGCACATCCCGGCGTAGACGTTCGGCGCCTCGGCGGGCGACTCCGTGAATACACGCGCCTGCACGTGCTCGCCGAGGACGAAGAAGACGCCGTTGACCCCGGCGCGGCGGAGCATCGCCAGCGTGGCCTCAGTGGCGCCCCCCGGGGCGGTCGGCCCGTCGTCGAAGGTGAGCAGGAACTGACGGTCGGCCAGCTCGAAGCCGGTTCGCTCGGCCGCTGACACGGTGAGGATCTCGCT
This sequence comes from Methylomirabilia bacterium, assembly GCA_041492755.1. Lineage (GTDB taxonomy): Bacteria > Methylomirabilota > Methylomirabilia > Rokubacteriales > CSP1-6 > JBGPXN01. The sequence goes on along the minus strand of JBGPXN010000102.1, from coordinate 6,771 downwards.
CGTCGGTGCCGGAAAGAGTGCGGCGAGCCGGAGCTGTTCCGTCGCGTAGATTCGGTGGAACGCGCGCGCATCGTCACGCCACGCTCGGTACGCCTCCGCGAGCGAGTCGTCGAGGCCGGCGGCGAGCGCGCGAAGCGCGGCCGGCGCGGGGACGGAACCACAGAACGGTTCACCGGTGGCGCACCCAGCCGCGGCGCGCCGGAAATTCTCCAGCAGGCGCCGCCCGGTCTCCTCACGCCACCGGCGAAGCGATTGCCCATGGACCTTCCGGCCCCCGAGCCCGGTCATCAGCGCGGAGTCGTCGAGCCCTTCCGTCTCCGCCAGCGCGGCGGTGAAGCTCAGGATCTCGGCGCGGGACGCGCGGTCGAAGGCGGCGGCGGAGGTCAGCGGCTCGGGCCAGTGCGTGCGATCGCCGGCGGCGACCCGCTCCGGCCCGACGGCGCCCGCCGGCGCGCCGGCCGCGACGGCGACGCAGAGGACGAGCGCGACGATCACCCGCGATATGGGGGGGGCTATAGCTTCCAATACAGCCCCTTCCGGTTGCACCAGAGCACCGCGCACCAGAGCAGCATGGTCCATCCGAGGCCGACCAGCATTCCCGTCCACGCGGCGTGGCCGAGGAAGCCCTGGTAGAGACCCAACGCCTGGAGCACGATCCGGACCACGGGCTGCATGAAGTACGCGAGGAGCGCGTTCCGGCCGAACACGTCGAACACGCCCGCCCACCGCCGACGGCCGAAGACGTCGACGACGAGGAAGACGACGAGGAAGACGAGCGCCGCGACGCCGGAGGTGAAGATCGCATACGAGGACGAGACGTCGTCCTTGCTCATCGGCAGGTGGTAGTGATGGAGGAGATACCCGGCCGCGGTCAACGGCAGGCCGATGGCCAGCGCGCGCCGGACGATCGCGGTCTTCTCGCGCGTCACCACGGCCTCGCCGAGCTGCGTGCCGACGACCGCGCAGATGCCGTAGGCGATCGAGGCCCACGGCGTGCAATGCACCGTCAACGGACGCAGCATGTCCCCGTCCGGCGTGACGATCGTCCAGAACGGCTTCGCCGGATCACCCAGCGTCACCCACCAGGAGAGGTGCCACGTCGCCCACGAGTGCAACGCGGCGACGGCGCCGACGGCGATCCACCGCGGCCAGGCCGGCAGCAACATGAAGACCGCGGCCATCAGGTACGCCACGCCGATGGCCTGGAGCACGCCCCACCAGTAGGACAGCTTGAGGATGAGCGAGATGTAGAGCATGCCGGCGAGGATCAATCCCGTCGTGCGCAACGCCACGTGTTTCCACCAGCCCGCCTGCCGTCGCTGCCGGCTCAACGGAATGCACAGGCCGACGATGAACACGAAGAAGGGCGCGACGAGGTCGGTGAACGTGCAGCCGATCCCGATCTGCTCGAACCGATACGGGGCCCCCACGACCGAGGTCGGGCCCGCCGCCGGCGGCGTGAGCACGGCGATGATCTTCTCGTTGGGCCGCAACGGCCGGGCCGTCCGGATCTCGGCGCCGTGGACGACGATCTCCGACTCCCCCCGCTCGTTCACGACGGCGACGTCGTAGAGCCGGCCGCCTTTCGCGCCGGGCCCCGGCGATTCGGCCACGACCTTTGCCGGCCGATACGTGCGCGACGGCGTCCGGCCCTCCCAGAACGCCCACTCGCCGGCGTCGCCGTCGTTGCCCGCGTGCTTGAACGTCGACACCGGGGCGCTGCCGAAGTGCGGGAACGTCAGCGGCAGGTGCTGGTAGCCCGCCACCATGATCACGAAGATCATGGCGAAGATGGTGAAGCCGCGGAACGTGTCGATCGATTGGATTCCGCGATCGCTTTCACCCATAATGCGGTCGGTGCGGTGGGCGGGGTTCATCAAGCCGATCAACGCCGTGAGCATTCTGAGGCATCGCGGGGCCCCGGACCAAGGATGATCGAGCCGCCGGACGCGCCCGCCGCGCCGGACGCCGCGTCCGAGTCTCGCTACTGGGCGTTCATCAGCTACAGCCACGCGGATGAGAAGTGGGGCAAGTGGCTGCACCGCGCGCTCGAGACGTACCGCGTGCCGCGGCGACTGGTGGGACGACCCGGTCGCCTGGGCCCGCGGCCCCGGCGCCTGTTCCCGATCTTCCGCGACCGCGAAGAGCTGCCGTCGACCTTCAGCCTCAGCGACAAGATCCAGGCGGCGCTCCGGGACTCCCGCTATCTCGTCGTGATCTGCTCGCCGAGCTCCGCGGTCTCGCGCTGGGTGAACGAGGAAGTCGCCAGCTTCAAGGCGCGGGGGCGCGAGGATCGCGTGCTGTGTCTCATCGTCGATGGCGAGCCCAACGCCTCCGACACGCCGGACCGTGGATTGCTCGAGTGCTTCCCCCGGGCGGTGCGCTTCCGCGTCGACGCCACCGGTGAGCCGACCGAGGAGCGCACCGAGCCCATCGCCGCCGACGTTCGGGCCGGCAAGGACGGGCCCGCGAACGCGCGGCTCAAGCTGCTCGCCGGCATGCTCGACGTCGATCTCGACGACCTGCGCCAGCGCGAGCGGCGCCGGCGATTCTGGCGGCGCCTCCAGGTCGCGACGGCCGCGCTCCTGGTCCTCGCCACCATCGGCGGGGTGTGGTACCGCGAGCACCAGAAGACCGCCGCGAGCGAGCGCGCGCGGAATCTCCGCGTGGCCCAACTGCTGATCACGAAGACGAAGGACGCCGCCGCGCGCGACGACACCGCCACCGCGGCGTTCTACGGCGCGCAGTCCATCAAGCACAGCCTGCTCGCCGGCGATGCCCCGCTCGACGCCGATCTGCTGTCCTCGCTCTCGGTGGCGGCGCTGCCGAAATCCGCCGACACCGACGACCGCCTGACCGGGGCCGTCGCGTTCAGCCCGGATGGCGGCTGGCTCTTCGCGGGATCGAATGCCGAGACCAGCCTGCTGTGGGACGTCGGCGCTCGCCGCATACGTCTGCGTCTGCCCAAGAACCATGGCGCGGTCACGGCGGCCGCCTTCGATCCGGGCAGCCGCCTGCTCGTGATCGGCACCGCGGACGGCACCATCCAGTTCTGGAACGCGGCGACGGGGGCGGAAGCGATGCCGGCCCGGACGCACGGCGGGCGGCTCACCGCGGTGGCGTTCTCGCGCGACGGCCAGTTGCTGGCCGCGGCCGGCGACGATGGGCGCATCGAGATCACGCGGGTGGCGACCGGGGCGGTGGTGAACGGCTTCGCCCATGAGGACCGCGTGCACTGCCTGGCCTTCAGCGCGGATGGACAACGGCTGGCGTCGGGAAGTCAGGATCGAACCCTTCGCGTCTGGAACGTGAACGGGCCGGTGCGCGGCGTGACCCTCGCGCGCTACGCCGAGCCGGTGCGATCGGTGGCGTTCAGTCCGGACGGCGGGCTGCTCGCGGCCGGCACGTGGGACACTACCATCAAGCTCTGGGACCTCGTCGCCGAACGCGAGATCGCCGCGCTCTCGGGTCATCGCAAGTCGGTGGACTCGATCGCCTTCGCCGGCGACGGCACCCTGCTCGCGTCGGGAAGCCAGGACGGCACCGTGAAGCTCTGGGAGGTCAGCTCGCGCGTCCAGATCGCGACGCTGGCCGGTCGCGGGAAACCGGTCACCGCGGTGGCGTTCGCGCCGGAGGGAAATGCCGTCGGCTCCGCGAGCATCGACGGCACGATCACCGTCTGGCGCGTCGCGCCGCGCAAGTACCGCGCGACGTTTGCGGGCCATGCCGGGGCGGTGCGCTCGGTCGCGTTCAGCCCCGACGGCGCGCGGCTGGCCTCCGCGGGCGACGACCTGTCGATCAAGGTCTGGGACCTGGCCACCCGCCGGCCGCTGCGCAGCCTCGAGCGCGCGCACACCGATTCGATTCGCGCCGTCGCCTTCAGTCCCGATGGCCGGTGGCTCGCGTCCAGCGGACGCGACTACCGCATCATCCTGTGGGACGCCGCGACGGGGAAGCCGGCCGCCGTCAAGGAGCGCGCCCACGACGACTGGATCTTCGCGCACGCCTTCGCGCCCGACGGCCGCTATCTGGCGTCCGCGGGCTGGGATGGGCTCGTCAAGCTGTGGAAAATTCCCGATCTCGCGCTCCTGGCGACGCTGAAGGAGTCGGCCGACGTGAAAGGAACACGGGCTCCCGTCGGCGGCGTCGCCGTCAGTCCCGATGGCCGCTGGGTGGCGTCGGCCAGCAACGACACCACCGTGAAGCTGTGGGACACGACGACCGGCGCCGGGGTCACGCTCCGGCCCGGTCATCCCGACCTCGCGCGGCCGGTCGCCTTCAGCCCCGACGGCACGCTGCTCGCCTCCGGTGGCGGCGAAGGGTGGATCAGGTTGTGGGACGTGGCCCGCCGCCAGCCCTCGGGCGATCCGCTCCGCGGCCATCATTCGTTGATGATCTGGGCGCTTGCCTTCAGTCCCGACGGACGGCTGCTCGCCTCCGGATCGCACAGCCAGGACCGACAGACGCTCCGGCTGTGGGACGTTCAGCAGCGTCGACTGATCGGCTGGCTCACCGGACACCGAGACTTCACGCTGACGGTGGCGTTCAGCCCCGACGGTCAGCACCTCGCCTCGGGCGGCGCGGACGGGACGATACGGCTCTGGGCCGTGAACGACTTCTGGCCGACGCGCGAGAGCGAATCGGTGGTCGAACCCGGCGCGCTGCTGCGGCCGTTCCTCGCCAAGCCACCGTACCGGCTCGACGAGGCCGAGCGCCTGGCCCACACCGTCGGCGCTCTCACCAGGCTCGAGCTGGAGGGCACCGATGCCATACCGATGGCGACGGTCGATGCGGGCACGCGTCAACCGTAGTCACGGCCACTCCTTCGCGGCCCATCTCCTCGAAGGCGGCTACGACATCCGCGCGGTTCAAGAACTCCTCGGGCACCGCGACGTCGCGCCGATCTACACGCACGTCCTCAACCGTGGCCCGGCCGCCGTGCGCAGCCTGCCGACCAGATGCTCGGCCCGTAGACTGGCACCCCTGGGCCTTCGACCGCTCGGCCTCCCCGCCGCGCTACCCCGCGCGCTGGCGCCGTGTAGCACGGTGCGGAAGGGGAAGGCGCCCGACTCGCAACCGCTCGTGGTGTGCCAAGAGCACAGGGCGGCTCTGGCCTCTCGAGGCTAACCCGCGCAGAGCGCCGGGGGTCAGCCTCATCACCTCGTGGAAGTCATACTGTCTATGCGGCAAGCGATGACTGAAGACGAAATCGAGCTGCGGATCCTACGGAGCTACGTCGACAAGCACAAGGCGCCGGAACTGGCTGCCCCGAAGGGAGGCAACAAGTGCGCGCGGGAGCTCGACATGCGGCAGGTCATTGCCAGTATTTCGGGTGAGTCTGGTCCCGAGCTCGAGTACGCCGCCCGGTTGTGGCACGGCCGCCTCGCGCCACAGCAATCTGGTTCAAAGGGACCTCTCCGGCCTTGCAGTGACTCTCAGATCAACAAGGCGGCCCATCGATTTCATGCTCGCGCGTTTACGGACGCCGACAAGGCGCCAGCCTGGGAGCGCATCCGAGAGCTTGAAGCGCGACAGCTAACCCCCGCCAGAACGGATCGAGAGCTGGAGCAGAAGTTCCGGATCCTTTACAGCCCGACGCAGATGCAACGCGACTTCGACCTCTGGGTGTCAGAGGCGGCCGAGGTCCCCGGCTACTCCGTAGGGGTAATCTTCCTAGACATCGATGGCTTCAAGCAGTTGAACACGGCTTTCACGGAGTCTGTTGTCGACAAAACAATCTTGCCTGATCTCCAGCGGCTGGTGGCGGGCCTCTGCCTGCAACGCGCAGCGGCCTACCGGTACGGCGGCGAGGAACTACTCATCCTCCTCCCGAACTGTCCGCTTGACGAGGTTGCCGCCTTCGCTCGTAAGGTCCGCGCGCAGATCGAAGCGACTGCCTTCCGCGTGCAGGACCAAGCGGTGCAGATCACGGTGTCCGTCGGCGTGGCGGGATGGCCTTTCCATGGGGACACTCTTGCGATGGTCATCGAGCGAGCGAATCGAGAAGAACGGACAGCGAAGGAGCAGGGCAAGAACCGTGTATCCGTCGCGACCGCATAACAACGCAGTCGAGCACTCCGCTGGGTCGCATTCGCTCGCCGCGGCTGCTCACCGCGGGCGTTATGCGGCTCTGTGGATAGCAGAAGGCTGGCCCGCCGGCGGAGGCAGCTATGGCTGATGGGGATGAAGACGCAATCGACCAGACCGAATCCGCCGCTGATTTTGTGAATCGGAAACTAATCCAGATTGCGCGCTCGCTTGAGGGCGAGCAGCACCTGAACTTCTTCAGGGCCATGCTCTTCATCAGACAACGCGTTGACGCCCAGATCTTTTCTAGGCAGACAAACGCCACCGTCCTCCGCCGAGTGCTAGGGCGGTTGCCGTTCTCGACTCGAAAGCAGCAGCTCCCGCCAACGGAGTCACGAGACCATCCTGTAGATCACGCACTGCTAGCTAGTTTCTGTCGCGAAACTAGAGGTCGCGGAGACGCTTCGGAGCCACTGGGGTCTGCATCACACCCAGCCACTCTTGCTCGTAAGCCAAGTGATCGAAGAGGGGTGCGTTACACATCGGCTGGCATCGTCACGAAGTGCCTGACGCCGACCACAGCCGCGTGGGTCATAACGAACCCGCGGCTGTCGCCGATGGTTGCCTCACCACGGTTTGTGCGAGCAGGCGAAGAGGTAGCGACCGGGAGGATGCCATCGGAAGAGACTCTCGAATTCCTCAGCCGACTGGCGGACACCATGCTGGAAAAGAGCCAGGGGGCAT
>JBGPXN010000297.1:0-3286 GCA_041492755.1 Methylomirabilia bacterium | reverse complement strand
GGCCGCCTCCAGACCGGGCGATCCTAGCACGACGGCTCCATCCGGGCGCCGAGGCCGCGGCTGCGCCACGCTCTGTTGTTGACACGCCTGTGATCCCCGCGGTAAGACGCCCTTGCCGGGCCCGCGTCGTTTCACGATCGCTTTGCGAGGAGGTCAGCATGAACGAGCATTGCACCGAGCGCCGGGCCTTCCTGAAGCGGATGACGGCACTGGGCGCGGCCGGCGTGGCTATCGTCGCGGGCCTGCGGTCAAGCCTCGCTCAGGCGGGCGAGAGAATGGAGAAATCCGGCATGAAGACGGTCTACAATCCCGCGGCCCAGTTCGAGCTCAAGGTCAGCGAGGTGGAGTTCCGGCGCACGCCGGCCGGGCGGCAATTGATGGCCCGCATTTATCAACCGCAGGGCCCGGGGCCGTTCCCGACGCTGCTCGATCTGCACGGCGGCGCCTGGCGGCGCAAGGACCGTTTCGCCGAAGAGCCGATGGACCGCGCCATCGCGGCCAGCGGCGTGCTGGTGGTCGCCATCGATCTGAGACTGTCCACGGAAGCGCCGTACCCGGCGTCGGTGCAGGACGCGAACTACGGCGTGCGCTGGCTCAAATCCAGAGCCGCCGAGTGGGACGGCGACCCGTCGAAGATCGGCGTGTATGGCAGCTCCAGCGGCGGCCACGTCGCCCAGCTGCTGGGCCTGCGCCCGCGCGATACGCGCTACAGCGCGATTCCCCTGCCCGCGGCCCCGAACCTCGACGCGACGGTGGCCTACGTGGCGACCCGTTCGCCGATCAGCGACACGTACGCGCGCTTCCAGCAGGCGGAGCGGATGAAGCGCGACGGGATGATCGAGAACAACAGGATCTACTTCAACCCGTGGGAAACGATCCACGAAGGCAATCCGCAGCAGATCCTCGAGCGCCGCGAGGCGATCACCCTGGTGCCGATGCTGATCATGCAGGGCGGGCTTGACGACAACGTGCTGCCGGCGGTGCAGGAGAAATTCGCCGCGACCTACAACGCGGCCGGCGGCGTGTGTGAGCTGACCGTCTTCGAGGGCAGCGAGCACGAGTGGGTCGCCAAGCCGGGGCCGCAAACCGACCGCGCTCGCGAGATGGTCAAGGCGTTCATCGCGCGTCAGTTGAGAGCGTAGCGCCGCGCCTCGGGAGGAAGCTCATGCGCATCCATAACCTCTACACCGACGCCAATGGCGAATCGCACTTCCGTGACATCGAGGTCGAATGGGTCGAGCAGCGGCGCGGCAGCAAGTTGTCGAAGCGCCTGCCGGCGAATGGGGTCATCTTCCGCGAGACCCAGGCCGAGCACAACCTCGACTGGCATCCCGCGCCGCGCCGGCAATACATCGTCAACCTCGATGCCGGGGTGAAAATCACCGCGAGCGACGGCGAGAGCCGGTTGATCGGCGTGGGCGAGGTCATCCTGGTCGAGGACACGACCGGCAAGGGTCACCTCTCCGATCACGTCGAGGGCAAGATCCGCCACTCGCTCTTCATCCCGATCGAGTAGCCGGCACTACAGGGGGCCGCTGACTATGCGCCGGAAGAGCCTTAGCGTGTCGCCACGACGCGCGCTCGTCGCTCTGCTCGCGCTGGTCCTCGCGCTCGTCGTGCCGCGTGCGCCGTGGTCCGACGCGCCGCGTGCCGAGCCGCAGCGCGCGGCGATCAGCCGGAGCGGCGTACTCGGCGGCGCGGACTATCTCATCGAAGTGCCGGCGAACTGGCGCGGCGGTCTCGTCGTGTTCGCGCACGGGATCCAGCGGGGTCCGGGGCGGGGCGCGGTCGCCGCGCCGACGATCGGAAGCCACGTTGTCGCCGAAGGTCACGCATGGATCGCTTCCGGCTACCGCGCGCGCGAGTATCAGCCCCACCTGTTCATCGAGGACCTCGTCGCGCTCCGCGACCTCTTCCTGAAAGAGATCGGCCCGCCACGCTGGACGATCATTTACGGCCAATCGATGGGCGGCCACATCGTCGTGGCGTCGCTGGAGCTGCGGCCGGGGCTCTACCAGGGTGGCCTGGCGGAATGCGGTCTCGTCGACGGCATCAGCATCGCCGACTACCTGCAGGCGTACACCGCGGCGGCCGAGCTGATCTCCGGCGTGCCGTTGCTCGATGCGCCCGACAAGGAGACCTTCGCGCGGCTCCTCAACGAGCGCGTCGTGCCGGCCCTCGGCATGCCCGGCGCATACACCGCGCGCGGACGGCAGTTCGACAGCGTGGTGAAGTACCTGATGGGCGCCGATCAGGCCGGCAACGATCTGCCGCTGCGCCTTCAGGGCCTCCAGCGGCGCTATCTCCTGAACATGAGCCACCGCCACCCCGACGTCGAGCAGGAGCCGAAGCCCGGCGCGCGCGCGGCCAGTACCGTCCACGTCCGGTACCGGATCGATCCCGGCCTCGGTCTCACCGAAGACGAGCTCAACGCGCGCGTCCGGCGGATACGTCCGGCGAAGGACGCCCGCTCACCGAGCGTGAACCCCGTGTACGCGGAACGCACCGGCCGGCTCACGGCGCCGCTCATCACGCTGCACGAGACCGGCGACGCGTGGGTGCCGCTGAGCCTCGAGCAGTCGTACCGGCGCCGCACGATCGCCGCCGGGACCGACCACCTGCTGGTGCAGCGTGTCATGCGCGCGCCCAGTCACTGCGGGTTCCACGGCGAGACGCGCGAGCGGGCGTTCGACGATCTCGTCGCGTGGATCGAGCGCGGCGTGCGACCGGAAGGCGAGGACGTGCTCGCGCCTGATCTGTCACGCATCGGGCTCAAGTGGACGCCCGTCCTCCACCCGGAAGATCCGCTTGCCGCGCGCCGGTGACCTGGTCGCCCGACGGCGCCAGAGCTCGGGCGTGGTCAAGGCGCTCCGGCGCTCCTCCGCTCGTCGACTCGGAGGTATCATCCAGTGGGGGGAGAAAGCCATGCTGATCGTCGATTCCCAGATCCACCTCTGGCAGAACGGCAAGATGAGCGCACACCATCGCCAGATCCCGACCTATTCGGTCGATGATGCGCTGGCCGAGATGGCCTCGGCCGGGGTCGATGGCGCGGTGATCCATCCGCCCAGCTCGCTCGGCGAGGCGGTCAACGCTCTCGCCGTCGAGGCGGTGCGCCGGCACCCGGACAAATTCTGCATCCTCGGGCATTTCGACCTCGAAAGCCCGGATCGCCAGAACATCGTCGCCCATTGGCGCGAGCGGCCGGGCATGCTCGGGTTTCGGTTCACCTTCAACCAGCCGCGTCAGAAGGCGTGGTGGACCGATGGCTCGCTCGACTGGTTCT
>JBGPXN010000285.1:0-3675 GCA_041492755.1 Methylomirabilia bacterium | reverse complement strand
CGCCCTTGCCGCGCTTGGCCGCCTCCTCCATCCGGCCCTTGTACTGGCCGAACCGCTCGATCACGCCGTTGATGAGGTCGTGGGGGCCGATGTGCGGGACGTCGCGCACCGCCTCCGACACGTCCACGACGGTGTCGCCGTTCAGGACGCCCAGCTTGAAGTCGTCGAAGTAGAGAATCTTCATGGTTGCCTCCTGTGGTGGCTCATGGCTTCTCGAGCTTCAGGCCTTCCGGGGGGCCTGGTTCGTTGACGAGCCCTAGGCCCGGGACTATGCTTGCGCCACTCTTCGTATGTCAATCCTCACTGTGTCCAGGGTCCAGAAGGTCGACCGGGCCGCCGGCAAGACGGCCGCGCCGGGCGGGCGCATGGCGCGGGAGTGGAAATAGGTCGTGAAGATCACCGACGTCTCGCTGACGCTCTTCGCCTGGGACAACATTCCGGCCACGCAGTATGGCCGGCACACCGGAAAGTTCGGTGGCGGCAGCCAGCTCGGGCTCCTCACGATCGCGACCGATCAGGGCCTCGAGGGCCACGCCTTCCTGGGCTCGGCCATGCGCGGCGCGCACCTGGACGGGCAGTCGCTGATCCAGTTCCTGAAGCCGGTGGTGCTCGGACAGGATCCGCTCGAGCGCGAGCGGCTGTACCAGGCGATGTGGCAGAAGAGCCGCCAGACGACGTACCGCGCCATCGGCGCCATGGACGTGGCGCTGTGGGACATCGCGGGCAAGGCGGCCGGGCTGCCGATCCACCAGTTGCTCGGCACCTATCGTCACAGCGTCCCGGCCTACGCGAGCTCGGCGGTGCTCGCGAATCCGCTGGCGTACGCGGAGGAGGCGGCGCGCTTCAAGGCCCACGGCTGGACCGCGTACAAGATCCACCCGCCGACCGATCCGGCCGTCGACATGCAGGTGTGCCGCGCGGTGCGGCGCGCGGTGGGCGACGAGTACACGGTGATGCTCGACTCCACGTGGGCCTACCAGTATCCGGAGGCGCTGCGGGTGGGGAAGGTGGTGGAGGAGCTCGGGTTCTACTGGTACGAGGACCCGCTCGCGGACGACGATCTGCTCACCTACGTGAAGCTCAAGCAGCAGCTTCGCATTCCGATCCTGGCCACGGAGTATTCGCCCGGTGGCCTGACGGCGTTCGCGCCGTGGCTCGTCCACCAGGCGACGGACTTCCTTCGGGGCGACGTCGCCGTGAAGGGGGGCATCACCGCCCTGGTGAAGGCCGCGCACCTCGCCGAGGCGTTCCACATGAACCTCGAGATCCACCACGGTGGCAACTCGCTCAACAACGTGGCGAACCTCCACGTGATGATGGCCATCCAGAACTGCGAGTTCTTCGAGGTGCTCCTGCCGGCCGGCGCCCAGAAGTACGGCCTCAGCCAGGACATCGATCCTGATCGCCAGGGCCTCGTGCACGCGCCGAGCGGTCCGGGCCTCGGTGCCGTCATCGACTTCGACCTCATCGCGCGCAAGAAGACGGCGGTGCTGACGTGAGGCTCGCGGGCAAGACCGCGTTCGTCACCGGCGCCAGCCGGAACATCGGCCGCGCCATCGCGCTGGCCTTCGCGGCCGAGGGCGCCGATCTCGTATTGAACACCCGCGTCAATCGTGAAGAGCTCGAGGCGGTGGTCGAAGAGTGTCGCAAGCACGGCGTGCGCGTCGTCCCCGTGCTCGGCGACGTCGCCGACGCCGGCGCCGTCGACACGATGGTGCGGCGCGGGCTGGCCGAGCTGGGCGCCATCGACGTCCTCGTCTGCAACGCCGCCATCCGGCCGCACAAGTCGCTGATGGACACCTCGCTCGAAGACTGGCACCACGTCCTCGGCGTCAACTTGCACTCCGCGTTCTACCTGGCCCGGGCCGTGGTCCCGTCGATGAAGGAGCGGCGGCAGGGAAGCATCATCACGCTGGGCGGCCAGTCGAGCATCACCGGGCGGCCCAACACCGCCGCCGTCACCGCGGCCAAGACCGGGGTGCTGGGCCTCGTCCGCGCGCTCGCCGCCGAGCTGGGGCCGTTCGGGATCCGCGCCAACATGGTGATCCCCGGCTTCATCGACACCGAGCGTCGCTACGCGGACTGGTATCCGGAGTTTCGCCAGGCGCCCCCCGGCTCCGCCGAGCAGCTCAAGCACATCCCGCTCGGGCGGCTGGGCCGGCCCGAGGACGTCGCCGACGCCTGCGTGTTCCTGGCCTCCGACGCCTCCGCCTACGTGACGGGCGACACGATCCGCGTCATGGGCGGCCGCGTGATCGGCTGACGCGCCATGGACGTCGGGATCTTCGACCACCTGGATCGGCGGGAGATGCCACTGCACGAGTTCTACGAGAGCCGGCTGCGGCTGCTCGAGAAGTACGACGCCGCCGGCTTCTACTCGTATCACCTGGCCGAGCACCACGCGACGCCGCTCGGCCTGGCTCCCGTGCCGGGCGTGTTCCTCGCCGCGGCGAGCCAGCGGACGCGGCGCATCCGGCTGGGGCCGTGCGTGTACTGTGTGCCGCTCTACGACCCGCTCCGGCTGATCGAGGAAGTCTGCATGCTCGATCAGATCTCATGCGGCCGCTTCGACTTCGGGGTGGGCCGCGGGATCGTGCCGTACGAGATGGCGTACTTCAACCTGCACCACCTGGAGACCGAGGAGATCTATCGCGAGGCGCTCGAGGTCGTTCTCCAGGGGCTCACCCACGAGGTGCTCGACCATCGCGGGCCGCGCTACACCTATCGCAAGGTCCCCATGGTCCTGAAGCCGTTCCAGAAGCCGCATCCGCCGCTCTGGTACGGGCTCGGCCATCTCGCGGGCGCCGAGTGGGCGGCGACCAACGGCGTGCACGTCATCACCAACAACGCCGCCGACGGCGCCAGGCCGCTGCTGGATCGCTACCGCGACGTGTGGCAGCGCAAGCAGGGCGCCGGACCCATGCCCAGGCTCGGCATGTCCCGCCACATCGTGGTCGCGCCGACGGAGGCTCAGGCCGAGGCGGTCGCTCGGCCCGCCTACGCCGCCTGGTACGCGAACATCACCAAGCTCTGGCGGGACTTCGGCGCCATTCCGATGCGATTTGCGCGTGATCTCGACGAGGCGCGCCAGCGCGGGGTCGCCGTGATCGGCACCCCGGCCCACGTGCGGGAGGAGATCGAGCGCCACGTCGCCGCCAGCGGCTGCACGTACTTCGTGGCCCGGCTGATGTTCGGCACCATGAGCGAGGCCGACGCCACGTCGTCGATCGATCTCTTCACGACCGACGTCATGCCGCACCTCACCCGCCTCACTGCATCCTGACGCGGTGCCGTGGCCGGGGGGGCGGGTGCCGTCCCGCGCTGCGCGTCGGCGTCGCGCCTCTGCCGGTCGCAGTGCACCATCCGGGCGCGGAAACATGCCCAGGTTCGTGATCGAGCGCGAGATCGCCGGTGCCGGCAAGTGGACGCCCGAGCAGCGGCGGGCGGCGGCGGTCACCCGGATCTCGGAAGTCCGCGGGCAGCTCGATCCCACCTCCACGGAGCGCTGACCGAGCGTTCGCACCTCGGGGTGGGCACCGATCGTTCCGTCCCCGCCGGTCGGATGCAACGGGCAGCTCCGGTCGTGTGCGGACGACGGGGATTCCCTGACGAGGATGTCAATCGGGTGACTGTCTCCGTCAATCAGATGACTGCCTCCGTCGATCGGTGACGATT
>JBGPXN010000036.1:0-33765 GCA_041492755.1 Methylomirabilia bacterium | reverse complement strand
TCCGCGCGATGGTCCAGGCGCTGGGTGCCGACATGGGCGGCGTGTGGGAGATCGACGCCGGGGGGACGACGCTGGTGCCGCTCGCCGGCTACCACATTCCGGCCCACGTGGCCGGGCAGCTCTCCGCCGACCAGTTGCCGACGACGCTGGCGTTCGTCGCCGACGCGTGGTCGGGCCTCGTGCACATCGAGGACAGCCAGCAAGACAGTCGCGCCGACAATCCGCTCCTGCGGCTCGTCCCCCACCAGTCGATCCTGGCCATGCCGATGCTGGTCCAGGACCAGCTGCTCGGTGGCTTCACCGTGCTCTGGGTGCGTGAGCGTCACGTGCTCACGGCCGAGGAGCGGCGGCTCGTCGAGGGCATCGCCGCGCAGACCGCCATCGCGATGCAGAACGCGCGCTTGCTCCGCGCCGAGCGGCAGGAGCGGCGGCTCGCCGAGCGGGAGGCGGCGCTGGTGGCGATCAGCGGCGAGCTCGCGACCGAAATCGACGTCGACCGCCTGCTGCCCCGGATTGCCGAGGAGGCGCGCCGCCTGTTGGGTACCGACGCGGCCCTGCTGCTGGCCGTCGAGGGGGAGAACCTCGCGGTCCGGAGCGCGGTCGGCTTCGATCCGTCGCCGCTGATGCTCGAGCCCCTGAGTATCGCCGAGAGCCTCACCGGCGTCGTGGTCTTCGAGCGCTGTGCGCTCGTGCAGGCCGACCTCGGGGCCGAGCCCGCGGGGCGGGACACCACGCTGGTCCGCGCGCTCGGCTACCGGGCGATGTGCGCGGTGCCGATGATCGTCAAGGATTCGGTCCTCGGGGTGCTCCAGGTGTTGCACCGCGATTCGCGCCGATTCGCGGACGAGGACGTCCAGCTCCTGCAGGCGCTCGCCACCCAGGCGGCGCTGGCCATCGACCACGCACGCTTGTTCCAGCAGACCCAGAATCGTCTGCAAGAGACCCGGACGTTGCTGGCGATCACCCAGGCCCTCAGCTCGACGCTCGACCTCGCGGAGACGATGCGCCGGGTCGCGCGGGAGATCGGCCGCACGCTGGGCGCCGACACCGTCGGCGCGTACCTCGCCGATCCGGAAGGCGCGGCCCTGCACGCGATCGCCGGCTATCACGTGCCACGGGAGCGCATCGCCGACTTCCTGGCGCACCCGTTCCCCATCACGCGCTCGGCCCCCATGGAGGCGACCTGGCAGGAGCGCCGCGCGATCTACTCGAGCGACGTCGCCAACGACCCGCGCCTGCACGGCGAGAGCTGGGGGCGCTTTCCGCACCAGTCGGTGCTGTTCGTGCCGATGGTCCTCAAGGACGAGCCGTTCGGCGCCTTCGTCGCGATCTGGTGGAAGGCCCGGCGCGAGTTCAGGCCCGACGAGCTGCGCCTGGTCGAGGCCATCAGCGACCAGGCCGCAATGTTCGTGGCGAACGCGCGGCTCTACGAAGAGATGCGGCGGCGCCAGCGCGAGGCCCAGGAGCTCGCGCGACTGGCCCGCATGCTCACCGAGAGCCTGGACACCGCCGACGTCGTGGAGCGTATCGCCGACAGCGCCCGGCAATTGCTGAGCGCGCGTCTCGCCGTCCTGCGGGTCCGTCAGCCGGACGGCACCCTGACGCTGCTGGCCTCGAGTGGGGAGATGCAGGGCGGTGTCGGGCCGCTGCCGGCGACGCCGAGCGGGGGCGGGATCGCGGGCCGGGCGGCGGCCGAGGGCGTCCCGGTGTGGACGGCGGACGTGCTGACCGATCCCGACGTGGTCATGCCGGCCGAGATGCGCCGGCACGTCGAGCAGGGGGGGCTGCGCGCGGTCCTGGCGGTGCCGCTGCGCGCGAAGCGGCAGATCATCGGCGTCGTGGGCGTGGCGGACCCCGCCGGTCGGCGCTTCACGGAGGCCGAGGTCGCGCTCCTCGGCACGTTCGCCGACCAGGCGGCGGTGGCGCTCGAGAACAGCCGCCTCTACGGCGACCTGCGCAGCGCGCTCAGCACGGTGGAGGAGTCACAGCAGCGGATCGTGCAGGGCGAGCGCCTGCGCGCCCTGGGCGAGATGGCCGGTGGTGTGGCCCACGACTTCAACAACTTCCTGGCCATCATCACCGGGCGCGCGGAGTCGCTGGTGGCGGAGGCCAGCGATCCCGAGCTGCGGCGGCAGCTTCGCGTGATCCTCAAGGTCGCCCTCGACGCCGGCCAGACCGTGCGGCGCATCGGCGACTTCACCCGGATGCGGCGCGCGCGGCCATTCCAGCCCGTCGACCTGCGGCAGATCGTCGAGGAGGTCGTGGAAGTGACCCGCTCGCGCTGGAAGGACGAGCCCCAGGCGCGGGGCATCGCCTACGAGATGACGCTGGCGCCGGACGCCACGCCACCGATGGCGGGTGACCCGTCGGAGCTCCGCGAGGCGCTGACCAACATCGTCTTCAACGCCATCGACGCGATGCCGGAGGGCGGCCGGCTCGGCCTGCGCACGGGCGTGGCGGACGACCACGTGTTCTGCGCCCTGACGGACACCGGAATCGGCATGCACGAGGACGTCCGCCAGCGCATCTTTGATCCGTTCTTCACCACGAAGGGGGAGCGCGGGACCGGCCTCGGCCTGAGCGTCGTGTACGGCATCGTCACCCGGCACGGCGGCGAGGTGCAGGTCCAGAGCGCGCCGGGCCGGGGCAGCACGTTCACCCTGCGGTTCCCGCGCGCGGCCGAACCGCTGCCGGCCGCGCCGGCGGTGCCGGTCGTGCCGGCGCCGCGGACCGGGCGGATCCTCGTCATCGACGACGAGGAGGAAATCGCCTCGGCGATGGGCGAGCTCTTGCGTCGCGATGGGCACGAAGTCGTCGTCTGCCACGACGGCCGTTCCGGCCTCGCCCAGTTCGAGGCGGCGCCCTTCGATCTCGTGCTCACCGATCTGGGGATGCCGGGAATCTCGGGCTGGGAAGTGTCCCGCCGCGTGAAGGCATGCCGGCCGGGGACGCCGGTGGCCATGGTCACCGGCTGGGGGGATCAGATCGATCCCGCGAGGACCCCCGAGGTCGACCACCTGCTCGCGAAGCCGTTCAAGCGCGCCGAGATCCGGGCCGTCGTCGCCGCCGCCCTCAACCGGCCGGCCGCGACCGCGGACTGACGGCAGGGTCGAGCGCCCAGGCAGACGCCACCAGCGCGGCGGCGGACGCCAGCGCAAGCCCGAGCGCGATTCCCGCCAGCGCGTCCGAGGGCCAGTGCGCGCGCAGCATGACGCGGGCGATCGCGACGGCCGCGATCGTCGCGACCGCGAGCGCGCGCAGGATCCAGCGGGCGGCGCCGTTCAGGGTGCCCGCGAGATACAGCACGGCGCCGAAGAACGCGGCGGCGGCGGTCGCGTGGCCACTCGGGAAGCCGAGCGCAAGTCCTTCCGGGCGGGTCCGACCGACGACGAACTTCAGACCGCCTTCAGCCAGCGGGGCCGCGATCATCAACACCAGCCACACCCACCACGCCGCGCGCGCCCGCTCGAAGACCAGGAAGAGCAGCACGGTGCCCGGGATCAGGACCTGCCAGGCGCCGGCGTAGTTCACGACGCGCATGGCGGCCAGGACGGCCGGAGAGGCCAGGGCCAGCACAGTTTCGCGCGCCGGTCCGTCGAAGGGCAGCGTGCCGAGCCAGGTGGCGGCCAGCGCGAGCAGGAGGAAGACGGCTCCGTTGGCGAGGCACAGCGTGCGCGCGCGGATGACCGGCATCAGGTCATCCTAAACCGGGAGGCACGGGCGGAGATGGGGGGACGGGGTCCTCTGACCACAGCCGACGGCGTACCGATCACCGGCGAGCCGTTCCCATTCCATAGGGCGATGTCGTCGTCTCGCGTGGCGGGAAATGGGTCACCCGGACCCCATCCCCCCATCTCCGCCCGTGCCCCCGGTCGATCGCGGTGTGCGCGTTCATGAATAATCCAGGCTAGAGCACGAACGCGCACACCACCGTGGCGCCGTCCTACGCCATCAGCTCGATGACGTAACCGTCGGGATCGCGGATGTACGCAAACCGAGCCCCGGGCGCGTGCTCGCCGCGGCTGATGAGCTTTCCGCCGGCCGCCTCGACTTCGGCGATCGCGGCGTCCAGGTCCGAACCATCCGTCAGCTGAAAGCCGAAGTGATCGATGCCGCCGTTGTCACCGGCCAGCCCGGCCGCGCGGGAGCTCTGGTTGAGGGTGATCAGGTCCTGACTGGCGGGGGTGTTGAGGAAGACCATGTGGTCACCCTGGCGAAAGCGCTCCTGTAATCCGAAGACGCGCGTGTAGAACCCGAGAGAGCGCTCGAGATCCCGAACAACGAGCTGGATGTGGGTGAGGCCCTTGGTTCGAATCATGCGAACCTCCCAGGGCGACGTCGAGCTCGCGCCGTCGACGCCTGTCACCGAGAGGCTATCACGGCGTTGGTAGGGACGCTCGGGCCCCCGGCACGTGGATCGCCGGTTAGTGGCGGCTGGCGATGGTGAAGGGGAAGGTCGACTCGACGACGTGGCCATCGATGGAAAGCACCCGGAACCGCACCGTATAGGTGCCCGACGGGAGGCTCGGCAGCGAGACGCTGAGCCTCCGCGGTTCGGCGGCGGCGACGGCGGCGTCGCGAAGATCGACCTGCGTGTTGCTCGCGTCGCTCCACACCGATACGCTCGAGTAGGCGGGCTCCAGACGCTCGTTGAAGATGAGATCGACGCGCGCCGGCGGTTGGCTGAGCGTGGCGCGCCGCGTGGGGCTCGACTTCACCAGGAACGCGTGGGCCAACACCGGCACCGGCGCCAGGACGAGCACGCCGGCGAGCAGCGCCGCCACGTACCGCCGGCGGCGCATCACTTGGGCGGCGGCTCCGAGGACGATCCGCGCCGTGAGAGGACCGTGAGGATCGCGACCACCGCCATCCCCAGCGCGAACGCCACCGCGGCCCAGAGCACGGCCGACAGCACGGGGTGCATGCCTTCCGTCCGGGGCCCGCCGCCGGGGTGATCGGCCCAGGCGTGGCCGACGGCGAGCAGCGTGGCGGCGCCGGCGCTCCTCATTGCGCCGGGGCGGGCCAGTCGAACTCCGTGGTCACCACCATCCGGCTTCCGCTCAGCGCGCCGCGCCCGCGGTCGGACGCAACGCGGTGCCGTGGCCCGGGCGCAGCGCCATCCCGTGCGGAGCGCGCCCGACCGGGATGGTCCGGACCTGCGCGTGGGTCGTCAGGTCGATCACGGACACGTGGTCGGCCCAGCGGTTGGTCACGAACGCGTATCGGCCGTTCGGCTCCATGGTGACCAGGTCCGGATAGCCCTTCTGCGGAATCGTGGCCACGATGCGGTCGTCCGCGGTGCGCACGACCACGACGCGATTGGTCTTGCGGAGCGTCGTGTACAGGAAGCGGCCGTCGAGGGTGAGGGTCGCCTCGTGCACGACGCCGGGCAGCGCGATCGTGCCCGTGGGCTTGCCGGTCGCGGTGTCGAGCTTCACGATCGCCTTGTTCTCGCCGGCGGCCGCGTAGAGCACGCGCCCGTCCGCGCTCAGCGCCAGGCCCATGGCGTCGCCGCCGCCGTGCACGTAGCGATTCACGACCGAGCGCGTCGTGGTGTCGATCACGGTGACGTCGCCCGCCGTCTCGCCGGAGACGTAGAAGAGCCGGCCGTCGCGCGAGAACACGCCGTGGGCCGGCCACGTCGACACTTCGACGCGCCACTCGATCTTCTCGGCCTTGAGGTCGTAGACGATCACCTCGTCGTTGCTCGTGTCGCTCGACCAGTCGAGCACGTAGAGATACCGGCCGTCGGGGCTGAACGCGAGATTGTAGGGGTTGCCGCCGATCTTGGTTCGGCGCAGCAGCTTGCCGGTGGTCGCGTCGACCATGCCCAGGTCATGGCTCTTGTCGTAGACGACCCAGGCCGTCCGTCCATCGGGATGGAACACCACCCGATTCGGCTTGCCGTCACCGAGCTTGATGGTGTGGGTGACCTCGAAGGTGTCGGTGTCGATGACGGAGATCGTGTTGGCCTTGGTGTTGGTGACGTAGAGCGTGGCCGCAGCGGCAGGGCTGGCGATCAGGATCGCGGCGGCGAGGGCGATGATGCGCACGGCGCCTCCTTACTGTCCCGTCTTCTCGAGCGCGGTCACGGTCACCTGTGGTGGCGTACCCCGCAAAGTGAATCGTACCGCATCACCCACGGAAATCCCGTCGGCGATGTTCGCGGACTCCATCCGGAACCCCATCGTCATGGCCGGCATGTAGCCCGGAATGTCGCCGTGAGTCAGCACGACGACGCCGAGCTCGGGCAGCGTGGCCCGGACGACGCCCTGGGCGCGCCACTCGCGCGGCCCGCCCACGGCCGCCGTCCGGCCCGCGGCCTCCGACGCCCGCCCGGCCTCGCGGCCCCAGAGCAGGTAACCGCCGCCGAGCCCGAGCAGCAGCGCCAGATCCACCAGGATCACGACCTTCCACACGCGCATCAGTGCACGTGCTCGTCCGCCGGCGGCAGCGTGACCTTCTCCTCGTTCAACGTCTGCACCTCGGCGAGCAGCCGGTTGACGTCCGGCGCCGCGCCGTCTTCCACGGTGAAGCGTGCCCGGAGGTAGCCCTGGCGGTCGACGAGGAGCTCCGCGTGGCGGCCGCGCGCGAACGGGCCGTACGTCGCGACGATGTCCGGAGCGCCGTCGGTGACGACGGAGAAGAACGCGCGTATGTTGCCGAGCGTTCGTATGGCGTCGGGGTCGGCGTCGCGCGGCACGGCGATCACTTCGACGCCCAGCAGCGCCAGCGTCTCCTGGCGTTCGGCGAGCTGCGCGAGGCGGGCGCGCGAGGCGGGGAGCTGGTACAGCACGATCAGCACGATGCGCCGGCCGCGGTACTCGCGCAGCGAGCGGAACGGTGTCGGGCCCACCGCGAACGCGAAATCGGGGGCGACGACGCGCGGCCCGCCCGGCTCGATCACCGGGCCCATCCAGCGCACGACGTCGGCGGCGGCCAGCGCCCGCACGTGGTTGATCACGTCCCAGCGGTCTTCCTCGGTGAGCCGGTCGCCGAACGGCGGCATCCCGCCCCGCGGAATGCCGTGACTGATCCACCAGTAGAGATCGCCGGCCGTGTGCTGCCCGGTGTGCCCGGATCGGAGATCGGCCGGCGGCCGGGGCAGCCGGATGCCGGCCGGACCGTCGCCGGCGCCCGTCGGTCCGTGGCAGGCCGCGCAGTGCTCGCGGTAGAGCGCGCCGCCGTGGGTGATCGACGTGGCGTGATACGGCACGGTCGGGCGGAAATACGTGGTGGGGTACGCGTCCACCGCGAGCGGCGGGATGGCGAGCCCCAGGCCGAAGCCCGCGAGCACCAGCGCGCTGACGGCGAGAACCAGCCGCCGCGTTTCGAGCAGCAGCGTGGACAGCAGGCCGGCCACGCCGAGGACGGCAAGCTGGCTGCCGACGAGCACGCGCATGGCGAGATCCGGGACGTCGCCGAGCGTCGATCCGGTGAGCCGATAGGCGAAGGGCCACGTGGGTTGCAGGTGGCGCGCCGGCGGGGTCGTCGTCATCGCGGCCACGACCACGAGCACGGCGAGGGCGAGCGCGCCCTCGATCGTCATGAAGCGGGCGAGCCGACGCATCGCCGGCCGCCCGACCGTGACCGCCTCTCCGGCGAGCCGCGGCAACAGGCGCCGCCGATTGATCGACGCCACCGCCAGCACGACGGCGAAGAGGGCAAGCTTGCCGAGCAAGAGTCGCCCGTACGGCGTCCCGACCAACCCCGCGACGTCGGCGACGTGCGTCCACGCGTTGGCGACGCCGGTGACGGCGAGCACGACCACGGCGAGCAACGCCGCGCGCGAGAACCGGCGCACCGCGAGTACCGCGTACGGCCGCGCATCGGCGCCGGCGTCGGTGCCGGCCGCGCGGAGCAGCGCCGCCATCGGCAGCAAGCTGCCGATCCAGACACCCGCGGCGACGAGGTGGACCGCGTCGACGACGATGGCGGTGACGGTACCGGGCTCCACGGCGGCCGCGTGGCCGGCCATGGCCATGAGCGCGAGCGCCACGACGGCGAAGAGCATCGCGTGGCTGCGAGCGGCGAGCCAGTCGATGCCGTCCTCCATGCGCGCGGGCAGGCTCACGAGGGCGGCGAGCAGGAGGACGATGCCGTGACGGCCCAGCCACACCGCGCCGCCATGCGTATCGAGCAGCATGCGGCCGAGCGCCCGCGCATCGACGACGGCGGCCAGGCGGCCCTCCGCCAGCGCCGTTTGATGCGCGAGCACGGCGATCCCGGACACGAGAACGGTGGCGAGCAGCCACGGCGACCAGCGGAGGACGCGCGCCTCCCACGCCCGCGCGGTGGCGGGCAGCGATCGGCCGGTGAGGAGCAGCGCCGTGAACGTGCCCACCGCCACCACTCCGGCGGCAAGATGGATCCATCGGGCGACGAGCCCGGTCAGCACGAACGCGGTGGAAGCCATCCTGGCGACTGTATCAGGCCCGCACACCGCGTGCGGCGTTGACGCCCCCTCCGGCGCCTTGCTAGCCTGGATTATTCGTGAACGCGCACACCGCGATCGACCGGGGGGCACGGCCGGAGCTGGGGGGATGGGGTCCGGGTGACCCATGTCCCGCCACGCGAGACGACGACGTCGCCGTATGGAATGGGAACGGCGCGCCGGTAATCAGTACGCCGTCGGCTGTGGTCAGAGGACCCCGTCCCCCCATCTCCGGCCCTGCCCCCCGGTCGGCTCTCGCATGACGCGCGCCGTGATCTTCGACGCCGGTAACACGCTCCTGCGAATGAACTACCCCGCGATCACCGCCGAGCTCGCGCGTCACGGCGTTCGCGTCGAACCCGGGGACGTGCAGCGCGCGGAATGGCGGGCGAGGGTGCGGCTCGACGCGGAACACTTCGCGCGACGGCACTCGTCCACCGAGAGCGCCGGCACCGCGAGCAGCTATCTACGCTACGTGCTCGACGGGCTCGGGGTGACGGACGGGGCGATCCTGGCGGCGATGGCGGGCTGGCGGCAGACCTTCAACGCGCCGATCGGGCTCTTCACGCTCGCCGAGCCACGGGCGGCGGAGGCGCTGGCGCAGGTCCGGGCGGCCGGGCTGCGCGCGGGTGTCGTCTCGAACTCCAACGGCACCGTCGAGTCGATCCTCGCGGGCCTCGGGCTCACGAGCGCGCTCGGTTTCGTGCTCGATTCGTCGCGGGTAGGATTCGAGAAGCCGGACCCGCGGATCTTTCGTCTGGCCCTGGAGCGCGCGGACGTCGCGCCGGCCGAGGCGGTGTACGTGGGTGACCTCTATTCCATCGACGTGCTGGGCGCTCGGGCGATCGGGATGGATGCGGTGCTGCTGGACCCTGGGGCCTGCTGGGGTGAGCGGGACTGCCGGACCGCGCCCGACGTCCTGGACGCGGTCCGGCTCATCCTTGGCGGTGGGCATGTGCCCTCCGGAGGCGTTTGCCCCCGGGCAAATGCCCGTCGCGGTTAGCGGCGGCCGGAGTTGCCGCCGTCGCCGCGACCGCGGCGGTTGTCGTCGTCCCGGTTGTCGTCCTGGCGGCGATCGTCAGGCCGGCGGTCGCTGGGCTCGTCCTCGACCTCCGCTTCGTCCTCGTCTTCCATTTCCTGCTCTTCGTGACGGCCCGTCGCGACTTCCTCGTCGTCCTCGCCACCGTTGCCGAAGTTCGACGCGAACCGCTGCACGACGAAGCTGGTGCCCGTCGACACGCCGACGAACCAGTCGCCGCTGGTGAAGTCGTGGATGGCGACGTCCGTGCGCCCGTCGCCCGTGAAGTCGCCGATGTGTGCCCGCTCGCGGCCTTCGCCACGGTTACCGAAGCCGGTCACCCAGAGGGTGACGGAGAACGTGCTGCCGGTGGAGGTGCCCACCCACCAGTCGCCGGTGATCCGATCGTGCACCGCGACGTCCATGCGCCCGTCGCCGCTGAAGTCGCCGACGTACACCCGCTCGCGGCCGTTGCCGCGACTGCCGAAGCTGCTCGCCCACAGCTCGATCGCGAACGAGCTGCCCGTCGAGCGGCCGACGAACCAGTCGCCGCTGACACGGTCGTGGATCGCGATGTCGGTGCGGCCGTCGCCGGTGAAGTCTCCGACGTAGACCAGCTCGCGCCCGTGGCCGCGGTTGCCGAAGGAAGTCGCCCACGTCTCGACGGTGAACGCCGTTCCCGTGGAGCGCGCGACGAACCAGGAGCCCGTGGGGCGATCGTGGATGACGAGGTCGCTACGGCCATCGCCGGTGAAGTCCCCGACGAAGACCGACTCGCGCCCGCGGCCGCGGTTACCAAAGCTGGTCAGCCAGGGCGAGAACGCGAACGAGGTGCCGGTGGAACGGCCGACGAACCAGTCGCCGGTTCGACGATCGTGGAGGGCCAGATCCGCCCGTCCGTCGCCGTCGAAGTCACCGACCAGTACGTGCTCCACGTCGTGGCCGCGGTTGCCGAAGCCGGTGGCCCAGCGCTCGACGACGAACCCGGTTCCGGTGGAGCGACCGACGAACCAGTCCCCGGTGGCCGAGTCGTGGATGGCCACGTCGGTGCGGCCGTCGCCGGTGAAGTCGCCGAGGAGGATCCGTTCGCGGTCGTGGCCGCGGTTGCCGAGCGACACGGCGAAGCGACTGATGTCGAAGCTCGATCCGGTCGACAGGCCGACGAACCAGTCGCCCTGCCGGTGCCGATGGATCGCCACGTCGGCCAGGCCGTCGCCGTTGAAGTCGATGTCCGCCTGCCGGAACGCGGCCGTCAGGGCCACGGTGGCGGCCGCGTTGACGTTACAGGTCGTCGCCGTCCCGGCCGAGGCGCATGCGCCGCCCCATCGCGCGAAGACCGAGCCCGCGGACGCCCGGGCGGTGAGTGTCAGGAGTGTTCCGTCGCTGACAGTCGCGGTACAGCTTGTCCCGCAGTTCAGGGCGCTGGTGCTGGCGGTGACCGTCCCTGAACCGGTGCCCTCCTTCGTCACTTGAAGGGTCGCGGCGTGACCGATGACGGCCAGACCGAGGAGAATCGCAGTGGTGAGGGTGGTAGTTAGCAACACCCTGTGGGCGCCGGGGGTTCCCCGCGGCGCCCCGCCCCTGCGTGACGTCGGCGTGTGGTCATGTGTCGTCATGTCCCTGTTCGCTCCTCGTGTTGGGGTAAGGTGGCGTAGGTATCCAAAGCGAAAGCTGTGCCACCGCGAGATGCGATAATTCGGATAGGCTGTCGGCAAAAGACCGGAGGCGGGGGAGGTTCTTGAAGCAGACACACGAGCGCGAGCTCAAGTTCCACATCGAGCCGCAGTTCCGGCTGCCGGAGCTGCCCGGCACCCCGTTACGTCCCAGGGTCTTCACCTCCACCTACTTCGACAGCCTCGACCATCGCCTTGCTCACATGGGAGTGACGCTGCGCCGGCGCGTGGAGCGCCGGAAGAGCGCCTGGCAGCTCAAGCTCCCCGAGAACGCCGCACGTCTCGAGCTGGAGATGCCGGGGCCGCCCGGTCACCCGCCGGACGCGATGCGGGATCTGCTCACCGCGTACACCCGCGGCCGTGACCTGGTGCCGGTGGCCCGACTCCGCACGCTGCGGACCGGGCTGCGCGTGCGGGCCGGTGGTGCGCCCGTCGCCGAAGTCGTCATCGACACCGTGACCGCGCTCGATGGGCGTCGGGTGGTGGGCCGTTTCCGTGAGCTCGAGGTCGAGCTGCTGGAGGTGGGCGACGAAGCGATCCTGGGCCGGATCGCGGACACGCTACGCGGGGCGGGGGCCACGGACAGCGACGGACGCCCGAAGGTTTTCCAGGTCCTGGGCCTGGAGCTGCCGAAGCCGCCGCCGCCGGTGGCGGCCGACGCACCCGCCATCGAGCACCTCACGGCGATGCTCGGCAAACGGCTCCAGGAGGTCCTCGTTCACGACCCCGGAACACGGCGCGGCGTCGATCCCGAGGATCTGCATCGGATGCGGGTGGCGGTGCGCCGGCTGCGCGCGCTCCTGCGGGCGGCGAAGCCGATGCTCAGGCGCAAGTGGGTCCGCAAGCTCCGCAATCGCCTGGAGTGGCTCGGCGACGCGCTCGGTCCCGTGCGTGACCTCGACGTCCTGCGCGACTATCTGAAGTCGGAGGCGGCGGCGCTGGCCCGTGCGGAACAGCTCGCGCTGAAGCCGCTCCTCGAAGCGCTCACCGCCGAGCGCGCGCGCGCGCAGGTGCGGATGCTCGACGCGCTCCGCAGTCCGCGTTACGGGCGATTGCTGGAGCGGCTCGAGGAAGCGGTGGAGCGCCCGCGCGTCGTCATGGCCGACGTGTCGCTGCGGGCCATCGCCGCGGAGGAATACATGCGGCTGCAGCGCTCGGTGCTCGGACACGGTCCGGCGCCGACCGGCGAGGAATTGCACGCCACCCGGATCCAGGGCAAGCGCGCGCGCTATGCAGCAGAGCTGGCCGAAGCGGGGGTCGGCCCGGCCGCCACCGCCTTCATCCGGGCCGCAAAGGAGGTACAGGACATCCTCGGCGAACATCAGGACGCCGCAGTGGCCGAAGACCGCATCCGACAGTTCGGGCTCCACGCTCGCGACCGCCGCGTGCTCGCCGCCGCGGACAAGCTCATCGAGCGCCAGCGGGCCCGGCGCCAGACCGCCCGCGCCGGGCTGCCGGCCGCGTGGGCTGAGCTGGATGCCCGTGGCCGGGAGGCGTGGCTATGAGCGACGTCATCCGCGCCGCCGGCGGCGTCGTGTGGCGCCTGAACGACCGCGGCGAGGTCGAGGTGCTGCTCGTCCACCGCTCGGGTGGGAGCGACTGGACATTTCCCAAGGGCAAGGTGGATCGGGGCGAGAGCGAGGTCGCCTGCGCTCTCCGCGAGGTGGAGGAGGAGACGGCCTTGCGGTGCACGCTCGAGGAGGAGCTGGGCACCATCACGTACCGGAACGGCAACCGAAAGAAGAAGATGGTGCGCTACTGGCGCATGCGTCCACTCGGCGGCGAAGCGCGTCCGCAGTGGGAGATCGATGCGGTGCGCTGGGTGTCGTTGCCGACGGCCATGGCGCTCCTGACGTATCCGGCCGATCGCGATCTACTCGACGGGCTCCGGTCGCGGCTGCCGTAGCCGGCCCGGCGGCGGCCGGAGCGGCCGTCGATCGGCGCGCGGATGATGGTGCTCATCGACGACGTTTGCGCGCGGGCGGCAGCACGTGGCGCTCGAGGTGGCGGGGAACGGTGACCCGCGTACGGGGCGAGACGGCCTTCACTTCCTTCACGAAGGTCTCGGCTTCCTTCAGCCGCTCGTCCTGGGGCGCGCCGAACGGGAACGACTGCTCGTCCCAGTGGGTCGCGAAGACGATCCGCGGCCGGCCCAGCACGCGCATGAGCCGGCCCGTGTAGTCGTGGATCTGGCGGCGCTGGTGGGCCGCCGCGATCATCACCACGCCGGGTCGCAACCCCAGCAGCTCCCGCTCGATGTAGTTCATCGAGCCGAACCAGAGGATCTGGTGGCCGGCGATTCGTAGCAGATAGGCCAGGGTGCCGCCCTCGACGTCGTTGCTCATGCGGCGCGGTCCGCGAAAATCGCGCGGCACGGCGCGCCCGTCGAAGTACCGCTTCTCGTTCATCGCCGAGTGCAGGCTCGGGATCACCTTCACCGCGAAGCCGCCGAACTCGTAGTCCTCGCCGCCGCGCACGGTGACGAGCTGGGCCTCGGGCACGCCGCCCGCGCGGGCGAGGTTGATCGTGCTCTCGGTGCCCACGACGGTGGCGCCGGTCTTGGCCGCGAGGTACGGCATGTCGAGCGTGTGGTTGAAGTGGGAGTGGGAGTGGAGGATGACGTCGGCCCGCGTGACGTACTTGTCGACGGCCGCGGTGTCGGAGATCAGAGCGTCGTCCGGGCCGAACACTCGCCGCGTGTCTCCCGGCAGCGCGGGCGTGCTGCCGGTGCCGAAGGCGCGCCCGGTGATGCGCAGCCGCGACAGGTATGGGTCGAGCAGGACGGTGACCCGGCCGTCGCTGATCTCCCAGCCGGCCGCGCCCAGGTGGGTGAGGTGCAGGGCGCCGGCGGAGCGAGCCACGCTCAGTCCGGGCGCGCTACGCGGGCAGGGTCACGAACGGGTAGCGGCGAAGCGCGTCGTAGATGACCCGCTTCATGTCGTCGATCTCGGCTTCGCTGCGCCCCTCGAAACGCAGCGTCAGGTACGGATTCGTGTTGGAGGCGCGCACGAGCCCCCAGCCGCCGCTCGGGAAGAGCACGCGGGCGCCGTCGATGTCGATCGTCGGGTAGCGCTGCTTGAGGTCGCGGGCGAGCTCGTCGATCACGCGGAACTTCTCGGCGTCCGGGCACAGGGCCTTGAGCTCCGGTGTCGCGTGTAGGTGGGGCACCGAGGCGAAGAGCCGGGAGAGCGGCTGGTCGGCGCGGGCCGCGATCTCGATGATCTTGCAGGAGGCCAGGATGCCGTCGTCCACGCCGTAGTAGTCCTCGCCGAAGAACATGTGGCCGCTGACCTCGCCGCCGAGCAGGATCTTGTCGTCACGCATCTTCCGCTTGAGATGCGAGTGGCCCGTCTTCCACATGATGGGCTCGCCGCCGTGCTGCTTGATGTCGTCGATGAGCGACTGCGACGACTTCACGTCGAAGACGATCTTGGCGCCGGGGTGCCGCTTGAGCAGATCGCGGGCGAGAAGGACGAGGATCAGGTCCGCTTCGTGGCGCTGGCCGCGCTCGTCGATCACGCCCACGCGGTCGGCATCGCCGTCGTACGCCACGCCGATGTCGGCGCCCACCTCGACCACCTTCTCTTGCACGTCCACCACGTTTTCGGGGTCCTCGGGATCGGGCAGGTGGTTGGGGAAGCTGCCGTCCGACTCGCAGTGCAGCTCGATGACCTCACAGCCGAGCCGGCGCAGCAGCTCGGGCGCGAACAGCCCGGCCACGCCGTTGCCCGCATCGGCCACGACCTTGAGCGGCCGGCGCAGATGCACGATCCGCGTGACGGTGGCGAAGTAGTCCTCGCGCGGACTGCGCGACTCGATGCGTCCCTGCCCCGACTCGTGGTCACGCTGCTCGACCATGAGCCGCAGCTTCTGGATCTCGTCCTCGGTCAGCGGCGCCGCGCCGGGATGGACCATCTTCACGCCGTTGTACTCGATCGGATTGTGGCTGCCCGTGATGTTGGCGCCGCCGTCCAGGCCCCAGTGCGCGGTTGCGAAGTAGAGGATCGGAGTGGTGGAGAGTCCGATGTCGACGACGTCCACGCCGGCCGCCCGCACACCGTCCACGAACGCGGCCTTCAGGCCCGTCGACGACGTGCGGTTGTCCTGGCCCACGGCGACGGTGCGGCCGTTCTGCCGGCGAATGAGCGTCGCGTAGGCGCGGCCGACCTCACGGAACACGTCGGGGTTGATGTCGGCGCCGACGCGTCCACGGACGTCGTACGCGCGGAAGATGTGGGGGTTCAGCATTGTGCGACCCTCGTTCATGGGATATCGTGTGCCGGCTTCGCGCGCGAGTGTGCTTGAGTGGGAGGGTATCACATGAGCGACGACAGCGACCTCAAGGCCAGGACGCGCGAGACCGCGCGGATGCTGTTTCACACCCTGAAGGGCGGCAGCGGCTACGAACACTGGAAGCGCTTCGACCGCGGGCTGGCCCGCGAGCTGTCGATGTTCTTCACCGCCAAGCTCTACGCGCGCGACGTGATCAGCCAGAAGCAGCGCGAGCTGTGCGCGGTGGCGTCGCTCACCTCGCTGCACCGGCCGCACGAGCTGCACGCGCACATCCACGCCGCGCTGAACGTCGGCGCCACCCGGCAGGAAGTGGCCGAGGTGATCTTCCAGCAGGTGACCTACGGCGGGATGCCGGTGGTCGTGGACGCGCTCGAGGTGTACGGCAAGGTGCTGGAGGAACGCGGCGAGCCGTTCCCGGCCGAGGACAGCGGCGGGCGGTGAGCCAGCGCGCGGTCGAGGTCGCCAGCGAGGCCGCGCGGGCGGCCGGGGAGATCGCGCTCAAGTATTACACCGGCGGGTTCGACGTCACGCTGAAGGCCGACCACACTCCGGTCACACAGGCGGACCAGCAGGCCGAGCAATCCATCAGGCGCATTCTTGGCCGGGCCTTCCCGGATCACGGATTTCTCGGCGAGGAGTTCGGCGGCGAGGGCCGCCAGGACCGACGCTGGATCATCGATCCCATCGACGGCACCCAGAACTTCATCCGCGGCATCCCGATCTGGGCGACGCTGATCGCGCTGGAGGAGGACGGCGAGGTCACCGCCGGCGTCGTGTACAACCCGGTCACCCGCGAGATGCATACCGCGCAGCGCGGGGGCGGCGCCTTCCTCAACGGGCGACCGATCCACGTCTCCCCCGTGAGTGCGCTCGCCGACAGCCAGCTCATCCACGCCGGGCTGGGGCTGGTGCGCCGCACACCGTACTGGGACGGTATCGTCCGCTTGCTGGACGGCACCCAACGCCAGCGGGGATTCGGGGACTATCTCGGCTACACGCTGGTCGCCGAGGGCAAGGCCGAGCTCTACGTCGAGCTCGACATCAAGCCGTGGGACATCGCGCCGTGCCGGCTGCTCGTCGAGGAGGCGGGCGGCCGATTCACCGATTTCACGGGCCAGCCGTCGATCTTCAGCGGGACGGCGGTGGCCAGCAACGGCCGTGTGCACGACGCGGCCCTCGCCGCGCTCCGCGGGTAGTGAGACGCGCACGCTCGTCCTGCACCCTGGCGCCCTCGGCGACGTCCTGCTCGCCATTCCGGCGCTGCGCGCCCTGCGCCGCGCGCGGCCGGACGCGTCCCTCGAGCTCGCCGCGCAGCCCCGGATCGGCGCGCTTCTCACCGCGCTCGGGATCGTCGACGCGCACCGTTCGTTCGAAACGCTGGGCCTCGACGTCCTCTTCACCGACGGAGGCGAGGGCGGTCAGCCGATGCCGGCGTTGACCGGGGTGAACCGGCTGGTGTCCTGGTTCGGCGCGCGCGATCCTGGTTTCGTGGGGCGGCTCCGCGCGCAGGCGCCGGACGTCGTCGTGGCCTCGTCGGTTCCGCGCGACGGCACGCTGGTGTGGCGGCACCTTCTCGCGACCGTCGGCGACGCCGAGCCCGCTGACTGCACGCCCGTGGCCGTGCCCGCGGCGGTCCGCGAGGCCGGGCGCATGGCTCTGGCGCGCGCGGGGTGGACACACGGCCCGCTCGCGATCGTCCATCCGGGCGCCGGTGGCGTGACGAAGCGCTGGCCCGCCGTCGGCTTCGCGCGCGTCGTGGAGCATCTGGTGGCCGGGGCGGGAGTGGACGTGTTGCTTCACGAGGGACCGACCGATGCCGACGCCGTCGCCGGGGTGCAGGCACTGCTCACCCACCGGTGCGGCGTGCTGGCGCAGCCGTCACTGCCGGAGCTGGCCGGCGCGTTCCATCACGTGACGGCGTACGTGGGCAACGATTCCGGCGTGAGTCATCTCGCCGCCGCGGTCGGGGCGCGGGCGCTCTCCCTCTTTGCCGCGGAGAACGTCCGCTGGCAGGCGTGGTCGCCGACGGCGCGCGCGCGCATCGTCACGACGGGCGCGGTCGTGCCGGGCGATGCCGCCCACGTCCTCGCCGACGTCGACGCCATGCTCGGGTAGTATCCTCAGACGCGATGGCGAACGAGCGCGCGCGCACGGGCATGCTGCTGGCGGGAGGCGTGATCGTCGCCGGCGCCGTCGGGGTGGCCGTGGTCGAGTGGCTGCGCTTCCCGAAGGGCACGATCTGGCTGGTCATCGGCGGGACCGTCGTGGTCGTGGCGATCATCCGGGCCCTGACCCGAAGATAGAGTTGGGGGCGCCCTTTGAGACCGCGATCGGCCGCTGATTATCGGGAGAGCGAGCGCACGCCGAAGTCGACCAGGAAGTGCGCGAGCTTTTCGATGTCGTCCTCGGTCAGCGGCTGCGCGGCCATGGTCATGTGCATGTCGGTCTCGGCGCGCTTCTGCGCCTTGAACGCCGTCAGGTGGTTCACGAGGTACTCGTAGGACAGTCCAGTCAGCCGTGGGACGTGATTCTGCCCGCCGAGCGTCTGGGTGTGACAGGAGCCGCAGTGATGGGTGGCCGAGACTTTCGCGCCGGCGTCCGCCTTCGCCGGATCGACGGCGCCGCCGAACCCTTTGGGCGGCTTGGCGGCGAAGTAGTCGGCAAAGTCGCGCATCTCGTCGTCGTTCATCAGCGCGGCGAAGGGCGACATCTGCGGATCCTGCCGGCGGCCGAGCTTGAACAGGATGAGCTGGAAGTAGGTGTAGAGCGGGGGCTGGCCTGCCAGCGACGGGGCCAGCGGATTCGTCGAGTTGCCGTCGGGGCCGTGACAGGGTACGCACGTCTCCGCCTTCTTCGCGACGGCGGCGGGATCCGCCGCGCGGCTGGCGCTCGCCAGCCCGAGCGACGTCAGGACGACGGCGAGGATCGCGACACTCCACATCTCGGTGACAGCCTACATCTCGGTCGCGACAGAGGTGGGGGCCGGGGGGAGCGACGGCGCCCCCGCGAGGGCGGAGGCGCCGGTCGGAGCGTCAGCCTTCAGCGCGAGTACGTGATGTGGTAGATCGCGCCCGCGTAGTCGTCGGAGAGCAGCATCGAGCCGTCCGGCATCCATTGGATGTAGTTCGGCCGGCCCCAGACCTGACCGCCCTGCACGAAGCCCTCGAGGAAGAGCTCGTACTTCGGCGGCTGGCCGGGCTGCAGCGCCACCGTCATCACCCGGTAGCCGTTCTTCTGCGTGCGGTTCCAGGAGCCACGCTGGGCGATGAACGCGCGGTTCTTGTACTCGGCCGGGAACATGTTGCCGGTGTAGAACTTGATCCCGTTCGGCGCCACGTGGGGCCCGAGTTTGAGGAGCGGGGCGTTGAACTCGGAGCACGCCCGGCCCTTGCCGAAGTCCGGATCCAGGATGTCGCCCTGATGGCAGTACGGGTAGCCGAAGTGGGCGCCCGGCTTCACGACGTGATGCAGCGTGTCGTTCGGCACGTCCTCGCCGAGCCAGTCACGCCCGTGGACGGTGAAGTAGAGGTCCTTCGTCACCGGGTGGAAGTCGTGGCCCACGCTGTTGCGTACGCCGCGCGCCACGTACTCCAGCCCACTACCGTCCGTGTTGATCCGGACGATGTTCGCGTGCGTCTCGGGCGGCATCACGATGTTGCCGGGCGCGCCGATGTTGAAGTAGAGCTTGCCATCCGGCCCCAGCGACATGTACTTCCAGCCGTGCGGCAGGTCCTTGGGCAGCGTATCGATCACCACCTTGGGTGCCGGCGGCTTGTCGAGGTTGGCCTCGATGTTCTCGTACTTGATGATTCGCGACACCGCGGCGACGTAGAGCGTGCCGTCCTTGAACACGATGCCGTTCGGCATCTCCAGGTCCTTGGCGATGACCTTGACCTCGCGCTTCCCGGCGTTGTCCAGCACGGCGTAGACGTTGCCGGCCACGCGCGAGCTGACGAACAGGATGCTCGGCTTGCTGCCCCACACCATCACGCGCGCGTTCTGGATGCCGTGCGCCCAGACGGTTGCCTTGAAGCCGGGCGGCAGCTTCAGCTTGTCGACCTGCAGCTTGTCGAGCGGCGCGGGCGCCGGCGGCTGGGGCACCGGAGCGAGGGTGGAGTTGTCCAGCTCCTTCGGCCGTCCCTGCGCCCAGGAGGGCGGCGCCTGCTGCGCGTCGGCGGGCGCCGGCATCCCGACGGGCGTGGTGCCGAGCGCCAGCAGTACGGCCAGCGCGACGCGCGTGGAGTATCGCACCCTTCGCGAGCGCACGTTTGAAGTGGCTTCCCTGTCAGCCATGACGTTGTCCTCCTCCTCGGCGGTGGTCAACGGCTCGCCGCGGCAGGCCCGGACGGCCCGCCGACCGTCCCCCCCGCGCCCGGGACCGTAATACGGGGCCCCGCCGCTGTCAATGGATAGCCGCGGCGCTGTCGCGAGAAGCGCCGCCGAGCTTGTCGGTCATCACTCGATAAGGTGGTTGGCCCCGACGCTTGACGTTGGGCCACGGCGCCTATCCGGCTGTCTCGATGCGCGCCGTCCGGTACCGGAGCCCGCGTTCGCCGCTGGCGCCGGCGGTGGCGCGCGCCGTCTCGACCAACGCGTGGTCGGGCGACAGCCGGCAGACGGGATCGGTAGCGGCCGCGTTCCCGGTGAGGTGATACGCCTGGCAGCGACAACCACCGAAGTCGATCGTGCGCTGGTCGCAGCTCCGACACGGTTCGGGCATCCACGCTTCGCCGCGGAAGGCGCCGAAGGCCGCCGACGTCGCCCAGGTCTCGGCGAGCGGCCGGGTGCGGACGTTGTCGAACGTGAGCCCGGGCAGGGTATGCGCGGCGTGGCAGGGGAGCACGAGACCATCCGGACTCACGACGATGAAGCGCCGGCCCCAGCCGTCCATGCACGCCTTCGGCTGCTCCGCGTAGTAGTCCGGCGTGACGAAGAGGATCTCCATGCGCCCGCGCAACCGCCGGCGCGCCTCGGCCGCGACCGTTCGCGCGCGTGCCAACTGCTCTCGCGTCGGCAGCAGCGCGGCGCGGTTGAGCAACGCCCAGCCGAGATATTGCGTGTTGGCCAGCTCGAGGCGATCGGCGCCGAGATCCTCCGCGAGCGCGACGACCTCGTCGGCCCGGTCGACGTTGTCACGGTGAAGGACGGTGTTGAGCGTCAGCGGCAGCTCGAGCGCCTTGACCCAGCGGGCCACCTCGATCTTTCGCGTGAACGTCGGCAGCCCGGCGATCCGGTCGGAGGCGGGGGCCCGGACGTCCTGGATGGAGACCTGCACGCTGTCGAGTCCGAGATCGCGCAGGCGCTGCAAGCGCGCGCGGGTGAGGGGAATGCCGCTGGTGATGAGGTTCGTGTAGAGGTCCAGGCGCCGCGCTTCTTCCACCAACGCCTCGAGGTCGTCGCGCACGAGCGGCTCGCCGCCGGTGAGGTTGACCTGCACGACGCCGAGCTGCTCGGCCTCGGCCAGCACGCGGCGCCACGTCGTGGTATCGAGCTCGTCGCCGTGCCGGGCGTAGTCGAGCGGGTTCGAGCAGTACACGCATCGAAGCGGACACTTGTAGGTCAGCTCCGCCACCAGCGTGTACGGACGTAGCTCGGAGGGGGGCTGCGCCCCCCTTCCGACGCTCCGCGGGCCTTCGGCCCGCTGCGCTGCCTCCCCCCCGGATTGCGCCGGCGGAGCCGGCGCTCGGAGCGGCGTGTCGTCGCTCATTCGTCCATCCTTACGAGGCCGCGATCTTCCATCGCCCGGAGAAAGTCGAAGACTTGCTGCTCAACCGCGGACGGCGTCTGTGCGTACTTGGCAGTGAGCCGCTCGATGATGGTGGCGACGGTGTGGTCGCCGGTGCAGAGGTGGAGGACGTCGGCGCCGGTGGAGTTCAGGACCATGCCCTTTTCGGGATAGAGGAGCATGTAGCGCTCGGTTTTGCGGTCGAAGCGGAGGCGCGCCTTGCGGGCGAGGCGAGGACGGCTCTCCGTCGACAGCATCACACTCGTCGCCCGCCCGGGCCCCAGGCCGGCTCGACGTAGGCGGCGTACGTGCAGTCGAGCAGGTGCCAGAGGATCTCGGTCTTTCGGATCAGCGCGGCCACGCACTGCTCCTGCTGCTGGTGGTTGGCCGCGTGGCGCACCACGAAGTCGATCGCTTCCTCCGAGTCGCGCCGGGCCCGGGGCACGCGCGAGCGAAAATACGCCAGCATCTCCGGGCTGACCCACGGGTAGTGCTTCTCCCACGCGAGCACCCGACGGGACATGAGATCGGGCGCGAAGAACTCGGTGAGCGACGAGGCGACCGCTTCGAGCAGCGTGCGCTCGCTCACGAGCTGGACGTACCCGTCGCAGGCAAAGCGCACCCCCGGCAGCACGGAGCGGCAGCTCGCGACTTCCTCACGATCGAGGCCGACGCCCTCCGCGAGCCGGAGCCACAGCTCGAGGCCGCCCTCGCCGGGCTCGTCGCCGTCGTGATCGCGGATGCGGTGGATCCACATCCGGCGGAACGCGGGGTCCTCGGACTTGGACAGGATGATGGCGTCCTTGATCGGGATGCGCGTCTGGTAGTAGTAGCGGTTCAGCACCCATTGCTGGAGCTGCAGCTTGGTGAGCGTTCCCTCGTGCATCAGCGCGTGGTAGCGGTGGTGATCGTGGTAGCGGCTCTCGCCCTCGCGGCGGAGCCAGTCGATGAACTCGTCGCGCGGCAGTGGCGGGCGGACGGCATCCGCGGTCACAGCGTTACCTCCAGCCCGTCGTACGCGACTTCCCAGCCGGCCGCCTCGGCGGCGGCGCGCTCGGGCGAGTCCTCGCGCAACAGCGGATTCGTGTTGTTGACGTGGATGAAGATACGCCGCGGTACCTCGAGGCCGGCGAACGAGGCCAGGCTGCCGTCGAAGCCGCCGACCGGCCAGTGGGCCATCTGCTGCGCGCGCTTGTCGCCGAGGCCTTGGGCGGGAAGCTCGTCGGCCGACCAGAACGTGCCGTCGAAGAACACGCAGTCCGCGCCGTCCATGATCTTGCGCACGGCCGGCGTGATCTGCCCCACGCTCGAGATGTAGGCGAGGACGCCGCCGGTGCCGGCGTCCATGATGCGGAAGCCCACGTTGTCCTCGGCGGCCGGCGCGCTCAGGCCCTCGAGGTGGACGGGCGGCTTGCCGGGGACGGCCATCGCCTCCAGGCGGAGACCGCCCGGACGCCCGGGACTCGTGAGCGCGATCTCGCGACCGAGCTCGAGCGTCCGCCACGTCACTTGCTCGGGGAATCGCTGGAGCGTCCGGTAGAGCACGTTGCCTTCCGTGAAGCCGCGGCGGACGTGATCGGTCGCGTACACCAGGAGCGGGTGGGACTCACGCAGCGAGAGCAGGCCAAGACAGTGGTCGAGATCGGCGTTGGTCAAAAGGATGGCCCCGATGGGCGACTGTCGTGGCCCGCGCGGGTGGAGGGCGGGGAAACTCTCGATCTGCTGGCGGATCTCCGGAGAGGCGTTGAGCAGGAACCAGGACTGGCCATCGGCGCTGACCGCGACGCTCTCTTGCGTGCGCGGTCGGGCGCGGATCGTGCCTTCCCGGACGCCACGGCAGTTCGGGCACCCGCAGTTCCACTGCGGGAAGCCTCCCCCCGCCGCCGAGCCCAATACCCGGATCCGCACGACACACCTCCCGAAACGGAGCACCCCTCAGAGACGGCGCAGCCCTCCGGGAGGGAGGGCTGCGCGACGACCTTGGAACGACTGAGCCGGTTAGCTAGAAGTCGTCCTGCTCCCGGTCGAAGTCGTCCTGGTAGGAGTTGATTTCCGCCGACATGTTCACTTCCTCGAAGGTCGGGGCTTCCCAGGTCATCGTCTCACCTCCAGGCAGCATGTTCGCAATAGTAGAAGAACCGAAAGCGGGTCGTCAAGCAGTCCTCGTGCGACCCTCGCCCTCCCGGATCAGCCCCGGCCGACGAGATACATGACGCCCAGGACGATGAAGACGACGCCGGCGGCCCGCCGGAGCACGGCCGGGGAGATCAGCCGGCTGACGACCTCGCCGGCCAGCACCGCGATGGCCGAGGCCGCGACCAGGGCCAGCGCCGAGGCGGCGAAGACCATCCAGCGGGAGCGGGCGCCGGCCGCGAAGGTCAGGGTGGCGAGCTGGGTCTTGTCGCCCATTTCGGCGACGAAGATCGCCGCGAAGGTCGAGAAGAACGCCGGCCAGTCCATGGCCGCCTCAGCGCTCGGGCTTTTTCCAGATGCCGCGGTCGTGCATGAGCCGGATCTGGCGCTTGATGACCTTCTCCCGGTACTCCGCGTGCTTCATGGGCGCGCGCTTGAGATAGAGGTTCTTGGGGTAGATCGGTTTCTCGTACAGGATCTGGTAGAGCTCGGTGCGCAGATCTTTCATCCAGTTGTCCCACTGCGCGCGGGCGCGGTGGTCGCGCAGCGCCTCGACGTCGATCACGCCGCCGACGTAGGTGGAGCCGGCGCCGTAGTCCTGCCGGCCGACGATGCGGCCCTTGTAGTCGATGATGAATGACCGGCCACCGAAGGTGTCGATCGGCGTCGTCTCTTCGGGGAAGAGGTAGTACGTCCCCATGTTGGGCGCGACGATGTACATGTTGTTGTCGAGCGCGCGGGCGCGGCTCTGGATCTCGAAGATCTCGTTGCCGGTGGCGGGATGCGGATACGACGCGCGGTAGACGACCTCGGCGCCGTTCATGGCCAGCGCGCGCGCGTTCTCCGGGTACGAGCCCTCGTTGGCCATCATGATCCCGAGCCGGCCGATCTCGGTGTCGGCGACGGGCCAGAAGGCGTCGAGGGTGCGGCCGTACTTCTCGACCCACCAGTCGTAGACGTCGTGCGGGCACACGGAGTGCTCCACGGGGAAGAGCGGCGAGACCTTGTAATGCTGCAGGATGACCTTGCCGCGCGGGTTGATGATGAAGCCGACGTTGAAGAAGCGGTCCGGCAGGTCGGGATGCCGCGCCTTGGCCTGGGCGATGACGAAGGCGTTGTACTCCTTCGCGATCTTGCCCAGCTCCTCCGTTTCCTCACCCGGGATGTCGATCGCGCACTCCCGCGCGAACGTCGCGTGATCGAGATCGAGGACCTCGTCGTTGAACGCTTGCAGCGCGCCTTCCGGGAACGCGATGAGGCGCACCGGGAGGTCGAGGGCGGACAGCCAGGACGCGGCCTTCACCAGGTGGTGCAGGTGCTCGAGGTTGATCTTGATGTCCTTGCGCTTGCGGATCCCGCGAACGGTGGGAATGAGGCCGACGGCCGTGTAGGGCTTGACCATGCGCGCTCCTTTCGGGACTCTGCCGGCGTGATCGGCCGGATTCTACGTCAGGACGTGGCGCGCACGCGGCGCACGCGCGACTGCACGGCCTGCACGCGATCGCCGTCGACGTCGATGGCGACTTCGTGGTGCTCCACCTGGCCGTGGCCGGCCGCGCGGCCCCAGCGTCGCCGGGTGGCGGGGGCCGGGATGCGGCCCGTGCCGCGATAGATGAGCGTCCGCCGGACGCTCGGCGCGAAGTGCTCGTGCTCCTCGTCCGGCGGCCCGCAAAGCGTCACCAGGTCCTCGTAGGTGGTGACGCCGGGGACGATCTGGTCGAGCAGCTCCCGCGGCAACGGGCCCGCCGCATTCCGCGCCGTGCGCCGGCGACGGATGATGCCGACCACGTCGCGCCCGACGAAAATCGCGCCCCCGATGTTGGCGAGGAGGAGGAACAGGGCGGAGATGAGGATCGGCCGCCACGCGATGGGGCCGGTGAAGTAGCTGAACTGCACCTTCAGGAGCTGCGGCGTCGTTCCTTCCGACGCGTTGAGCACCAGCGAGATGGTCTCGCTCCCGGCGCGGATCCGGCTGGGCCGCCGGGTTGCCGCCGGTGGCGTGATCTCCTCGATCCGCAGGCGCTCGGCTTCGGCGAAGCTGACGATGGCCAGCGAGAAATCCGGACCGAGGCGCACGACGCGGTCACGATGCTCGAAATACAGGGGATAGAGGGGGAGCACCAGCGATCCGACGTCACCGAAGCCGACGGTCAGAAACCACTTGCGGCCCCAGAAGAACTCTTCGAAGGCGGTGGCCGGCTTGGGGCCGATGAGCCCGCGCAGCGGCATGGACAGCGTCAACACCGAAAGCGGGTCGGCGAGCACCGGCGTCCAGGGGATCTTCACGTAGCTGCCGACGCCGGCGACGCCGGTGGGGCCGCGCCGGGTAAAGGTGACGAAGGATGCGGTGGTCTCGATCGGCCGTCCCCGCTCGGGGGTGCCGATCTGCATGCGATCCCGTCGCCGGAGCATGAGCTGCCCGCTGCCGATCACGGAGAAGCCGCGCTCCTCCACGTAGTGCGCGAGCGTGGGGTTGGTGGGGCCGGCGGCCGTCGCTTCGGCGATTTCCGCCGGCCAGAGCAGGTAGAGGTCCTGCTTGATGTCGGCGACGTTCTGCCCGGCCGGTGCCGTGAGGCTCCACGAGAGCTGCACCGTGACCGGCCCCAGGTCGGGCTGGACGATCGAGAGCAGGAACAGCGGGGCGATCGAGAATTCGGGGCGCGGCGTGGACGCGACGAACACCTGGCCAAGCGCCGCGCCCGGCGTCGCCGCCACCACGACGGCACAGACCAGCGCTCGCGCCAGTCGCCGGGTGAATCCGGGCGGCGGGCTGGCCGCGCCTTTGCCTGGGGTGGTTCCTGGGTCGCCGTTGATGGCAACAGGCCTCGCCCGGAATTCTACTGCACGGAGATCGACACCACCCGGGACGCCTTCCCCCCGGTGCTAGAATCGCGCAACGGCTGAAGGAGGGCGTCATGAGCAGCCAGACGACGGGACGCGACCGCGTCGTAGCAGCCTACAAGGGCGGATATGCCGACTCCGTGCCGGCCTATCCCATCGCCGGGTCTTTCGCCGGATGCCTCGACGGCCTGACCATCGAGGAGTACTGCACGAATCCGACGAAGGCGGTCAAGGCGATGCTCAATTACTACGAGCGCTATCAGCCCGACATCATGGTGGCGTTCAACGACCTCGCCAAGGAGGTGGAGGCGCTCGGCTGCCACGTCAAGTACTCCGACTACGTCGTGCCCTCCATCGACCGTCACATCCTGCAGGACGACAAGGGCCTGCTCGCCCGGCTGGAGATTCCCGATCCCCGGCGTGACGGACGGCTGCCCGCATTCCTGGAGCAGTGCGAGGCGCTGTCGGCGGCGAAGCTGCCGAGCGGTCTCGGCGCCGTGCTCGTGGGCCCGTGGACGATCGCGATGCTGCTGCGCAATCCCGAGGTGATGTGCCTGGACACGATCGACGACCCGGAGTTCGTCCACGACCTCATGCGCTTCAGCACCGAATACGCCAAGCGCTTCGGCGACGCCGTGCTGGGGACGAAGATCGGGCTCAGCTACTCCGATCCCACCGCGTCCTGCTCACTGGTGGGTCCGGACACCTATCGCGAGTTCATCAAGCCCTACCACCAGGACCTCGTGAACTACTTCAGGGCCAAGAAGGTGGGGACGACCGTCCACATCTGCGGGACGACGCACCAGATCCACGAAGACCTGGTCGAGGTGGGGTTCGTGGCGATCACGATCGACCTGGACCAGCAGTCCGACCCCGCGCTGCAGGTGGACCAGCTCGACCGGCTCCTGACCCTCGGCAACCAGCGCAACGTCGTCGGCATCGGCAACGTCGACGTGACGATCTTCGAGCGCGCGACCAAAGGACAGATCGAGGCCGAAGTGAAGCGCTGCATCGACACCGCGGGCCGGCGTTCGCGCTTCGTGCTCTCCACGTCCTGCGAGCTGCCGCCCCGGGCGGATCCGGATTGCGTGAAGTGGTTCATGGACTGCGCCCGGGACTACGGCCGCTACGACAGGATCCTCGCGTCATAACCGCGGGCCCGTTCGGGGCCCCCGCGCGCGCTACTCCCGCAGGGCGTACTTCCGCTCGTCGTAGAGCGCGCCCGTCATCGTCGCGAGCTTGTCGCGGAACCCGCGCGTCGCCGCCGCCATGGAGTGCGCCTCCACCGCCTTCGCGTCCTTCCAGACCTCCACCACCGTGAAGTGGTTCGGACGGTTGCCCTGCTGCACGACCTCGAAGCGCAGGTTGCCGTCGGCCCGGCGGCTGTCGTCGGCCAGCTGCTTGACGGCGGCGATCCCGTCGTCCTTGCGCGGCGGGATGACGTCGACGTGGGTGACGACGTAGACCGCGCCGGCCGCGGCCGGCGCCGGGATCGGCCCGACGGCCAGGCCCGCGTGGACCCGCTCGTCGGTCGGGGCGTTGCGGATCGCCGCGATCTTCTCGCGCATCTCCGTCGAGGCCGCGCCCCGGCCGTGCGACTGGAACGCCGCTTGGTCCTTCCAGACCTCCAGGATCACGAACTGGTGACGCTCGTCGAGGCGCTGGAGCAACTCCGACCGGAGATTTCCGTCCTCCTTGCGGGTGGCGTCACGATACCGCTTGAGGGCGCCGAGGCTCTCCGAGATCGACGCCGGCATGACCTCGACGTAGATGACGGAGTACACGTTGCCTTCGATCGGCGGCACCGCCGGTGGCTGGGCCGGGGCGCTTCCGGTCGGGCCGGCGGCCATCACGAGGAGGGCAAGGAAGAGGGCGCGGCGGAGCAGGTCCATGGTGTCATGCCTGACTCTACACGCAAACGGCCCGCTTGCTCGAATCCACGAAAAAGGATATATTCCGCTATCGAGGAACCCGGAGACGTGCCACCGAGCGCGGGACGGATCGACATCGGACAGCTCGGGCGCCGGCTCCGCGAGGAGCGACGGCGGCGCGGCTTGTCGCTGGACGAGCTCGCCGCCGTCGCCGCGGTCAGTCGCAGCATGCTCTCGGACGTCGAGCGCGGCGGCAAGGTGCCGACCGTGCTGGTTCTCGATCGCATCGCGACCGGGCTGGGCACCAGCATCGGCCGGCTTCTGGGTGAGGAGCAGTCGGCCCGGGTGGTGGTCCTGCGTCGCGGCGAGCACGACATCGCTCACGATCCCTCGGGCTGGGAGCGCGTCGTCCTGTCGCCGGTCTTGCCCGGGGTTGAATTCGAGCTGATGCGGACCTCGATCCCTGCCAACGTCGACGCCGGCGTGTTCTCCCCGCACGCGGCAGGCTCCCGCGAGTACCTCGCGATGGAGAGAGGCACGCTGCGTCTCACCCTCGACGGCACCCCCCACACGCTGCGCCCGGGCGACAGTATCTACTACGCGGGGGACTGCTGGCACGGCTTCGCGAACCTCGGCGGCGCGCCGTGCGTGTATTACCTCGCCATGGAGCTCGGGCGGCACCGCGAGGCCCGGCGCTCTCGCCGCGCGACCCGAACCGGCTCGACGCCGACGAGGCAGAAGAGGCGCCGATGACGAACCCCCTGTCGCTGCCGGTCGAAGACTTCCGTCGTCTCGGGCATCGAGCGGTCGATCTCGTCGCCGACTATCTCGACGGCCTTCCCGGCCGCGAGGTCTTCACTCCGATGTCGCCCGAGACGCGCCGGTCGCTGCTGGCCGGAGCACTGCCCGAGCGCGGCCGTTCGCCCGACGACATTCTCGCCGCCGTCGCGCGCGAGATCTTGCCCCACCCGATGGGCAACGGTCATCCGCGGTTCTTCGGCTGGGTCAACTCGCCACCGGCACCCCTCGGCATCCTCGGCGAGCTCCTGGCCGCCGCCATGAATCCGAGCTGCGCGGGCGGCGACCACGCGGCGATCTACCTGGAGCGTCGGGTCGTGCGCTGGCTGATGGAGCTGGTCGGCTTTCCGACGACGGCGAGCATGGGACTGCTCGTGAGCGGCGGCTCGATGGCCTCCCTCACGTGCCTGGCCGCGGCGCGCCAGCGCGCGACGGCCGCCGACGGCTGGGATGTCCGGGCCCGCGGGCTCCAGGGACGGGGACCGGCGCTCGTGCTCTACACCTCCGACCAGGGCCACGGCTGCATGCGGAAGGCGGCCGAGGTGCTCGGGCTCGGCGGCGACGCCGTCAGGGTGGTGCCGACCGACGCGGAGTTCCGGTTCGACGTCGCGGCGCTCGCCGTCGCGGTCGAGACGGATCGGGTCGCCGGCCGCCGGCCGTTCTGCGTGGCCGCGAGCGCCGGCACCGTCAGCACCGGGGCGATCGATCCGCTCGCGGCGCTCGCCGACTTCTGCGCGGCGGAAGGATTGTGGCTGCACGTCGACGGCGCGTACGGCGCGTTCGGCGCCGCGGACCGGAGCATGCGCGACGCCTATCGCGGCCTCGAGCGCGCCGACTCCCTGGCCCTCGATCCCCACAAGTGGCTGTCCGTCCCCGTGGAGTGCGGCTGCGCGCTCGTCCGCGACGGCGAGTTGCTCCGCCAGACCTTCAGCTTCGTCCCGCCCTATCTCCGGACGGAAGAAGGCAAGGGATTCGGCGGCCTGCCCTGGTACTCGGAGTACGGCTTTCAGCAGACGCGCGGCTTCCGCGCGCTCAAGCTCTGGATGACGCTGGAGCAGCTGGGGCGTGAAGGCGTGGAGGCGCTGGTCGCGCAGCATCGCCGGCTCGCCGCGCGCCTCGCGGAGCTGGTCGAGCAGTCGTCACGTCTCGAGCTGGTGGCCCCGGTTCCGCTGTCCGTCGTCTGTTTCCGCTTCGTTCCCGATGCGGCGTGGAGCGAGGCCGATCTGGACACATTGAACACGCGTATCGTCGAGACCGTGCAGGCCGAGGGCCATGCCTTCCTCACCGGTACCGTGCTGCGCGGTCGGTTTGCGCTGCGAGCCTGCGTCCTGCACTACGCGACCACCGAGGCCGATCTCGCCGTGCTCGTCGACACGGTTCACGATGCCGGCCGGCGATTGACGGCGGAGGCCCGGCGATGAGGACGCTGACTCCCGTCGTCCTCGACGGTCGGTACGTGCGGCTCGAACCGCTCGCCCTGCACCAT
Organism: Methylomirabilia bacterium; assembly: GCA_041492755.1. GTDB lineage: Bacteria > Methylomirabilota > Methylomirabilia > Rokubacteriales > CSP1-6 > JBGPXN01. The sequence goes on along the minus strand of JBGPXN010000036.1, from coordinate 3,493 downwards.
GTCGAGCCGCTGCTGGCCGTCGCGATGGGGCCGAGGGCGACGTTCGGCTGGACGTTCGTGCCCGACAGCCAGGCCGCGATGGTCCAATGGGTCGAGGCCGCCCTGGACGCGCGGGTGGCGGGATCTGCGCTGCCGTTCGCGGTCGTGCAGCCAGCGACCGGAACGGTGAAGGGCTCGACGCGCTTCGGCAACGTGGAGTTCTGGAGGTAGAATCCGCGCATGATCGAACGACGACGGTTCGGGAGGTCCGGTCACATGAGCACGGCGACGCTGTTCGGTGCCGCCGCGCTGGCTCGCGCGAACCAGGCCGAGGCCGATCGCGCGCTCGAAGTCCTGCTCCGCTACGGTGTCAACCACATCGATACCGCCGCGCGGTATGGCGACTCCGAGCTACGCATCGCCCCGTGGATGGCCCGGCACCGCAAGGACTTCTTCCTGGCCACCAAGACCGGCGAGCGCACCGCCAGCGCGGCCCGCGAGAGCATCCATCGCTCGCTCGAGCGCCTCCGCGTCGATCACGTCGACCTGATTCAGCTGCACTCGCTCGGGCACCCCGACGACTGGGACCAGGCGATGGGTCCCGGGGGCGCGCTGGAGGCGGCCGTCGAGGCGCGCGCGCAGGGGCTGGCGCGCTTCATCGGCGTGACCGGTCACGGCTGGGCCATCGCGGCCATGCATAAGCGGAGCCTGGCGCGCTTCGACTTCGACGCGGTGCTGCTGCCGTACAACTTCTTCATGGCCCAGAGCGAGCGCTATCGGCGGAGCTTCGAGGAGGTGCTGGACATCTGCCGCGAGCGGAACGTGGCCGTCCAGGTCATCAAGTCGATCGCCCGCGGGCCCTGGGCCACCACCGACCGGACGCGCACCACGTGGTATCAGCCACTCGAGGAGCAGATCGACGTCGACCGCGCCGTGCACTGGGCGCTCGGTGTTCCTGGCGCCTTCCTCAACACGGCCGGCGACCTCACGCTGCTCCCGAAATTCCTCGACGCCGCCAGCCGCTTCGAGCGCCGTCCCGCGGACGAGGAGATGGCCACGATGGTCGACCGCGAACGCGTCACCTCGCTGTTCGGTCTCCCGACCTGATCAGCGCTCCAGCTTCGCCAGGAATCCGGCCAGCGCCGGCGCCCACTTCGCCCAGTCCACTCCGCTCGCGGAGTGGCCGAACTCGGTGTCGATCTCGACGTACTCGGCGTCCACGCCCGCCGCGCGGAGCTTGTCCATGACCGCGGGCGCCAGGGAGGGCGGGAAGAGCTTGTCGGTGCGCGCCAGCACGTAGAGCACGCGCGCGCGGATCTTCGCGAGATCGGCCTCGACGTCGAAGCGGTTGGCGGCCTTCCGCAACACCACCATCGAGTTCGGGTCGAACTCGCGCGCCCAGGCCTCGGCCATCGCGCGGATGCGGGCGTCGCGCACGGCGGGATCGGCGATGGTGGTCGCGAGGATCTCGTCCCGGCCGTAACGCTTCAGCGTCTCCGCGCGCATCTCCGTCATGGTGGCCGGGATGCCCCCGCGGTCGTAGTGCCAGCCGCCGTTCCAGCTCGGATCCGTGGCGAAGCGCTCGAGCGTCCGTTTCAGGATTTCGTCGCCACCCGAGCTCTTGGGCGCCGTCACCACCGGGACGATCCCATCCATGTAGGCCGGGTACGTCACCGCCCACTGGAACGCCTGGTAGCCGCCGAACGATGGCCCCGCGACGGCGACCAGATGCTGCACGCCCAGGCTGTCGAGGAGCAGGCGCTGCGCGTGGACGAGCTACTTGACCTGGGGCACGCCCCGCAGCGCCTCTGCGATCTTCTCCGCGGGGTACTCGAAATCTTGCAGCCGGCCGGCGAGGAACGCTTCGTAGGCGCCGAGGTCGAAGTGCCCGTGACCGGACAGATTGAAGACGATCGTCTGGCGCTTGCCCTCGCGCTTGCAGCGCAGCGCTTCGTCGATGACCACCCGGATGGCGTGCGCCGCCTCGGGGGCGGGGATGATGGCCTCCGTCCGCGCGAACTGCAGGGCCGCCTCGAACGTCGCGACCTGCGGCACCGCCGTGGCCTCGATGACGCCTTCGTCGAACAGCTTGCACACCAGCGGCGCCATGCCGTGATAGCGGAGACCACCCGCGTGCAGCGGGGGCGGAATGAAGCCGTGTCCGAGGGTGTGCATCTTCACCAGCGGGGTCAGGCCGATGGTGTCACCGAAGTCGTAGACGTACTTGCCGCGCGTGAGGCTCGGGCAGGCGGCCGGCTCCACCGCGATGATTCGCAGCTTCTTTCTCTTGCCGGTCAGCTTGTCGGCCACGAACGGGAAGGAGAGGCCGGCGAAGTTGGAGCCGCCCCCGGCGCAGGCGATGACGATGTCCGCCTCGTCGTCCGCCTTGGCGAGCTGCTTCTTCGCTTCCTGCCCGATGATCGTCTGGTGCATGAGGACGTGGTTGAGCACGCTGCCGAGCGCGTACTTGGTGTCGTCGCGGGTGGCGGCGTCCTCGACCGCTTCGCTGATGGCGATGCCGAGGCTGCCCGGCGAGTCCGGATCCCCCTCGAGGACCTTCTTTCCCGACTGCGTGTCCGGGCTGGGGCTGGCCACGACCTGCGCGCCCCACGTCTCCATCATCACGCGGCGGTACGGCTTCTGCTGATACGAGACCTTGACCATGTACACCTTGCACTGCAGGCCGAAGAGGCTGCACGCCATGGCGAGGGCCGAGCCCCACTGGCCGGCGCCGGTCTCGGTGCTCAGACGGGTGACCCCTGCCTTCTTGTTGTAATACGCCTGGGCGACGGCGGTGTTGGGCTTGTGGCTGCCGGCCGGACTCACGCCCTCGTACTTGTAGTAAATGTGGGCGGGCGTGCCGAGCGCCTTCTCCAGCCGCCGCGCGCGATAGAGCGGCGACGGGCGCCACAGCCGCAGCACGTTGCGCACCTCGTCCGGGATCTCGATCCAGCGCTGGCCGCTGACCTCTTGCTTGATCAGCTCCATCGGAAAGAGGGGCGCGAGATCCGCGGGTCCGATGGGATTCCCGGTCGCCGGATGCAGCACGGGCGCGGGCGGCGTCTTGAGGTCGGCGATGATGTTGTACCACTTGGTCGGGATCTCGCGTTCGTCGAGGAGGTACTTGACCCGGTTGCGGTCGGACGCGGTCGCCATGCCGGCCTCCTTCGGCCCATCGCAGCAGACTCGGGCGGGAACGTCCGCTAACCATACCGATCGTGCCGCGACGCTGTCAACCGGGGCTGGCACTTCGCTTGGATCACGCTGGCACTTCGCTTGAATCAATCGATACTGATGGCGGTCAGCCATGAGGTCCTGAGGGCGATGACTCCCGAGGCGGTGCCACTGCGCGCGTCGCCGTGGCGCCTGGGCGGCCTCGGCATCAGCGGGCTGGCGCGTCGGGTGTGGGACCAGATCGGCGAAGACGAGATCGCCGACCGCGCCGCCGCCCTCTCGTACTACTTCATCTTCGCGCTCTTTCCCACGCTGCTGTTCCTCACGACCCTTCTCGGCC
>JBGPXN010000186.1:0-9096 GCA_041492755.1 Methylomirabilia bacterium | reverse complement strand
TCCCCGCCGTCCGCTGCCCCGTGCCGTGGTGGTGACCATGGTGGTTAAAACATCAGGTGTCCTTCGGGAGGCCACCGCTCGCCCTGGGTCAGGCGCACCACATCACGTCGCGTCGCGATGTTCGGTTTTCACGAGACTGACTGCCGCCGTCGTGATGGGGAGAGCGATCACCATCACTGCGAAGCCCTCGGTCTTCAGCGTTCGTGTCGACTCGTCTCGCTGCGGAGAGGGAACCGGCCCCGCCGCCACCACCGCTTCTCCGGGCGCTCGGGAACGAGCGGAGCATGGTCCATGACCAGCTCCGTGCCCAGGTGGGCCGCGATGGCCCAGCCGACCACGCCGACTTCAGACGTCGAGCACGACGGCCAGAACCAGGAACCCGGCGCCCGTCTCGATCTACGTGACGTCGGCCACCCAGAAACGATTGGGTCCGGAGACATCTGAGCAGCTGGCGGCCCCTCGGCGGCTCAACGCGGCCGAGAGGAGACGACGGCCACGACGTCGAGCGCGAAGGAGGGAGCCCGGGAGAATCCCGCCCAGAGGGTGCCGCCGCCGAGCCCGCCTGCTGACGCTGGGGGTGGACCTCATCCCCGACGCTCTCCGCGGGATTGGCCCAAGAGAGACGCGACGCTGGCAACTGGCTCGGCTTCCTGTGCGTCGCGCCGAACACCGAGTCCCTCGCGCTCGTGGCCGAGAACGCCCCCAAGTTGCGAGAGCGGAGATCCACGAACTCGCTCTGCTCCGCGCGCTGACTGCCAGCCGCATCAACAATGCGCAACGGCCGACGTGGGGTCCTGCGTGCCCTTGTCGCGTTCGCTCACCGTGACCGGCTCCGTGCCGCCAGCGACCCGTTTCGGGGGCCGGGCCCATTCTCGGTCCACCGGTGAACCAGATCGAAAACGTACGTGCGCACTTGTGGGTCGAGGTCGCCGAGCAGGTGCTGTAGAGGCGTTGCGCGGATCACGCGGAAGGAGCACGCGAAATGGCGGACCACACGCGAACCGGTCGATGGGAGCCCTACGTCGCGCGCCCGGCGCGCACGGCCAGCGTAACGCCGCAAGCGAGCGAGCGAAGAGGCAGGTGGCAGCCGTACCGCTCGGATGAGCGCTCAAGAGGACAGACGTCGCCTGCGCAGCTCCGCGTGGCCCAGAGCGCGGAGGTTCGCGTCGCCGGCGGCCGGGGCAGGTGGGAGCCGTATCGACCCTGACCGCTCTCCACTCGGCCTGCCTGGCCTCGTCGGGAGCGGCGAAAGCTGACGGCCGTTTGACTCCGTGGCCGAGCCAGGCGACGCTGACGAGCCCGGCTGCAAGCAGCAACGGAACAGGGAGCCGCGTGGATACGTCCAGCCGGAAGCCCTCACTGAGCCGGCGGTAGCTGCGGCGCCCGTAACTTTCCTGGGATGCCCCGCCGGTCGCGAGCTCGCCGCCGCCGCGCGCCGGCCGCGCTCCGTTTGAGGAGGATCTGCCCAGAATCAGGGCTGGTTGCTACCAGTTTGCTACCAGACCACGCGGCATCATGCGACACCAAGCGGGTCATTGGCTAGGCTGGTCGCCGCCGTCTTGCGCGCTTGGGGTGTCGACGGGCGGCGTGGTGTCATCCGAAGAGCAACAGCGCGTCACCCGGACGCGGTGTGCGGTAACTGACCGTCCGGCAAGGGCTCGCTGCCCGTCACGGCGGCCGCTGCGACGCCGACGTCGGAGCGCCCGGGCCCAGAAGTCCAGAGCCTGTTGCGCCCCGCTGCCCGCCACCCCACACTCTCTGTGATGCCCTGCGCCCTCTGCGGCCACGCGATCGAGGACGCACCGATGCTGGACCACGGCAACGCCTTTCACGCGTTCTGCGCGGCGCGCCTGCAGAAGCTCGCCGCGGCCGCGGAGCGGCCGATGGCGCCGCGCGAGCGCGCCGCCCCCATGGCGTGGTACCGGAAGGTCGTCCTCGATGCCGAGCCACGCTGACGACGATCACCGCCGCCGTCTCCTCGTCGCCGCGCTGGGCTTCCTCCAGCTCGAGCCCCGCGCCCGCGAGATCCGCACGCTGCACGCCTGGCTCTCGAACAAGCCGTCTGCTTCCTCGGCCTCACGAACGCCGCGCCTGCTGCCGAAGCCGTCTTTCGTCGATCGATCGGCGAGACCCCGGTGATCGCAGACCTCACCGCGGGACCGCCGCGTGGCGCGGCCTGGTTGCCGTGACGGTACAGCCGGTCCGCGGGACGCGGCAGGAAGGCTCGGGAGTAGAACGTACGGTCAAGGTGATTCGCCTACTGCCGGACATGACGCCGCCGGGTCGCGCCCCATCGAAGACAGATACGTAATCAGGGCGAGGTCGTGCGCCCGAGTTCAGATTGACCGCGCCTCGCCGCCCGCCGTACCGTTGCGCCATGGACGGGCGGTCACGCATCACCTTCGACCCCGGCAAGCGCGGCGGGAAGCCGTGCATCGACCGCGCTCTCCACGCTCTTGGATCCGACTACCTCCCGCGACCCTGTCAGCGGGTCATGATCCCGGGCCCGCGAGAACACCATCTGCAGCGTCCCCTTGCCCCCCGGGTCGACCTGCACCGCCGGCCGGCTCCACCCGCGGTGCGCTTCCGCGGCCAACACCTGCGTGTTCGGCCCGGGCTTCGGGTTTAACTCGGCGCCGAGGACCACGATCGTCTTGCCGTCATCGAGGACCATCCAGTCCACGAACTCTTCGCCAGGCGGCATCCCGGTGTCTCGCCAGATCCTCATGTCACGGCCCACCACAAGGCTGGCCAGTCGCATGGTCGCGATGTCCGTGAACGAGCGACACAGAGCCCGGGCACCCGCCTCATCGCCCCGGCGCCCGCTCGGGGTCACGGCGGAGCATGATCGTCGTCGTGTCGGTGATCGTCGCGTTCCTCTCGGGCATGGAGGTCAAGCGGCGGATCCTCATGAATCTCGCCGTCACCGCAGCGGCCGTCCTCCTCACCTATCTGATCGGCGTCGTGACGAAAGCTCTGTGGGGAATCTCCGTCTGAGCGCGTCCGCCTTCAGGAGGCCTAACCGCGAGACGGTCGCGCTTCGGTGAGCGGCGGACCTCGCGGCTGAGCGCGCAGAAGGGATCGCCGGCGTGCAGATCGAGGAGATCATGACCAGGGATGTCGTCACGGTGACCCCCGCGACGTCGATCCAGTCGGCGGCGACGTTGATGGCCGATCACGGGATCAGCGGTCTCCCGGTCGTCGACGAACACCGCCATCTCGTCGGCATCATCAGCGAAGGGGATCTCATTCTTCGCCAGCGGTCATGGGCGAGGCGGCCGTGGTGGCGCAGGTTCGTCGACAATGCCGAGAGCCTCGCCCGCGAGTACCGCAAAGTGGTCGGGACGACGGTCGGCGAGGTGATGACCCGCGTGGTGGTCTCCATCAGCCCGGTCTTCGGGGTCGAGACCGCCGCGTCGATCCTTCACGCGCGCGGGTTTCGCCGCTTGCCGGTGGTGCGCGACGGGAAGCTGGTCGGCATCATCAGTCGCGGCGATCTCGTCAGAGCGCTCGCCACGGCGGTCCCCGCGACGGAGGCCCGCTCCGACACTCAGCTCGTCGAAGAGATGAAGACGCGGCTGGCGGCCGAGCCCTGGACCTCAACGGCGGGGTTCGTCGTCCACGCCAAGCGCGGTGTGATCTTCCTCTGGGGTGTCGTGCCGACGGAGGCCGAGAAGGCTGCCCTGGAGACCATGGCTCGCGCGATCGAGGGGTGCACGGGCGTGGAGAACGACCTCGTGGCGCGGCACTGAGTCAGCGGTTCGCGGTCCGAGGTAGACGAAGCAGTAGACGACGCCGACCAGCACGCCACCCCCGGTCATGTTGTTGAGCGTGACCGCTACGAGGTAGGCCGTCAGGAACGCGCGCACGCTCAAGCTGCCGGCGGCGCCCGTCAGATCGTGCGTCGCTCGAATCCAGGTTTACAGATGTCAGTCAAGAATTCCCGAGCGCCCGGCAGGTGCCCGCGGTGCTCGGGCATCCTGAGCCGATTGTGGCCCTCGCGTTTGTGCCGACGATGCGCCGATGACTCACGCGGCGCGCTCCGGGGCCGTGATGGTGCCGGCGCCGAGCGCGATCACGAGCGCGCCGAGCTCGCGATGCCGCTTGATGCGTCGGAAGCGTTCGGCGGCGCGGAGCAAGCCGAGCCCGATCCACCGCCGCCGCATGTCGCCATCGCGCCAGCGCTTGATGTTCCGCGTGACGTGGCGCAGCGTCCCGATCAGATTCTCGATGTAGTTCGTCGTCGCGAAGAAGGCCCGCAGGGCGGGCGGCAGTCCGAGCTTCAATACGGTGAGCGTCTCCTCCAGCCCCTCGCGCACACGGGCGGCGGCATCGGCGGCGAGACCGGCGCATACGTGGACGGTGGCGAGTAGGTCGAGGGCGGCTGCCTCCTCGCTCACGGGCCGCTACGGAGGTTGCTTCTCGCCACGTCAAGCTCAATCTCCATGAGCGTAGTTTTTTGTCCCGCAGCCGAGTACGGCGTCCCGGGCACATGCACGGGCGGCGGCAGCGGGTGGCCCACTTCGAAGACTGTGACGGTTTCGCGGCTTGCTTCCCTCAAGACGTGCCCCGTGGCTTGGTCGCAAATGAGCGTGCGTTCGCTCCTCCAGCCTTGAAACGCGAAGTTGTCAAACCGCCATAGCTGGTGAGGGTTCATTTGCCGAGCCGAGACCGTCACCTTGACCGCCCGCCGACCGGATACCTCGGTACGACCCCTCAGAATGCAAACTACGCATATGGGCATCCCGATCATTGGCTCTTGGTACTCGACCGTGCTCCTATCACCTTCTACGCGTAGCCTTTGTAGCGCCCGCCATTCCTCACGCACCACAGGGCTATTAGAAGAGAGTCCCACGAGGGTTTGAAGCGCCGCGAGGTCTGCGTCGGGCACATACGATTCGATGAGTGAGACACTCCCGTCAGGCTTCAGCCCGACCAGCATAACTGTACGAGCTGCCGGGGGTTCATCTGCCGAGCTGAGACCGAGGGGCAACTCGTCAACATCAACACGGACGGTCGCACCATTCGCGGCGTCCCAGGAAAGGACTGTCGGTGTCCATGCGGTGGGGTTCGTGCGATCTGAACCTGGGAACCCGGGGTCTAACTTCTCCGTTTTCCTCCCCTTGTACTTCAGCACGGTCCCTTGGACCATTGCCGGAAGGCGCGGGGGGCCCTGCGAGCGCTCGGTGATGACTGGCGCGGAGGCGCCAGGCGGATCTCCGACTCAGGGGGCCCCAAGCCAGGGCCTGGAGGAAACAAGTACCGACGAGCCTCGATCCCCTCAAGCCGTTGTTCCCGGTGTCACTCCCGGTGCCGGTGCGACTCAGCCAGGATACTCGGGGGCGCCTCCATCACATTTTCGCCTCCCTACCCGGGCCCTCGAACTCCTGGCCCGACGCGAGGATAGCGGGGATGGAGTGCGCTGGGGCGGGACGGAGCGCTACGGGCTCACGGTGCCTGTAACGGCTTCGCGATCCCGGTGTGCCGGGGTTGATCACTCGATCACGTGATCGGCGCGTAGCAACAAGCGACGGCGTGATCGTCACGGAAGGCGGGACGTACTACGTCAGTGGACGTTTTCGCTTGGCTTGGGTGGCGACGGCCGCGGTTGCTGAGGCCGCCGAGGAATTCGTGTCGGATTTGGTGCCGGGGGTGCTGGGGCGGTCTTGTACGCTTCCATGGCTATTCCTTTACTGAATGACCTCATCCGCCCGCAGCAGCAGCGACGGCGGGAGCGTGAGGCCGAGCGCCTTCGCGGTCTTCAGATTGATGACCAGCTCGAACTTGGTTGGCTGCTCGACCGGGAGGTCGGCGGGCTTGGCCCCCTTGAGGATCTTGTCGACGTAGCCGGCGGCACGCCGAAGCAGGTCGGCTGGGTCCGTCCCATAAGACATCAGCCCGCCGGCGTCCACAGAAGTCCGCTCCCCGAACATCGTCGGGAGCCGATGCGTCGCGGCAAAGCCCACGATCACCGTCCGCTGCTCGGCGTTCTCAGGATTCGGAAAGACCGTCAGGGCATCGGCCCGGGCCCGGGTCAGGGCCGCAAACGCCGCGTCGAGGTCGCTCGGCATGTGCACACCCTGGGGGAGGAGCGTCAGCCCCAGGCTACGCGCCGCCCCCAGCACTCCCTCGAGGACGCGCATTTCAGGGGGATTCGCTGGATTCCAGAGCACGGCCGCGCGGGTCGTTTTCGGCGCCGCCTCCTTGAGCAATCCTAGGCCCTTGGCGGCGATCTCCAGGCCCGCCTCATTCGTCAGGCCCGTGACGTTTCCTCCTGGCCGCGCAAGGCTGGCGACGAGCCCGCTGCCCACCGGGTCGCCGACGAGGATCACGATCGGCATCGTGGCCGACGCGTGCTTGGCCGCGAGTGCGGCCGGCGTGCCGAACGCCATGACGACGTTGACCTTGAGATCAACGAGCTCGGCGGCGAACTCGGGGAGTCGATCGAGTCGCCCCTCCGCGTAGCGTGACTCGAAGGCGAGATTCTGACCCGCGATCCATCCGAGTTCAAACAGTCGCTGAAGGAATGGGCGGGCGGCGTCCGGGGCGCGGCTACCCGGTGAGAGCACGCCGACCCGGTACACCTTCCCCGCGTGCTGGGCCTCGGCGGCGATCGGCGCGGCGACGACGGCACCGAGACCGGCGAGGAAGGCACGGCGCGGTATCGGGTTCATGGCCGCCACCGTAGGCCGGGGTCGGTGGGAGGTCAAGCGGCTGGCCCGATTCATGGAGGGAGGCTACGGGATCCGGTGGGCCCTGAGGTGCTCCGACGCCATTCGCGCTGTGCACCTCGTCAGCTTTCTCCCGCGCTTGACGGCCTCACTGACCGCCCATACGCTCACGGCCGAGTCGGTGAAACGACCTTGGACACATCGAGGACGGACGCCCGCGCCTGGCAACACCCATGGCTTCGCGTCTCGATGACGATCGTGGATATTCGGTCGACTCGGTGGTCGGACGACACCTGACCGGAGGCGAACGCGCTCTATGCTGGGCGCTGGGCAAGCGAAGGCGGCTCCAGCGCGCGGGCTGGTTCAACTAGAGTGCGCCAGCGCGAGCTCGAGCTGCTCCACGGCTCTCGACCTGGATCGGAATCGGCGTGATCGCCACCGGCGTGGAGCGGCACGGCTACGCCCTGAGCCTGCAAGATCCGCGAGGACGGCTGGGCGGCGACCTTCGATCGTCACCCGATGCTGGCGCCTGGCGCCCGACGGCTTCGCGCCGGCGGCGACGCCGTGGGCGGCAGTGCAGCGGTCGGCGTGGGAGGCCCTGAGATGAACTGGAAACCCCCTGCGACAAAGGTGAACGTGGTGACCCGGTACCTGACGGCCCGCTTCCCCGGAGCGGGTATCCGGAACGGCACGGACTTCGACACGATGTCTGAGTTCTTCAACGTCGAGCAGGGAGCCGTGCGCTACCTTGGCGCGGTCTCGCGCGAGGTGCTCGACGATTTCACCGAGCGTCAGATCGATGGTCTCCTGACGACACACGACCTCGCTGGCCGAATGAAGGACGCCGCACCCAACCGAGTCACGCTGACATCGACAGGTGTTCGCGGATGACGCAAGGGCAGAGCCTGCGGGCGTGGTACCGGAAGGTCGTCCCCGATGCCGAGCCACGCTGACGACGATCACCGCCGCCGTCTCCTCGTCGCCGCGCTCGGGTTCCTCCAGCTCGAGCCACGCGCTCCGGAACTGCGCACGCTTCACGCCTGGCTCTCAACCTGGGCCGGGATCGGCCACATCGTGACCGGGATGGAGCGCCAGGGGTATGCGATGAGCCTGCGCCGAATCCGGGAGGACGGCTGGGCGGCCACCTTCGACCGGCATCCCATGTTCGCGCCCGACGGGTTCGCGACAGCGGCGACACCGTGGGCAGCGGTCCAGGCGGCGGCGTGGAGGGCGGTGAGAACGGCGGCGAGTCGCTAAACGTCTGGCGGCACGTGAAGCAGGCCGCCGGCGTGGGCGCGCTCCCACGTTGCCGTAAACGCCGCTCGGATCTCCGCGTTCTCCGGATTCCGGAGCTGATGAATGTAGAGCGCGAAGTGGTGCTCGATGTCCGCGAGGAAGTTCCCGCAGTCGATGACGATGGCGTTCAGCCTGCCAGTCGACCTTTCGGCGGAGAATGCGATTGATCCGGCAGGTAACGATTTGACGAGCACTCGCCACCGCGTCTGCCCATCGTGAAACGCGCCGCAGCGGGCCTGCTCATACAGCAAGTCGAGAAGCTCGTCCGCATCGCCAGGGATGTTGTCGTGCCACTCCACCTTCGGAAAGACATCCGCGAGCGCGCGTTTAAACATCGCCTTCGTAGAGGTTGTGGTCGGCGCCGTCGGCCAGGAGGTCCAGCACCGCGCGCTGCGCGCTGGTCGGGCTGGTGATGGTGATGCGCGCTCGGTCCGGACTCATGGGTGGCTGCCGTGGCCGTGGCCGTTGCCGTTGTAAGCGATAGACCTATCGCCTACAAGTCGCCTCAGCGTCATCGCGTCGAAGGGCCGCCCGCACCGCGCCAGGATGCCGCGGCCTGCCAGCTCGCGCGATAGCGCCCGCAGCGACCGGCCCAGGGGCGAGGGCCCGGATGGTGTCGAGCGCCGCCTGCTCGGCCGGGTCGGGCTCGAGCTGCAGTCCGTCGCCAGCCACGCGCCAGCCGTAGGGCGGGACGTTCGAGTAGCGCCGCCCCGTGGCCCGCAGGCGCGCGAGGGCGTCCCGCGTCTTCTCGCCGATCAACCGTCGGAAGTGCTCGGCCATGAGCCCCTCAACGCCGGTGACGAGGAAGCCGGTGGCGGTGTCGACCTCGATGCGCCCGCGGCCGACCACGTGGAGCTCGACGCCGTGCCGGGACATGGAGCACAGAGCGTCCAGCAGCGCCGCCACGTCCCGCGCGAACCGGTCCAGGTGATAGACGACGACCACGCGCGCCCGGTGGTGCTTCGCGGCCTGCGCGATCCGATCGAGACGTTCGCGCCGGCCGCCGGACACGCCGTCGTCGGTCAGGATCTCGGCCAGCGTCCAGCCGTGGTCATCACAATAGGCGGAGACACGGGCCCGCTGGTCTTCGAGCGACACCGTGCGAGCGCCGCTCTCCTTGCTGCGTCGG
>JBGPXN010000320.1:0-2260 GCA_041492755.1 Methylomirabilia bacterium | reverse complement strand
CCCGATCCGGATCAAGGTGCGCGTCACCATCAAAGGCGACGAGGCGGAGTTCGACTTCACGGGGACGGATCCGCAGGCGCGCGGCCCCGTCAACACCACCTACTACATCGCCTGCTCGGCCGTGTATTACGCGATGAAGGCGCTCGTGGCCCCCGACGTGCCGCCCAACGACGGCTGCTACCGGCCGCTCACCGTCGTGGTCCCGCCCGGCACGGTGCTCTGCCCCGATCCCGGGCGCCCCGTGGTCGGCGGTAACCACGAGACCTCGCAGCGTGTGGTGGACGCCATCTTCAAGGCGCTCGCCCCGATCCTCCCCGACCGCGTCGTCGCCGGTGGACCGACGACGTCGGGCCTGCTGATCTTCGGCGCGCGTGACCCCGACGGCCGCTGGCGCATCCTCTACGAGGTGCACGGCGGCGGCGAGGGGGCAAGCGCGGCGCGCGACGGCGCCAGCGCCACGCGCGTGCACATGTCGAACGTGATGAACACGCCCACGGAGGTCGTCGAGGCCGAGTATCCGATCGCCGTCGAAGAGCACGCGCTCCGGCCGGGCTCCGGCGGCCGCGGCCGCCACCGGGGCGGCCTCGGCTTCCGGCGCGCGTATCGCGTTCTCGCCGACGACGTGACGCTCACCACGATGCTCGAGCGTCGCGTGATCGCGCCCTGGGGACTGGCCGGCGGGGCCGACGGGCTTCCCTTTCGCGTGACGCTCAATCCAGGCCCGAACGCCCGCGAGCTCCGCGGCAAGGAAACAGTGACGTTGCGTGCCGGCGACCTCGTGCTGGTCGAAACGCCCGGCGGCGGCGGGCACGGACCGCCGGCGGAGCGATCGCCGGCGCTCGACGCGCACGACCGGCGGGAAGGCTACGTATGACGCGACGGGTGGAGGATCGCATCGCCATCGTCACCGGCGCCGCCAAGGGCATGGGCTGGGAGATCTGCATGAGCCTGGCGCGCGAGGGCGCGCACCTGGCCCTGGCCGCCCGCGAGGTCGAGCCGCTGCAACGCCTGGCCAAGGAGATCGAGGGCCTCGGCCGGCGCGCGCTCGTGCAGCCGACCGACGTCACCGACGAGCACGCGGTGGAGACGCTGGTGGCGCGCACGCGCGACGCGTTCGGCGGGCGCATCGACGTCCTCGTCAACGCCGCCGGCATCACCGGGCCGATCGAGACGCCGGTGTGGGAGATCAAGGGCGACGACTGGGACACCGTCCTCGGCGTCAACGTGAAGGGCACCTTCCTGCCCATCAAGCACGTGCTCCCGACGATGATCGCGCAGCGCTACGGCAAGATCGTCAACATCAGCGGCACGTCGGGGCTCCGCGGCTACAAGCACCGCGCGGCCTACTCGTCGTCGAAGTGGGCGCTGCGCGGGCTCACCCGCACCGTCGCGATCGAAGTCGGTCCCTACAACGTCAACGTGAACGCGCTGCACCCCGGCATCGTGGGCGGCGATCGCATGGACAAGCTCTGCCGCGAGAAGGCGCGGAAGCGCGGCTGGACGCCGGAGCGGGTCTACGAGGAGTACGTGCAGGAGATGGCGCTCCGGCGCGTGACGGTCGCCCCGGACATCGCCAACGCCGTCCTCTTCCTCGCCTCCGACGAGTCGAAGAACATGACCGGCCAGTCCGTGACGGTCGACGGCGGGTGGGATCTATGACTTGGGGGGCCCCGACATGGCCCCCCAAACCCGCTTTGCCCAAGATCGCCCCTCAACACCCTGAAGGGCGGCCTGGAGGCGTGGCGCAGCCAGCGCTCGACTGTGGCGGCATGATGATGATCCGCGCTGCGCTCGCAGTTGCCCTCGCCGTCGGCATCCTCGCCTTGCCGCTCGCCAGCGAGGCGCAGCAGGCGACGAAGGTCTGGCGCATCGGCTATCTCGGATACGGGTACCCCACCGAAGCGAGGGACCTGGAGGCGTTTCGGCAGCGCCTCCGCGACCTCGGCTACGTCGAGGGGAAGAACCTCGTCATCGAGTCCCGGGTGGCGGAATCGAGCTTCGAGCGGCCTACTGCGCTGGCGGCCGAGCTGGTCAGTCTCAAGGTGGACGTCATCACGGCATTCGGCAATGGGACGATCGTGGCGCTGAAGCGGGCGACGCAAACGATTCCCATCGTCATGATCACCGCGGGCGATCCGGTCGGGGCGGGGCTGGTGAGCAGTCTGGCTCACCCCGGAGGCAACGTGACAGGGCTCTCGAATCTCTCGGAGGGGCTGACCGCCAAGTGGTTGGAGCTCCTCACCCAGACCGTGCCCGGCAT
>JBGPXN010000066.1:0-23176 GCA_041492755.1 Methylomirabilia bacterium | reverse complement strand
GCGGCCATCCGGACGGAGCTGATCAAGGTCGCCGGCGCCTCGTGTTGCGCCGCCGACGGCCGGCTTCTAGAATCCTGGGCACACCAGTCTGGGGCGGCAGAAGGAGGCCACCATGGAGCGACATCACGTCTTCACCCGACGGCAATTCCTGGTCACGGGCGCCGCGGGGGCGGCATCCCTGGCTGCAAGTGGCGAGGCCATGGCCCAGGCTGCCGCGCAGGCTCAGAAGTTTCACGTCAAGCCCATGCCGGCCGAGATCTTCATCGACCACGGGATCAACCGGGAGACCCGGCTGGAAACGCTCCGGGGCTACCTGACCCCGGCCAGCCACTTCTTCGTCCGCCAGCACACGACGACTCCGGCCCTCGACACGCGCACCTGGCGGCTGCGCATCGAGGGCAACGCCGTCGAGCGTCCCGTCGAGCTCGGCTTCGACGACCTCCTGCGGCTGCCCTCGCGCTCGGTCATCGCCTACGTCGAGTGCGCCGGCAACGGACGCGGGTTCTTCAAGGAGTTCATGGGCAAGGTGGCCTCGGGAACGCAGTGGCGGTTCGGCGGGATCGGGGTGGCGGAGTGGACGGGGGTTCCCCTGGGGGCGGTCCTCGAGCTGGCGAAGGTCCGGCGCGACACGCCGCGCGACATCCTGAACGTGCTCGTGGAGGGGCTCGACTCGGTGAAGGTCAACCGGCCGATCTCCCTCGCGAAGGCGTTCGAGGAGGACACGCTGCTGGCGTACGCCTTCAACGGGGAGCCCGTGCCCCCAGATCACGGCTTCCCGGTACGGGCCATCGTCCCCGGCTGGGTCGGCATCAACAACGTCAAGTGGGTGGGGCGGATCGAGGTGCGCAACAGCGTGATCGACGTGCCCACCACGACCAAGACGTACGTCCTGGAAGGCCCCGACTACCCCAGCAAGGTCGTGCTGCGCCAGCAGACGATCAAGAGCGCCGTCGCGTTGCCGTGGGGCGCGACGCTGCCGGCGGGCCGCCAGCGTGTCCGTGGCTTCGCCTGGTCGCCGGTCGGCCGCATCAGCCGCGTCGAGTACAGTCTCGATCGCGGGGCGACGTGGCAGCCGGCCTCCCTCCGCGAGCCCAACATCCCGCGCGCCTGGGCCCGATGGGACTTCGAGTGGGATGCCCGCCCGGGTGAGCACGTGATCCTGACGCGGGCGGTCGACGACCAGGGGAACGCGCAGCCGGCCACCATTCCCTGGAACGCCCAGGGCTACGGCTACAACGTGCCAGTGGCGCATCCGGTGAAGGTGACCTGAGCGGCCCGCACGACGGCGCCGGATGGGAGACGAGCGCGCCGAGCAGGCCCCGATGGCGTCGGAAGCACCCTGCCCGTGGCCGACGATCGCCTCTCGCACGGGCGAAAGGAGCGGTTCATGATCATCAGCGCGCAGGTCGCGATCTATCCGTTGCGGCAGGAGCGGCTCACCCCGGCGATCACCGCAGTGAGCGCGGCGCTCCAGGCGGCCGGGCTCCGGCCCGAGGTTGGCGCCATGAGCACGATGGTGACCGGCGAGGCAGCGACGGTCTTCAGCGCCCTCGCAGACGCCTTCGTCCAGGCCGGCGCGCTCGGCCATGTGGTGATGACCGTCACCGTCTCCAACGCCTGCACGGTCTCCACGTGAGCGGACGCCCTGTCGCCTGGCAGCTCTTCGAGCGCGGGGCCGCCGGGTACGAGGCGTGGTACGCCACCCCACGCGGTCGGCGCGCCGACGAAGCTGAGCGCGCGTTGCTCGAGCGTCTGCTCGCTCCGTTCGCGACGGCGCAGAGCGCGCTCGAGGTGGGCTGCGGAACCGGGCACTTCACACACTGGCTCGCGGGCAGGCTGCCCCACGTGGTGGGGCTCGACCGGTCGCCCGCGATGCTGGCGGAGGCGCGGCGCCGTCTCCCGCGGCTGCCGCTGGTCCAGGGCGACGCCCACGGCCTCCCGGTCCGGAGCCGAGCCGTCGACCTCGCGGTCTTCGTCATTGCCCTCGAGTTCGCCGAGCATCCGGCCGTGGCGCTGGCGGAGGCGGCTCGGGTCGCGCGTCGCGGCGTGCTCGTGGTGGCGTTGAACCGCTGGAGCCTGGGCGGGCTCTCGCGGCGCTGGGGACCCGCGGCGCGCAGTCCCCTGATCGGCCAGGCCAGGGACTTCACGATCGCATCCCTGCGCGCGCTGGCGTCGGCCGCCGCAGGGTCGCGGCTTCGCGCGCTCGGGTGGGCCAGCGCGCTGTACCCGGGCGGCCTCGCCCAGGCGCCGGCGCGGATCCCGCTCGGTGACGTCATCGGCGTCACGGTGGAGCTTGCACCCTGATGTCGACTCTCGCGGCTCGCGCCGCCTCTAACTGCTGTAAGTCGACTCGATAGAGGGTCCGATCGCGGCGTCAGGCTCGGCTTCAGTACCGCGTCGGCCGACAGGTCACGGACCGGACTCCGCGATCCCCTTGTACAGGTACGAGAACGGGCGCGGCCCGGCGCCGTAGGCTTGCGCGAGGTCGGCAATCCGGAAGCCGGCACCCGCGATGAGACGGTCGATTTCGCGGTTGAGACGGCAGCCCCCGGCCAGGCGCCGCCACCCCGGCGTCAGCCGGTCCTGCCACGCGCGGACGCCGGCATCGGGAGCGCGGCCGTGCTCGACGAACAGCAGGCGGCCCGTGGGTACGAGAACGCGCCGAATCTCGCGTAAGGCCGCCGCGGGGTCACCAATCGAGCACAGCGTCCACGTCATCACCGCCGTGTCGAACGTGTGGGCACGAAAGGGCAGACGTTCCGCCGATGCGCCGGTGAATTCGACCGCGATCCGCGCCCGCGCCAGGCGCGGCTGAGCCAGGCGCCACAATTCGGCGGAGGGATCGACGGCCGCGAGCCGGACGACGTCGGCCGTGTAGAAGGGCAGGTTCAGTCCCGAGCCGAAGCCGATCTCGATCACGCGGCCTCGAGCGAGCGGCACGAGCCGGCGGCGTTCGGCCTCCAGGTCGGCCGACTGCATCGCCAGGTTGATCAACCGTGGGAGCACGTAGCGCGCGTAGAGTCCCATCACCGCCCGCCAAGTGATGCCTTCCCACGGAGACTCGGTGCGACGCGGCGATGCGCGTGTTCGTTCAGGATCGACAGAAACGCCTGCGCGCTCGCTCCCAGGATCCGCTGCTCGCCGTGGATGACATGAAAGTGGCGGCGAACGTGCAACCCGCGCACCGGGACGATGGCGAGTTGCCGCGCGCGCACCTCGATACGAATGGCGTGGATGGAAACGAAGGCGACGCCAAGACCCGCCATGACGCACTGTTTGATCGCCTCGGTATGGCCAAGCTCCATCGTCCGTGCCGGCGTGATGGCGGCCTGCATCAAGGCTCGCTCGATCACCTGGCGAGTGGCGGAACCGGGCTCGCGGACGAGCATCCGCTCGGCCGCCAGTTCACGACCGGAAGTACGTCCGCGGCGGGCCCACGGATGCCCCCGAGGCGTGATAAGGACCAACTCGTCGAGCAGCCCGGCCGCCACGCAACGCTCGCCGGGGCCCAGGACGTGGCCGCCGACCACGCCGAGGTCCAGCCCATCGGCCCTGACGCGCTCCTCGATCACGCGAGAGTTCGCGATCTGAAGCGCAATGTCGATGCCCGGATAACGCGTCTGGAACGCCGACAGCACCGCGGGCAGCACGTAGATACCGGGGGTGGTGCTCGCGCCAACGAGGAGAGAGCCACGACGCAGTCCGTCCACGTCGGACACCGCCCGCCGCGCGTCTTCTGCCGCCGTCACCATCCGGGTAGCATGGCCCTCGAAGATCCGCCCCGCCTCCGTGAGCAGCACCTGGCGCGCCTTGCGGACGAAGAGCTTGGCGCCGAGCTCGCGCTCCAGTTCACTGATGTGCCCTGAGAGCGTCGGCTGCGAGAGATGGATGCGCTGCGCGCCGCGGCTGAAGCTCCCCTCGCGCGCGACCGCGAGGAATGACTCGACCTGGCGGAACGTCATTCGGGTTTCCCGATGGATTCCTTCGAAACAACGGATTGGACCCTATACGGCTTGGAGGGATAAGACAAGGCCATCGGCGAGCGTTCTCGCCACGGAGGTACGCCATGATCTTCCGCCACTTCCTGTCGCCCGCAACCGGCTGCGCCAGTTACGTGTTCGGCTGAAGCGGCGCCGCTGCGTGCGCTGTGGTGGATCCACAGCCTGACATCGCCCCCTACCTCGACGCCGCCGCGCAGAAGTCCATGCGCATCACCCACATCTTCGAGACGCACGTGCAGGCGGACCACCTGTCGGGTGCCCGCCGCCTGTCGGCAGCCACCGGCGCCCCGGTCTTCTACCACGGGGCGGCGCCGGTCACCTTCCGCCACGACGCGCTGGACGACGGCGAGGTGCATGAGCTGGGGAACGTCCGCGTCGAAGTCGTTCATACACCGGGCCACACCCCGGACAGCGTGTCGCTCCTCGTCACCGACCGCACTCGAGCGTCCGAGCCGTGGTTCGTGCTGACGGGCGATACGCTGTTCTCCGGCGGCGTGGGGCGACCCGACCTTCTCGGAGCCGGCCAGGAGCGCGGGCTCGCCGAGCACCTCTACGACAGCCTCTGGGGCCGGCTGCTCGCGCTTCCCGACCATCTGGAGATCTTCCCCGCCCACTTCGGCGGGGCAGCCTGCGGCAAGGGGCTCAGCGGCAAGCCGGGTTCGACGATCGGCTTCGAGCGTCGATTCAATCCGGCGCTGCAGCTTCGCGCCAGAGACCAGTTCGTCGACTTCGTGCTGGCGGATCTCCCGCCCCAGCCAGCCAGCTTCGCGGAGAACCGCCGCCGTAATCTGGCCGGGGAGTGAGGCCGCCGCAGCTCGGGCTGCGCGCCAACCGGGGGCAGTTCTCGCTGCTGGTCGGCCTGAACGCCTTCGTGGGCGCGATGGTCGGCCTCGAGCGCACCGTCCTGCCACTCCTGGGTGAGCAGGAATTCGGCCTGACGTCGAAGACCGCCATCACGTCGTTCATCGTCAGCTTCGGGGTGACGAAGGCGGTGCTGAACCTCGTCGCCGCCCGGCTGTCCGACCGCATCGGCCGCAAGCCGATCCTCGTGGCCGGCTGGGTGCTGGCGCTGCCGGTGCCGTTCCTGATCATCGCGGCGCCGGCGTGGTGGTGGATCGATCTCGCCAACGTCCTGCTCGGCGCCAACCAGGCGCTCGCGTGGTCGATGACGGTGATCATGAAGATCGACCTCGTCGGTCCGAAGCGCCGGGGGCTGGCGCTCGGGTTGAACGAGTTCGCCGGCTACTTCGCGGTGGGCGTCACGTCGTGGGTGACGGGGTACATCGCGGCGCGCTCAGGGCTGCGGCCGGAGCCGTTCTACCTCGGGATCGGCATCGCCGTCGTCGGGCTTCTCGGGTCGATCTTTCTGGTGCGGGAGACGCGCGGCCATGCCCGCCTGGAGGCGGCGGCGGTGGCGACGCCGGCCGATGTGCCACGCCTCGGGCGCATCTTCTGGGTTACCAGTCTCGGCAACGCCAGCCTGTTCGCGGCCTGCCAGGCGGGTCTCGTGAACAACCTCAACGACGGGATGTCGTGGGGGATTTACCCCCTCTTCTTCGCCGCGCACGGCCTGGACGTCGCTCGCATCGGCGTGGTGAAGGCCGTGTATCCGGCGGTGTGGGGCATGCTGCAAATCGCCACCGGGCTCCTCTCGGATCGCCTCGGGCGCAAGGGTCTCATTGCATGGGGCATGATCGTGCAGGCGGGCGGGATCTGGCTGACGGTTCTCGTTCCGGACTACGGCGCCTGGCTGATGGGCGCCGTCCTCCAGGGCCTCGGCACCGCGATGGTGTACCCGACGTTGCTTGCCGCCATCACCGACCACGCGCACCCGAGCTGGCGCGCCTCCAGCCTCGGCGTCTACCGGTTCTGGCGGGACCTCGGCTATGCGGTGGGCGCGCTCGTGTCCGGCGTCGTGGCGGATGTGCTCGGCTTCGAGGCCGCCATCCACCTCGTGGCGGCAGTGACGCTCGCCTCGGGCATCGTCGTCGCCTGGGTGATGAAAGAGGAGGGACGACGCACATGACGGAGAAGCTCTCACCCGAAACACTCGCGGCCCAGGCGCTCGGGAACGCTGACGAGGCATCCGGCGCGCTCGTTCCTCCGATCTATCCATCCACGATCTACGAGGCGAACCCCGACGGAAGCTCTCGCGGGGGCCGCGCGTACACGCGTGCGGACAACCCGACCTATGACCATGCCGAGCGCTTGCTCACCGCGCTCGAGGGAGGCGCCGCCGGCATGCTCTTCGCCTCGGGCAGCGCCGCGGCGACCGCGGTCTTCCAGTCACTGGTGCCCGGCGATCACGTCGTCGTGTCCCGCATCCTTTACTGGGGGGTGCGGAAGTGGTTAGCCGAATTCGGCATCGCCTGGGGACTGGACGTCGAGTTCGTCGACACCGCCGACCTCGCCGCCGTCAGGGCCGCCATCCGCCCGGGGCGGACTCGGTTGGTGTGGCTCGAGACACCCGCGAATCCGACGTGGGACGTCATCGACCTGCCCGCCGTCATCGAGATCGCCCATGCGGCCGACGTGCGAGTCGCCGTCGACAACACCATCGCGACCCCGGTGCTCACGCGCCCGCTCGAGCTCGGCGCCGATCTCGTGATCCACTCCGCGACCAAATACCTGAACGGCCACAGCGACGTCCTGGCCGGCGCGATCGTCACCGCGCGGCGCGATCCGTTCTGGGAACGGATCCGCTCCTGGCGTCGCAACGCCGGATGCGTCGCCGGACCGTTCGAGGCGTGGCTCCTTCAGCGGGGGATGCGAACGCTGTTCGTTCGCGTTCGCCGCTCGTCCGAGACGGCGCTCATCGTCAGCCGACACTTCGAGGACCACCCCGCGCTCGCGCGAGTTCTCTACCCCGGGCTGCCGTCGCATCCGGGTCACGACATCGCGGCCCGACAGATGGCCGGCGGATTCGGCGGGATGCTCTCGATCCGCGTCGCGGGCGGTGAGAAGGCTGCCCTGGCCGTCCTCGCCGGTGTGACGGTCTTCAAGCGGGCCACCTCGCTCGGAGGTGTCGAGAGCCTCATCGAGCACCGCCGGACCACCGAGGGCGCCTCGTCGCCGGTGCCCGAGGATCTGCTCCGGCTGTCGATCGGGTTGGAGGCACCCGAGGACCTGATCGCCGATCTGGAGGCGGCTCTGAGCACCGTGCCCCGCGCCGGCAGACCTGCCAGCACGCCTCCTGCCCCGAGCCCCCCGGCGGCCGTTGGATCGGACACGACCGCGGCGGTGACTGCCGTCATCGAACGCAGCGTGGCGCCGATCATCATCGCGCGTGGAGGCTCGGTGCGTGTCATTTCGGTGGACCGCGGCCTCGTGACCCTGGAAGCGAGCGGCTCGCCGGGCGCGACCGAGCCGATGCTCGCGCGTATCGAAGCAGTCGTGCGCTCCGCCGTACCGGAGGTGTCAGCAGTCCAGGTGCGCTGGGCCGCGGACGCGCCGGCGCGTATTGCCGAAGACGATGACCTCGCTGCGCGCGTCCGCCGGGTGCTCGACGAGCACATCAACCCCGCCGTCACCGCTCATCGAGGGCACGTGACGCTCGTCGACGCCACCGACGGTCACGTCCGCATTCGCCTCGACGGCGGGTGTCAGGGGTGCAGCATGGCGGAAGTGACCGTCCGGCAGGGCATCGAGCGACTGCTGCGAAAGCACGTCCCCGAGGTGGTCGCGGTGATCGACGTCACGGATCATGAGGCGGGGACCGCGCCGTTCTTCGTTCCCGGAAAGCGGTGACTCAGTCGGCGTCTCGACGCCATCGACAGGAGGCCCCCATGGCAGCCACCGTCCGTGAGGCGATCCGCGAGCTGATGGCCCAGACGGCCGCCACCATGGACGCCCTGCTCGAGGCGTCGGACCGCGAGCTCGCGATGCCGTCCTCGCACGCGTGTGCGCAGGGCAAGGACGTCTGGACCCTCATCACGAACGATATCGATCACGAGAAGATCCACACCGGACAAATCCTGGAAGGCCGCTATGAATCCCGGATCACCGCCTCGCCGATGCAACGTCTCCTGGCAGAGTGGCTGGCCGAGCGCGCGCGGTTCATCGGCTCACTCATCGGGCTCACCGACGAACAGTTCAACCGCGAGACCGCGCCCGGCCAGTGGACCTACCGGGTCGTGGCCAAGCACGTGCTCACGCTGGAGCAGGATTCGCTGAAGACGATCGTGTCGGACCAGGCGGCCAGGGCCAGCCGCGAATGACGCAGCTCCTTCAGGCCGTGATCGGGTTCCTGACCGGCCTTCCCTCGTTCAAGGGTGTGGACGCCGCGACCATCGGAACGCTCGCTGCTCGGTGTCGACCGATGTCGCTACGACCCGCGCAGAGCGTCTTCGCCGAAGGCGACCCGTGCCGTCACCTCTACATCCTTGCCGCTGGCCGGGTGAAGTGCTATCGCGCCAGCCCCGAGGGGCGAGAGCAGATCCTCAAGGTTTTCGAACATCCCGGCGACATCTTCTGCACCACCTCGGCCTTCAGCACGGGCTCCCACATCGTGACGGCGGAGGCGATGAGCGAAGCCACCCTGTACGTCGTCGACATCGAGACGATGAAGCGGGTGGTCATGGAACAGCCCGCGCTCGCACTCGCGCTCGTGACGGCCGCGAGTGACCAGATGCGGAGCCTGGTCGGCCTGGCCGAGGATCTCTCGCTGAAGACGGCAACCGCCCGAGTGGCGAAGTTGCTGTGGGAGCGCGCGCGCGCCGAAGGCGGGCACCACGGCAAGGAGGTCCGGCTTCGCCGGGACGGCCTCCGCGAGGAGCAGATCGCCGCGATGGTCGGCGCGGTTCGCGGCCACGTGTCGAGGAGCCTCAAGGCCCTGGCCAGCATGGGCGCCATCACCCTCGATCGGACAGCCATTCGGATCACTGACATGAAGGTTCTCGAAGCGTTTCTGGACGCAGCCGACGTTGCGACGCGAGGCCCTCGCGGCACATCCCCGTCCACCGGTCGCCGGCAGTAGCGCAACCATCGCCGCCGCTTCTCCATCGCTCCGCGCCTAGCGAACTCCGTCAGTAACGACAGGTCGATCGCAGTATCCCGACCCCGGGTGTCCTCGGTGGGCGGTGCCAATGCCGCTGGAAACATTTGTGACAGACAGCGCCGACCTCCTGGCGATAGTCATCAGAGCGAAGTGAAGTGGCATGCCATGAGCGACCAGATGACAGCCCACGTCCGCGAATGCGGCTGCGGATGTGGCGCTGGCCAGCAGAGGAGAACACCCCGATGATTCACACTCTCGTCATCTTTCACGTCCAGCCCGGGCGAACCGCCGAGCTCGAAGCCGATCATCGCAAGCTGGTCGCACTGATGGGGGCCCACCCGGCTCATTCCGGGTGGGCCGTCGCTGCGGCGGCTTGGAACATTTGTGACAGACAGCGCCTGCCTCCTGGCGTCAACTGAATCTCGGTCACGGGAGACAGCGCAATGAACGATCGGATTGGAGGTACACCACGATGACGAGACGTGTGATTGCGGTGGCGGTCGCCGCGGCCGTGCTGGTCGCGGTGGCGGTCGCGTGGCTGCGTGTTCTCTCCGTCGCGGCGGTCGAGACGGTTTCCGTGGCCCCGGCCGAGTTCCGAGCTCAGGCCTTCGGCACCGGGACGGTCGAGGCTCGCGTGTACGTTGAGGTCGGGAGCAAGATCACCGGGCGGGTTGTGAAGCTCCTGCACGACCAGGGCGACGTCGTCGAGCAAGGCGAGCTGCTCGCGGTGCTCGAGAATGACGATCTCCGCCAGCAGCGAGACCAGGCCGCCTTCACCCGGCAGAAAGCCCTCGAGTCCGTTCGCTTCGCGGAAGCGAATCTCGCGCGTGCGCGCGCCGGCCTTGCGGCCCGGCAGGCGACGGTGGCGAAGACCGTCGCCAACGCCGAGCTGGCTCGGGTCACGCTCGATCGCTTCAAGCGGCTGCACGACCGCGAGCTCGTCGCGCGTCAGGACCTGGACGTCCGTTCCACGGAGCTGCGAGCGGCGGAGGCTGACGTGCTCAACGCGCGCGCCGAGATCGCCGCGCTCGAGGCCGAGGTCCACAGTCGCGAAGTGGCGGTGAGCATGGCTGAACGCGAGGTCGCCGCCACCGGCGCGGCGCTTGGCGCGACCGAAGCGCGACTGCGGGACGCCTCGATCGTCGCGCCGTTCTCCGGCCTCGTCCTCTCGCGCGAGGTCGAGCCAGGGACCGTGATCGTGCCCGGTGTCCCGGCCTTCAAGATCATCGATCCGTCGACCGTCTGGGTCCGGATCAACCTCGACGAGAGTCTCCTGGGAACGGTGCGCCTCGGGCAATCCGCGAATGTCACCCTCCGGAGTAGGCCGGGACGGACGTTCCGCGGCGAGGTCGTTCGGATCCGGGAGGAGAGTGACCGGGTCGCCGAGGAGCTCGCCGTGGAGATTCGGCTCGTGGAGGCCCCACCCCGCCTGCGCGTCGGCGAGCAGGCCGATGCCACGATCATCACGCGGGCGGTGACGCACGCCATGATCGTGCCGGCGACGGCGCTCGTCCACCGCGAGCGGCAGCAAACCGCGGTATTCGTGCTGGAGGATGGTCGCGCCCGCCGCCAGTCGATCACCATCGCTGCCCGAGATCCCAAGAGTGGTGCCGTTGAGCTCGTCTCGGGGATCGGCGACGGGCAGCGGGTCGTGGTCGGCCCCCGCCCGTATCCATCCGCCTTGAAGGACGGCCAGCGGGTCCGCGCCGCGGAGCCCGAGATCCGATGAACCTGGCCATTCGGGACATCCGCTACAACCTGGGCCGGTTCCTGCTGACCGGCGTCGGCCTGGGTCTGCTCATCGGCGTCGTCATGGCCATGGCGGGGATCTACCGCGGCTTCGTCGTCGAAGCCACCGCGATTCTGAACGCGGCGGAGGCGGATCTGTGGGTGGTCCAGAAGGACACCCGCGGTCCTTTCGCGGAAAGCTCCCGCATCCCCGAGGATCTCTATCGCAGCCTGGCGGTCATCCCCGGCGTACAGGAGGCGGCGCCGGTGTCCTACCAGAACGCGCAGGTCCAACGCGCGGGTGTAACGCTCCGACTCTACGTGGTGGGCCACCGACCGAGGGCGCCGGGAGGGCACGGCCGGCTCGTCGCGGGGCGCGCGATCGGGCAGAAGCGCTACGAGGCCGTGGCCGATCAGAGCGCGGGTCTGCAGATCGGCGAGGTCTTCGAGCTCGGGCGGAATCGCTACACCGTCGTTGGACTGACTCGCGAGGCGGTCTCCTCGGGCGGCGATCCGGCGCTCTTCCTCTCCCTCGTGGACGCCCAGGAACTGCAGTTCAAAAAGAGCCCGGAGGCGATCCGCAATGACCGCGAGCGGATCGAGACCTCGCTTCGTGGAGTCACGCGGGCAGCCCCGGCCGTCGCCCCCCGGGTGACAGCAGCCATCGAGGTCATGACCCAGAGCACCCATGTCGCCAATGCCATCGCCGTCCGTCTCGAGCCTGGCGCCGACCCGGGCGAGGTGGCGCGGCGCATCACCGCCTGGAAGCATCACACGGTGCTCACCACCACGGAGCAAGAGGAAATCCTGAGGGAGATCGTCATCGAGAAAGTGCGGCGCCAGATCCGGCTCTTCATGGTCATCCTGCTCGTCGTCTCCACCGTCATCGTGGCCCTGATCATCTACACGCTCACCATCGACAAGCTCCGGGAGATCGCGACGCTCAAGTTGATCGGGGCACCCGGGTTCGTCGTCGTGAAGCTGATCATGCAGCAGTCGCTGGCCCTCGGGACCATCGCGTTCGTGGTGGGGTCGGTTCTCATCCACCTGCTCTACGATCGCTTCCCTCGTCGCGTCGTGTTGTTCCCGAGTGACCAACTGGTCCTGATGGCCATCGTGGGGGGCATCTGCGTCCTCGCCAGCCTGCTCGGCATCCGGCGCGCGCTCGCGGTCGATCCGCTCCAGGCGCTGGGAGGTTGAGATGCCGGTGCTTCGCTTCGAGCGGCTGACCAAGATCTACGGGAGCGGCGATACGGCCGTCGTGGGCATCGAGGACGCCGCGATGTCGGTGGAACGTGGCCAGCTGGTGGCGATCACCGGGCCGAGCGGCTCAGGCAAGTCTACGCTCCTGGCCGCGATCGGGCTCATCGGCCAGCCCTCCGCGGGTCGGATCGAGATCGATGGCGAGGAAGTCTATAACGATGGCTGGGTGGGTCCCGATCCCACGGAGATCCGGCGGCGCAAGATCGGCTTCATCTTCCAGCACCACAACCTGATCCCGTTCCTCACGGTCGCCGAAAACGTTCGGGTGGCTCTGGACATCAACGGCGTGCGCGGCCGGGCGGCCGGCGACAAGGTCCAGGAGCTCCTGGCCTACTTGCAGATCGAGCACCGGGCTCGGAGCTACCCCGCCCGGATCTCCGGCGGAGAACGCCAGCGGGTCGCCATTGCGCGGGCCCTTGCCAACGAGCCGCTGCTGATCCTGGCCGACGAACCCACGGCCTCACTCGACACCGAGCGCGGGAAGACGGTGATGGACCACTTACGGCGGCTGGCGCGAGAGAAGGAGTCGGCGGTGATCACCGTCACCCACGACGAGCGCATGATCGACGGATTCGATCGCGTTGGCCGCGTACAGGACGGCCGGCTGCTCGTATCGCCCGAGAAGTCCATTTCCAGCAAAGGAGAGTCAGCATGGCGAGACAACTGCGGTGTGCGGATCTGATGCCCGGCTGCACCTGTACGTTCGTGGCGGAAGGCCACGACACCGACGCGATCGTCGCAAACATGACTCAGCACGCCAGAAAGGATCACGGGATGGCGACGATTCCCCCGGAGATCGCGGCGAAGCTCCGCGCGGCGGTCGGGCAGGCTGGTGGTAGATAGAACTGCGCGAGCGGCCAATTGTTTACTTCAGCGCGTGCTCCATCTGATCGATATGCTCGCCACGATGGATCGATCGGTCGAGGACGCGCAAGCGTCCTGCCGCCAGGATGGCAGCAGCTAGATCGTCGGCCACACCGGCAGTTCGGGCGTCGCACTCATCCGCAGCCGCCAGGGCTTCCGCAGTGGCGGCCCGACCCGGTATCGCCCGCCAACCAGGCAGCGCCGCGTCGTTGATCGGGTCGGGGTCCAGGGCCGTGCTTTCAAAGCCTCGCTTCTTCCACCGACTGAGCCGGGTAGTCACGTAGCGGTCCCAGAACGCTACGTGCGCGAGCAGTGCTCCGATGGTCCAGCCTCCACCTGCGTCGCGTCCGAAGTCAGCGTCTCGAAGACGTCCGACGAGCGTCTGCAGCCGCTCCCGCGATGCGGTGTTGCGGCCTATGTATGATCGATCTACGCTCATCGGGCTTCTCCTCGCGGTGGCGTTGGGCGTTACCAACTGGATGGGACGGACGCAACCTTAGTGCAGCGTCACGACGAGTGTCAACGCGAGGTCGGAGAGCTAGGGTACTCCGGGGAGGACGACCTGGTCGAACCCCTCGGCGTACGCGTAGCCCTTCGGTTGACCGAGCGCCGCCGCGCGGTGCCGTACGCGCGCTTCCACGGCTTGAACGTCCGCGACCTGACTCGCGTGGCAGCGGACGGCCTCCAGCTTCAGGTCCATCGTGGCCGTGATGTCGCCGACCACCCCGGGCTGCTCCCACTGGACCAGGTAGACCTCACGCACCTTGTGCGGCTCATGCAGCCTCGCCACCGTCCCACCGGCGCCGAACTCCGCGTCGTCGGGATGCGCGACCACCACCAACACGCGACCAGTCTCCGGCGTCATGGGCCCTCCGCTCCACGCGTGGTCGGCGGCGCTGCTGCGAAAGACGCCTGCCGCCGGCACCACCAGGCGAGCGCGCCGAGCAGCATCCCAGCGAACAGGAACGGCGCGGACAGGTCGATTGCGTGCGCCAGCTCACCCATGACAAGCGGGCCAATCAGCATCCCGGTGTCCATCGCCGTCAGCAAGCAGCCAATCGCGAGCGCCTGCGCAGGCGGGCCGACGCGATCGGCCACGATCGCCGTCGGGAGACCCGCGACGAAACCGCCGCCGGCGCCGATCAAGACGCTCCACACGGCAAGCACGCCCGGATGGGTCATGGCCGGAACACCGGCAACGATGGCGCCGTAGCCGACGAGGCCGACCGCGAGGACCACCATCCGGTCCACACGGTCGGACATTCGCCCGCCCAGCCAGAGCCCGCCGAGCCGGCCGGCGACGCTCAGGCTGACCAGGTGCCCAACCATCTGCGGCGCCAACTGCCCCCGTTCGACCAGATACAAGGGGTACAGAAACACGAGGAGACCAGTCTGAATCGCGATGAGCGCGGCCCCGACCAGACTCATCAGGAGTACCGTGGGCACGCGCAGCACAGCGCCCATGACCTGCCACGTGCGCCCGGCGCGAGTGGCCATGGTGGAGCCTTCCACGCCGGCGCGCGCCCACCACACGATCGTCGTGGCGGCGACGACCATGCACGCTGCTTCGAAGAAGAACGGGCTCGCCAGGCCTACGTTCTGATAGAGCGATCCCCCGGCTGCACTGCCCACGAGCAGGCCGAGGCTCTCGCTGATCAAGAGGGCGCTGATCGCCCGGCCCCGACGCTCGCCCGCGGGACGGCTCACGATCGTGGTGGTCGCCACCGTGCCGAACAGCGCCCATCCGATCCCCGCCACGGTGCGCCAGCCCAGGAAGACGCCGTAGTGCCCGGTCATGACCGAAGCGACGTCGCTGCACGCAATCAGGAGCAGACCGAGCGCCATGACCGGCGTTCGCCCCCAGCGCTCCTGCAGGTAGGCGGACGGCAGTCGCGCGGTCCATTTCGCCGCGCCGAAGAGCGTCGGGATGACCGTCACCATGCGGTAGCTCGCGCCGAAGGTGTGCTGCAGATAGATCGGCAGGGATGGGCGGAGCACGCCCTGCCCCAGGTTGAACAGAAACGCGGCAGCCAGGACCGCGAACGGCGCGGCGCGTCCCGTCACCTCTCGAGGCAGCGGCAGGCTCCGTTGCGACTGGCCGGCGCTCGTCTCCGGAGCCGCCGCTGGACGTCTTCGAGCTGGCGCTGGAGGAGCCGTAGCTCGCCACGGTGTTGCCGGACGGCGGAGAGCTGAGTGCCGACGAGCGCGCGCAAGATCGGACGCATCCTCGTGCCGGAGTCGCCGTGCAGCACCGCCGTGAGCTTGCGCACCTGCTCGAGCGACAGCCCGAGCCCACGGGCGCGGCGGACGAACCGAATGCAGTCCACCTCCCGGTCGCCGTACTGTCGATATCCGTTGACGCTGCGGGCCGTGCGCGGCAGGACGCCCGCGTCCTCGTAGTACCGGATCGTCTTGGCTGGCACGCCCGCCGCCTTTGCGACCTGGCCGATGGTGAACATGCGCGCCATCGTGGCGACCTCCTGTTGGTGTGGCGATGCGGACTATGAACCTTCCAGTCGCTGGAGGGTCAAGCGGTACCGGACTGGCGTGAGGACCTGGGAGGAGTCGCGTCAGTCTCGAATACCGGCAAAACTCTCTCGGACGTCTGACTCGAATGCCGCGTTCGGAACGTTGAATTGCGCCATGCTCGTCCCCCGTTCTGCCGATCCGCAACCGGTCACGTACCTGTCCTTCGGCGTCGGCGCCGTACAGTCTGGGTCGCCTGGGGAGGCTCGGCAAGATACTTCACGCAGACGCCGGCGGCAGGGCCTCACGCGCGGTATGGTGAGGGTCATGGTCCGGAATGTTGGCCCCGCGCTCGCCCTCGCCGCGGCGGTCCTCTTCGGCCTGAGCACCCCCGCGGCGAAGTGGCTCGTCGGCGTCGCCGATCCATGGCTTCTGGCTGGACTGCTCTATCTCGGCTCCGGGTTCGGTCTCGGCGCCGTCCGTCTGGCCGCGTGGCTGCGCGGCCGACCATTGTTCGGGCTCACGGCGACAGAGTTGCCTTGGCTCGCCGGCGCGGTGCTCTCCGGCGGCGTCATCGGTCCGGTGCTCCTGATGCTCGCCCTCGCGGATGGCAGCGCGGCCCAGGCCGCGCTACTGCTGAACCTGGAAGGTGTCTTCACGGCGCTCATCGCCTGGGGCGTCGCCCGCGAGCACGTCGACGCCCGTATCGCGACCGGCATGGCGGCCATCGCCGCTGGCGCGGCCGTACTGAGCTGGGCCAGCACCGGTGTCGCGATCGACCGCTCTGCCGCCCTCGTGGCCGGCGCGTGCCTCGCGTGGGCCATCGACAACAACCTCACGCGGCGTGTGGCCAGCGCCGGAGCCGTCGAAATCGCCGCGCTCAAAGGCGGCGTCGCCGGTGCGATCAACATTGCGCTCGCGACCCTGCACGGCGCCACCATACCGCCGGTGCCCGTGGTCATCGGTGCCGGCGTCATCGGCCTCCTCGGCTATGGCACCAGCCTCGTGTTCTTCGTGCTCGCCCTGCGCCACCTCGGGGCCGCTCGGACGGGCGCGTACTTCTCGACCGCGCCCTTCGTCGGAGCGGCGGCGAGCGTCGTGGCCTTCGGCGAGGCTGTCAGCGGCGGCCTCCTCGCGGGCGGCGCACTCATGGCGGTAGGCGTTTGGCTCCACCTGAGCGAACGCCACGACCATCACCACGCCCACGAACCGATGGCACACAGCCATCAGCATCGCCATGACGTGCACCACCAGCACGACCATCCCCCGGGGAGATCGGCCGGCGAATCCCACGTGCACTGGCACGTCCATGAGCACCTGGCGCATCGGCATCCCCACTACCCCGACCTGCACCACCGCCATCGCCACTGACCGCGCACACCGCACGCCGCCGGAGGCTGCCATGAAGACGATCGCCCTCTCACTCGGCTTGTTCGGACTTGCCGCGCTCTTCGAGATCAGCGGCGATTATCTCGTGTGGCGAGCCTGGCGCCACGGCAGCCACTGGGCGCTCGGCGTCGCCGGTGCGGCGCTCCTCGTCGCTTACGGCGTCGTCCCGACCTACCAGCCCGCACACTTCGGGCGCGTGTACGCGGCGTACGGCGGCGTCTTCGTGGCGCCGTCCCTGGCATGGGGGTGGGCGTTCGATGGCGTCGCGCCGGACCGATTCAAGCTGACCGGTGCGGCGCTATGCGTGGCTGGGATCGGGGTCATGATGTATGCGTCGAGATAGCGCGTCGCCGGAGGCCCGCGCGAGGCGCGGACCTTCCCGGCGACGGCGGAGGTGGAATCAACCAGGGCACTCACCGACGCGTGCGCGCGGCCTCGGCGCGCAAAAAGAAGCTGCCCTCGGCCACCACCCGCTCGCCCGCCTTGACGCCTTCGAGAACTTCGACGTCCTCACCGATGACCGGGCCGAGCTTCACGCGACGCTCTTCGAAGCGCCCCTCGTCCCCAGTCGCGACGTACACGACGGAGCGGGCACCCAACGCCTGTACAGCGGCACGCGGGATGACGGTCTGCAGGGGGCCGCGTGCCGTCTGGAAGCTTACCTGGACGTACATCCCGAGCCGGAGCGCGCCACCATTGTTGGGAACCTCCACGCGGACTTTCGCCGTCCGGGTCGCAGCGTCCACGCGCGGGTCGATGTACGCGACGCGGCCACGTAGTGCCTGTCCCGACGTCGCGGGGACTGTGACGGTGGCCGGCGCACCGATCGTCACGGCGGCGAAGTCATTCTCATAGACGTCGCCGATGATCCACACCGTCGAGAGATCCGTGACCACGAAAAGATCCTGACCCGCGTTGACCACTTGCCCCGGGTTTACCGTGCGGGTCACGACGACCCCGTCCGCCGGCGCCGGCACGACGACTTCCGACACCACGTGAGTGGCGTCCGTGAGGCGGGCCACCTGGTCGGCGCCGAGGTCCAGGAGCAGGAGCCTCTGGCGATAGGCGGCCACCTCCGTAGCGTGCGCCGCGTGGAGTGCGGCGATCTCCTCCAGCTCCTGACGGCTTGCCGCTCCCAGCGCGACGAGCTTGCGCGTCCGCTCGAGCTTCTGATGATCCGCACCGAGCATGGCCTGCATCGAGACGTACTTCATCTGGGCGTCGGCGAGCTCCGCGCTGAAGACGACCGCCATCGGCGCGCCGCGCCGAACCGCGCTGCCAAGTTCGACGTCCACGCGCCGCACGACGCCCCCAACCAGCGTGTTCACCT
This sequence comes from Methylomirabilia bacterium, assembly GCA_041492755.1. Taxonomy (GTDB): domain Bacteria; phylum Methylomirabilota; class Methylomirabilia; order Rokubacteriales; family CSP1-6; genus JBGPXN01. The sequence continues at coordinate 5,139 of JBGPXN010000066.1, read as the reverse complement.
TCGTGTCGCGGTACGCGTTCGAGAACACCGTGCCCGGTACGGTGAGAATCGAGCGGGCGGTCGCCACTCGCGCTTCGGCGAGTTTCAGACCCACCCGGCTCAGGGCTTCGGCAGAAAGGGTCACCTCGACGGGCTCCTCGGCCGGGGGTGCCGCGCGGGTGCCGCTCGCCGATGCCGCTGGCATGGTGGGTCCCTCGGCCGCGCTGCTCTTGCCGGACGGCGTGGGGGACGTCGCGTGGATGCGTGCCGCGCGACGCTCGCTCCACACGACGCCTGCCAGTCCGCCGATGCCGATCAATGCCACGGCGAGCATCACGGCGGCGACCCACCGCACCGGCCACAGCTTCGGCCTCCGCGGCGGCTCGACGTCGTCGCTACGGTCGTCGACCATCCCGTCGTGCCTCACCGCACTGACCGCCCGAGCGCGCGCTCGATCTCGACTCCCGCGTCGTACACCTGCTTCAACGCGTCCGTGTAACCGGTCTCGACCTCGAGGAACCGCCGCTGCTCGGCGATGACGTCGAGCAACGAGCCGCGCCCGAGCTCGTAGGCCTGGCGAACCACGTCGAGGTTGCGCCCTGCGACCGGGCGCACGCCGCGCTCGTACAGGTCGACGGCGCGGCGGGCGGCGGCGTCCTGGGCGAAGGCCGCCGCGATCTCCTGGCGGATCGTGAGGTCGGTCAGCTCTTGCCGGCGCTCGGCGGCGCGCGTCTCGGCCCGGGCGGCCGCGATGTTGCCCTGGTTGCGGTTGCGGACGGGCAGCGTGATCGTCACGCCGGTCCCGAAGTAGTGGAAGACGTCCTGGATCGGACGCCGGGCGCCGCCCTCCGTGATCCCCATCAGGTCGAAACCAAAATCCTGACGCTGATAGCCGACGTTCACGCTGGCGTCCCAACGCGCCTCGGCTTCCTCCTTGCGCACTCGCGCTGCCGCCGTGGCGGCCTCGGCTCGCGCCACCGCCGCATCCGGCCGCCGCGTGAGAGCCTCCTGTACGGCGACGCCGGCATCGAGTCCCACCGGCGCGCTGGCGAGATCACCCGCCAACTCCAGCGGCGGCCCCGCCGCCAACCCGGCTACCGCGCGGAGCTGAAGGCCAAAGACCTCGAGTCGACCGCGCTGGGCGACCGCGGCGGCCTCCAGACGGTTGACCTCCAGCAGTTGAAAGTTCTCGTCGATCTGCGGCGCCGCGCCCTCTCGGACACGGTTGCGCACCAGCTCCAGGGCACGCCGGTTGGCGGCAAGCAACGCTTCGGTCGTGGCAAGCGTGCGGCGGACCGCGAGCACTTCGCCAGCCTTCATGCGCACCTCGGCGCGAAGGCGGCGCGCGCGCGCGGCGAGCTGGGCGCGCTTGAGATCCAACTCGCGCTCGGCCACGCCCACCCGTCCCGCTTTGCGCCCGTTGAGGTCGAGCGGTAGCGTAACGCCGACCATGAGGTTGTTGTCGGGCCCGAGCGCCTTCTGGAATCCCAGATCCAGGGTCGGGTTCGGTCGTAATCCCGCCTGGCGCACGCGTCCAACGGCCGCGCCGAGCTCGGCACGCGCCGCCTGGAGCTCGAGGTTGTCAGCGAGCGCCTGGGCCACCAGCTCGTCCACGGTCATCACCGCGGTCCCGGTCGCCGGAAGGGACTGCGCGGCCGCGCTGCCGCCGAAGAGGCCGACGGCCAGGAGCACGATCGTCATGACGGCTCGCTGACCCATGACCGTCACCGCACGGGGACGGAGAACCTGGTCGAGCCCTTGCCCGCCGGCCCGTCCCAGGTCACCGTCACTTGCCGGTCGCCGCTATCGGCGAAGCTGATCGTGCCCTTGTAGCGCCCCGGCCCCTCCGGTTGCACCGTCGCGCCCGCGAGCATCGGCGCCATGCCCGGCATCGCCATGCTCGTGCTCAGCGTGGCCTTGCCGACGTCCACCGGCTTCGTGTCCTTGGTGAGCTCCAGCACGAAGCTGTTCTTGCCCGGCTTCCACTGCCCTGACTCGCTGAGCAGCGTCACAGTCAGGTCCTTGGCCTTGTGCGTCTTGATGACCTTGAGGTCCTTGAGGTCCTCGGCCGCCGCGCCGGCGACTACTCCAACGGTCAAGATAACCGCGGTGACACCGTGCATGAACGATCGTCGAAGCATGTCGGTCCTCCTCGAACGCATTGATCGGTTCAGTCTTGTCGTGGTCGACCCGGTTCACTCCGTCTTCAACGCCGGCGCCATCGTCGTCCGCCGCGCCGCTCGCTCCTCCCGCCGGAGCTCACGCTCCCGCAGCCAATAGAAGATCACCGGGGTGACGAGCAGCACGTGGGCGAGCGAGCTGACCATCCCGCCCAGCACCGGCGTGGCGAGCGGCTTCATGACCTCCGCCCCGGTGGACGTGCTCCACATGATGGGGAGCAGGCTCGCCACCACGGTCGAGACGGTCATCACCTTGGGTCGCAACCGCAGCAGCGCTCCCTCAATCACCGCCTCCAGCAGCGCCGGCCGCGTGAGCCGGCCGCCCAGCGCCGCGCGCTTCCGCTGCACCGCCTCGTCGAGATAGATCACCATGACGACCGCGGTCTGGACGGCCGTGCCGAACAGCGCGATGAAGCCCACCCAGACGGCGACCGACACGTTGTAGCCGAGCGCCCAGAGCAGGTAGATGCCGCCGGAGAGCGCGAACGGCACCGCGAGCAGGACGTGCGCGGCCTCGAGAAACGAGTGGTAGGTCAGGTAGAGCAGCACGTAGATCACGGCGAGCACGATCGGGACGACGATCATCAGACGTCGCCTGGCCCGCAGCTCGTTCTCGTACTGCCCGCTCCACTCGACGTAGGAGCCTGCAGGCAGGCGGACCCGTTCCGCCACCGCCCGCCGTGCTTCCTCCACGAAGCGGCCGACGTCGCGCCCCCGCACGTTCAGTAGCACCGTCACGACGAGCAGGCCGTTCTCGCTGGCGATCATCGACGGCCCCTCCGCTTGACGAAGGTCGGCAACCTGGGCGAGCGGCACCTGCGTGCCGTTGGGCGCCGTGACCAGGACGCGGCCGAGCGCCTGCGGGCTCGCGCGGTATGGCGCGGCATAGCGGACGCGCACCGGAAAGCGCTTCCGGCCCTCGATGGTCATGGTGAGGTTCGTCTCCCCCACCGCGGTCTCGATGACGTCCTGGATGGCGCCGACGGTGATGCCGTAGCGCGCGGCCGCCTCACGGTTCACGCGAATGTCCAGATACGGCGCGCCGGTGACCTGCTCCGGATAGACGTCGGCGGCGCCGGGGATTGCTTTCAGCACGTCGGCGACCGCGCGCGCCCGGTCCTGCAGCACGGCGAGATCGCTGCCGAAGACCTTCACGCCGACCTCCGAGCGGATGCCGGTGGTCAGCATGTTGATCCGGTTGATAATCGGCTGCGTCCAGATGTTGGCCACGCCAGGCAGCGCCGTCGCCTGGTCCAGCTCGGCGATCAGCTTTTCGCGCGTCATTCCCGGCCGCCACTCCCGCTCATGCTTGAGGTTCACGACCGTCTCGGTCATGTTCAGCGGCGCCGGGTCCGTCGACGTCTCGGCGCGCGCGATCTTCGCCACCACGCCGGCCACCTCGGGGACCTTGGCGATCGCGCCGTTCTGGCGTTTGGCGATGTCGATCGCCTGCGTGAGACCGACGGCCGCATCGGTGACGGGCATGAACATGAGGTCGCCTTCGTTGAGCGGCGGCATGAACTCCTTCCCGAGCCGTGGCACGAGCGCGAGCGCGCCCGCGAAGACGAGCAGAGCCAGCGCGAGCGTGAGCGCGCGGTGACGGAGCGTCCAGCCGAGCACGGGCCGGTAGAGCCACACCAGCGGTCGCATGATCGGGTTGGTCCCCTCGCCACGGATCCGGCCGCCGATCAAGAGGCTGCACAGCACCGGCACCAGCGTGATCGACAGCAGCGTGGCGCCCACCATCGAGAAGGTCTTGGTGAACGCGAGCGGCCGGAAGAGCTTGCCCTCCTGGCCGGTGAGCGCGAAGACCGGGATGAAGGCGAGGATGATGATGGCCATCGAGAAGAAGATCGGCCGTCCCACGAGCCGGGTCGCCTCGAGCACCGTCTCGGCCACGCGTCGCCGGTTTCTCGGGTTGATGCCCCGTTGCTCCATGAACCGGAACGCGTTCTCGGTGACGACGATCGCCGCGTCCACGAGCACGCCGATGGCGATGGCGATGCCGGCCAGCGACATGAGGTTCGAGGAGATGTCGAGGTAGCGCATGAAGAGGAACGCGGTCAGGACGGCGAGCGGGAGCGGGATCGTCACGATCAAGAGCGAGCGGACGTTGAGCAGGAAGAGGAGGTTGACGACCGTGACGACCAGGATTTCCTCGATGAGCGCTCGTCGCAGTGTCGCGACGGCGCGCTCGATGAGCGCGGAGCGATCGTAGAACGGCACGATCCGAACCCCGGACGGCAGGCCAGCCTGAAGCGCGGCGATCTTCTCCTTCACGGCGCGGATGACGTCCACCGTGCTCACGCCGTAGCGGGCCACCACGACACCGCCGACTGCCTCCGCTTGGCTCTTCACCAGGGCGGCGGCACGGAAGGCGTCGCCGACCTTGACCTCCGCGATCTGGCGCACGTAGATCGGCACGCCGTTCTCGGCGCCGACCACGATCTGCTCGACGTCGGCGAGCCGCTCGATCAAGCCCACGCCGCGGACCACCGTCCATGTCCCGCTCGCTTCCACCACGTTGCCGCCGACGTTGCGGTTGCTCCGCATGACGGCGTCGACCACGGCGGAGATCGGGATGCGATACGCCCGCAGCCGCTGGGGATCGACGTCGATCTGGTACTGGCGCACCACGCCGCCGACGCTCGCCACCTCGGCCACGCCGGGCACCGCGGTGAGCTGGTAGCGCACGAACCAGTCCTGGATCGAGCGCAGCTCCTGGAGCGACTTGCCGCCGCCTTCGACCGTGTACCAGAACACGTGGCCGACCCCGGTGGCGTCCGGGCCAAGTGTTGGCACCACGCCGGCGGGCAGCGCCTTGTTCAGAAGCTGAAGCCGCTCGAGGACGCGCGAGCGCGCAAAGTAGAGGTCGATCTGATCCTCGAAGATCACGTTGATCATGGAGAAGCCGAAGGCCGAGGACGACCGGACTACCCGCACGCCGGGGAGCCCCTGCAGGCTGACCGTCAGCGGGTAG
>JBGPXN010000155.1:0-11120 GCA_041492755.1 Methylomirabilia bacterium | reverse complement strand
TGTCGCCGGCCGAGATCGAAGGCCGCCTGGTCGAACACCCGGCCGTGGTCGAGGCGGGAGTGGCGGGGCGCGAGGATGGCAACGGCTTGCCACGGCCGCACGCGTTCGTGGTGCTGAAGGACCCGGCCGGCGCGTCGCCCGCGCTCGCGACCGAGCTGCAGGCGTGGGTGAAGGCCGGGCTCGCCGGGTTCAAAGTACCGGCGACGGTCGAGTTCGTCGCTGACCTGCCGAAGACCGCGACGGGCAAGATCCAGCGCTTCCGCCTCCGCTCGGGCGGGCCGGCGGCGCCGTCCTGATACGACGCCCGGACCGAGCCGATTCACCGAGCCGGTCAGCCGACGACGAAATTGACCAGCCGGCCCGGGACGACGACGACCTTGCGCACGGTCCGGCCGGCGAGATACGCGGCGACCCTCGCGTCGGCCCGGGCGGCGTGCTCCATCTCGGCCTGGTCGGCGTTGGACGCCACGAGGACGATCGCCCGCACCTTGCCGTCGATCTGGACCGGAATCTCGATCGTCTCGTCCACCAGCCGGGCGGGGTTGGCCGTCGGGAACGGCTCCCACGCGAGCGAGCACGGGTGACCGAGCCGCGACCACAGCTCCTCGGCGACGTGCGGAGCCAGCGGCGCCAGCATCAGCACCAGCGGCTCGGCGACGGCGCGCGGCACGCCACGGCCCGCAAACGCCTGGGTCAGGTGGTTGTTCAGTTCGGCGATCCGTGCGATGGCGGTGTTGAACCGCAAGCCCTCGATACTGTCGCGGACCGCGGCGATCGTCCGGTGCACGAGGCGCAGTGTTGCGTCGCTGATGGCGACGTCGGCCACCCGGCAGGCGCCGGTCTCCTCATCGATGACGGTGCGCCAGATGCGCTGTAGCAGCCGATGCGAGCCGACGACTGCCCGCGTCTCCCACGGGCGTGACTGGTCCAGGGGGCCGGTGAACATCTCGTACACCCGCAGCGTGTCCGCGCCGTAGGCGGCATACATCTCATCGGGCGTCACCGAATTCTTGAGACTCTTGCCCATCCTGCCGTACTGGCGGGTCACCGGGCGGCCACGCCAGAAGAAGCCTCCGTCGTGCTCCTCCACTTCCTGGGCCGGCACGTAGACGCCGCGCTCGTCGGTGTAGGCGTACGCCTGCACGAGGCCCTGATTGAACAGCCGGCGGAACGGCTCCACGGCGCTGACGTAGCCGAGGTCGAACAGGACCTTCTGCCAGAACCGCGCGTACAGCAGATGCAACACCGCGTGCTCGACGCCGCCGACGTACAGATCGACTCCGCCGGCATCACCGGGTGCGCGAGGCCCCATCCAGTACCGCTCGATCTCGGGATCGACGAATCGCCGGTCGTTGGTCGGATCGAGGTAACGAATCTCGTACCAGCACGAGCCGGCCCACTGGGGCATCGTGTTCAACTCGCGCCGGTATGACTTCGCCCCGTCGCCAAGATCGAGGGTCACCGTCGCCCACTCGGTGGCCCGGCCCAGCGGCGGCTCCGGCGCGGTGTCCGCGTCGTGTGGATCGTACGCCGGCGGCGCGAAGTCATTCATGTCCGGCAGCTCGACCGGGAGCATCGCGGCCGGCAGCGCCACCGGCAGGCCGACCTCGTCGTAAACGATCGGGAACGGCTCGCCCCAGTACCGCTGGCGGCTGAACAGCCAGTCACGCAGCCGATAGGTTACCGTGGCCGCGCCAACGCCGTGCTCCTCGAGCCAGGCGACGATCCGTCGCTTGGCCTCCGCGATGCCGAGCCCGTCCAGAAAGCCGCTGTTGATCGCCGGGCCTTCGCCCACGTACGCCTTGCCCCGGAAGTCCTCGGGCGGCTCGACGGTGCGGACGATCGGCAGGTCAAACGCTTCGGCGAACTCCCAGTCGCGCTCGTCCTGGCCGGGGACCGCCATGATCGCACCGGTGCCGTAGCCCATCATCACGTAGTCGGCGACGAACACCGGGATGCGGGCGCCACTCACCGGATTGGTGGCCCACGAGCCGGTGAACACACCGGTCTTGGTCCGCGCGATCTCCTGCCGCTCCACCTCGGTGCGCCGCGCGGCCGACCCCTGATACGCGATCATCGCCTCGGCCGGCGTGGCGGCGCCGCCGGTCCACGCCTCGCGTGTTCCGTCCGGCCAGATCGCGGCGATCAAAGCGCGGACCATCGGGTGCTCCGGCGCCAGCACGAGGTACGTCGCGCCGAACACCGTGTCCGGCCGTGTGGTGAAGATCTCGATGTCGCCGGCGAGCGAGGGGAAGCGGACGCGCGCACCGGCCGAGCGGCCGATCCAGTTGCGTTGCATCTCCTTGACGTTCTCGGGCCAGTCCAGTCGCTCCAGATCGTCCAGCAGCCGCTCGGCATAGGCGGTGATCCGGAGCATCCACTGCTTGAGGGGCTTGCGAAACACCGGGAAGTTGCCGCGCTCGCTGCGGCCCTCGGCGGTGACCTCCTCGTTGGCCAGCACCGTGCCCAGACCCGGGCACCAGTTGACGGGCGCCTCGCGCAGGTACGCGAGCCGGTGATCGTCGATCACGTGCCGCCGCTCGGCTTGCGACAGCGCCGCCCACCGCCGGCCGAACGGGTTGGTTCCCGGCGCCGGCTCGCGGGCGCCGGCGTCGAGCTCGGCGATCAGGGCCGTGAGCGGGCGGGCCCGGCCGGCCGCGTCGTCATACCAGGCCTCGAAGATCTGCAGGAAGATCCACTGCGTCCATCGGTAGAAGCCGGTGTCCGACGTGACCACGCTGCGGCGCCGATCGTGACCGAGCCCGAGCCGGCGGAGCTGTTGCCGGAAGGTCTCGATGTTGGCCGCGGTGGTCACGCGGGGGTGCTGGCCGGTTTCGATCGCGTACTGCTCGGCCGGCAGCCCGAACGCGTCGAAGCCCATGGTGTGCACCACGTGGTGACCGTTCATGCGCAGGTAACGACCGAGCACGTCGGTGCCGATGTAGCCGAGCGGGTGACCGACGTGCAGCCCGGCGCCGCTGGGGTACGGGAACATGTCGTTGAGGTAGTATTTCCGACGGCCGGCGACGGCCGTGAATCCCTTGCTCAGCGCGCCGACGGGGTTCGCGGCGTGAAACGTTTCCTCGCGTTCCCAGCGCTCCTGCCATCGCGACTCGATCTGCGCGGCGAGCGCGGCGGTGTAACGGTACGGCGGGACGTCCTCTCGGGCGCTGTCGCTCGTGGCTGCCATCGTCGATCACTCCTCCCTGGCTCCTGGTTGGTGCCGGCTCGTGTGAGTCCGCTCGGGACCAGTCGGGCGAACGGACCTCGCGGTTGGCAAGGAGTCGCCGCGCTGATCTCGGGACGCGGTCAGCGCGGCCTGGTAAGGAGGAGGCGATCGAATGGCCTCACGAACGTCATGGTACCGTAACCGGGATCTTCGTGGTCGCCGGTGGCGGTGATGCGCAGGCTCCGCGGCCCCGATGCTATAGTGGGCGCGCGGCCACGCATGAAGGTCCTCGTCGCCAATCGCGGAGAGATCGCGGTCCGGGTCATTCGGGCCTGCCGCGAGCTCGCCCTCCCGACCGTGGCCGTCTTCTCCGAGGCTGATCGCGAAGCGCTTCACGTCCTCATGGCCGATGAGGCCTATCTGATCGGCCCGTCGCCGGCCGCCGAGAGCTATCTCGCGATCGACCGGCTGATCGAAGTCGCGCGGAAGTCGGGCGCCACTGCCGTCCATCCCGGCTACGGCTTCCTCGCCGAAAACGCGCGCTTCGCCGAGGCCTGTGTCGAAGCCGGCCTGACCTTCGTCGGACCGCCGCCGGCGGCGATCCGCGCGATGGGAGACAAGACCGCGGCCCGGCGGATCGCCCGCGATCTCGGCGTGCCGATGGTGCCGGGGATGGTAGAGCCCGTGACGAGCGACGCGGCCGCGCGCGAGGTCGCGCGCGAGGTCGGCTATCCGATCATGGTCAAGGCCGCGCTCGGCGGCGGCGGCAAGGGCATGCGGCTGGTGCGCCGCGAAGAGGATCTCGAGGCGGCGTTGCGGATGGCTCGCGGCGAGGCCGGCAGTGCATTCGGTGACGCCTCCGTCTATCTCGAGCGCGCGATCGACGAGCCGCGGCACATCGAGGTCCAGGTGCTCGCCGACGTGCACGGGCACGTGATTCACCTCGGCGAGCGCGAATGCTCCATCCAGCGGCGGCACCAGAAGCTGCTGGAGGAGTCACCCTCGGCGTTCGTGGACGAACCGCTCCGCGAGCGGCTTGGCGACGCCGCCTGTCGCGTCGCGCGGGCGGCGGGCTACGTCAACGCGGGCACCGTCGAGTTCCTGGTGGACGCCGAGGGGAACTTTTACTTCCTCGAGATGAACACGCGGTTGCAGGTCGAGCATCCCGTCACCGAGCTCGTCACCGGGATCGATCTCGTCCACGCCCAGCTCGCCATCGCGCGCGGCGAGCCGCTCGCGCTGAGCCAGGCCGACGTCCGGCTGCGGGGCGCCGCCATCGAGTGCCGGATCAACGCGGAGGATCCGTTCGCGGGCTGGCTGCCCTCGCCGGGAACGATCACCGGGCTGCGCCCGGCGTCCGGCCCCGGCGTCCGCGACGATTCCGGCGTGTACGAAGGCGCGTCCGTGCCCCGGTTCTACGATACGCTGATCGCCAAGCTGATCGTGTGGGGGCCGGACCGCGAGATGGCCATCGCTCGCATGAGGCGCGCGCTCGGGGAATACCGAGTGGCCGGGGTGCGGACCACCATCCCCGTGCTGGAGCGGATCGTCGCGCACCCGGACTTCAAGGCGGGCCGACTGAGCACCGGCTTTCTCGACCGTCTGGGCCCCGCGCTGACGGCGTCCGCGGACGGACCGGCGCGGCCCATCGCCATCATTGCCGCCGCGCTGTCTGCGTACGAGCAGCGTCGGCGCGTGACCCCCACGTCGGTGAGCCCCGACACGCCCAGCGCCTGGCGGCTCGCCACCCGGCCGCGGTGGCGAGGCGCGCCGTAAGCGTGCCGGGCGCGACTGCGACATGAAGTTCGTCGCCACCGTCGGCGCCACGGTCGAGCGAGTCGACGTCACCGGCGGCGAGGGGCGCTATCAGGTCACCATCGGCGACCGGGTGTGGGAGGTCGACGCCCGGCTGACGCTGCCGGGGATCTGCTCGCTGCTGGTCGACGGTGTGTCGTGGGTCGCGGACGTCACCCCCGAGGCCGACGCGCTCGCCGTCGAGGTGGCCGGCGAAAGGTACGTGATCCGCATCGAGGAGGAGATCCGCTATCGCATCCGCACCCGCGGGGGCATGGCCGCGGGCGCCGGCGGCCAGACCCTGACCGCCCCCCTCCCGGGTAAAATCACCCACGTTGCCGTGCGGCCGGGCGACGCGGTCCTCGCCGGCGACACGCTCGTCGTCATCGAGGCCATGAAGATGGAGAACGAGTTCAAGGCGTCGCAGCCGGGGACGGTGCGGGAGGTGCGCGTCACCGCCGGCCAGGCGGTGAACCCGGGTGACGTCCTGGTGATTGTGGAATAGATGGCCGAAGCGGCGATCGAGTTCAGGAAGATCGACAAGTTCTTCGGCAAGCTGCACGTGCTCCTGGACGTGTCGCTCACCGTCGCCACCGGCGAGGTCGTGGTGGTGTGCGGGCCGTCGGGCTCGGGCAAGAGCACGCTGATCCGGTGCGTGAACGCGCTCGAGCGTGTGCAGTCCGGTGAGGTCGTCGTCCTCGGCGAGACGATCACGCGCTCCGGCGTGAACCTGGCCAAGCTTCGCACCCGGGTGGGCATGGTCTTCCAGTCCTTCAACTTGTTCCCCCACATGACGGTCATCGAGAACATCAAGCTCGCGCCCGTGAAGGTGAAGGGCATCACCGACGGCGAAGCGGAGAAGACGGCCCGCGCGCTGCTGGAGCGGGTCGGCATCCCCGACAAGGCCGACAACTATCCGGCCAACCTCTCGGGTGGCCAGCAGCAGCGGGTGGCCATCGCCCGCGCGCTCGCCATGCAGCCGCGCATCATGCTCTTCGACGAGCCCACGTCCGCGCTCGACCCGGAGATGATCAACGAGGTGCTCGAGGTCATGACCGATCTCGCCCGGAGCGGGATGACCATGATGGTCGTCACCCACGAGATGGGATTCGCCCGGCGCGTCGCCCACCGCGTGGTGTTCATGGACGCGGGCCAGATCGTCGAGGCCGATACCCCCGAGGCCTTCTTCGCCGCGGCGAAGACGGATCGGGCCCAGCAGTTCCTGTCCAAAATCCTGTCCCACTAACGGAGGTCACCCCATGAGACGGCCCCTTGCCCTCCTTCTCGGTCTCGCCCTGCTGCTGTCGCTGGTCACGCCGGCGGTGGCGGAGACGACGCTGGAGAAGATCGGCCGCACCGGCACGCTGACCATCGGCACCCGCACCGGCTCCCCGCCCTTCGCCTACGTGAACAAGAACAACGAGTGGGTGGGCTTCACGATCGATCTGGTCGAGCAGCTCGTCATCCCCGTGGTCGCCAAGGAAGTCGGCAAGCCGGTCAAGCTCGAGAAGAAGGAATCGGCACCGCCGACCCGGATCCCGCTCTTGAGCTCGAACGCCGTCGACCTCATCGCGGGTACGATGACCGACACCGTGGAGCGCCGGCAGAGCGTGGATTTCAGTCTCACGTTCTTCTACACGGGCGCCCAGTTCCTCGTGAAGAAGGGCAGCCCCATCAAGAGCATCCAGGACATCGGCGGCAAGCGCGTGGCGGCCCAGCAGGGCTCGACCAACGCCAGGATCATCCGCGAGAAGGTGCCGACGGCGCAGCTCCGTGAATTCCCGGACCAGCCGGCCGCCTTCCAGGCGCTCGTGCAGGGGCAGGTGGACGCCTACACCAACGACGGCATCCAGCTCTACGGGCTCAAGGGCAAGACGCCGAACCCGGGTGACTGGGAGGTCGTCGGCGACTTCTACTCGGAGGAGCCCTTTGGCATGGCCATGCGCAAGGGCGACGCCAAGTTCAAGCAGGCCGTCGACACCGGGCTCAAGAACGGCTTCGAATCCGGGAAGTACTTCGAGATCTACGACAAGTGGTTCGGGCCGAAGGGCGAGCTGCCCTATCCCCTGTCGCCCCAGGTGAAGGCCTATCTCCTGAAGCAAATCGGCAAGTGATCGCCGCGCGCGCGCGGGCGTGAGCTACCAGTTCAACTGGAGCGTCCTCTGGAGCGGCCAGTCGGGTCTCTGGCTGCTCCAGGGGCTGCTCACCACGCTCGAGATCTCGGCGCTGGCCTGGGTGCTGGCGCTCACGCTCGGGATCGCCTCCGGCGCCATGCGGACCGTGCGCGCCCGTCCGATTCGCGCCGGCGCCACGTTCTACGTCGAGTTCTTCCGCAACGTCCCGCTGCTCGTGTGGATGTTCTTCTGGTACTTCGGGGTGCCGCCGCTGCTGCCGCGCGGTGTCCAGGACTGGCTGTTCAACCACGGTGTGGAGTTCTGGGCCGGGATGTTCGCGCTCGGCGTGTATCACGGGGCGCGGTTCTCGGAGGTGATCCGCTCCGGCATCCTCGCCATCCCCCGCACGCAGTTCGAGGCGTCCATGGCGATGGGGCTCACGGTGTGGCAATCCTACCGGCTCGTGATCCTCCCCATCGCCTTGCGGCTCATCGTGCCGCCGCTGACCAGCGAGTCGCTGAACCTCCTGAAGAACTCGTCGGTGGCGCTGACGATCAGCGTGGCCGAGCTGACCTTCCAGACGCGCCAGATCGAGACGTACACCGCCAAGGCCATCGAGGCGCTGACCGCGGGGACCCTGATCTACCTCGTGCTCTGTCTGTCCATCGCCACCGTCATGGCGCGCGTCGAGCGTCGATTCGCCATCCCGGGCCTCATCGTCCGGGTGGGCGCGGGCTGAGCGGCCGTGCTCGAGCCATTCGTCGCCGTTGCCCAATGGTTTACCGGTGCGGTCACGGTGATCGCCGCCAACTTCACGTTCCTGATCGTGCAGGGCTTCTTCGGGATCGGCGGCTTCGCGGGCGGCACGCTGCGGCTGGCCGTTCCGGCCATCGTCCTGGGATTCCTGCTCGGCATTCTCGTCGGGCTGGGACGGCTGGCGGCGGCCCCCTGGATCCGGCTGCCCGCGACGGTCTACGTGGAGTTCTTCCGCGGCGTGCCGCTGGTGATGGTGATCTTCTGGTTCTGGTTCATCATCCCCCAGCTCCTGGGCATCCGGATCCCGGAGTACGGCGTCGCGCTCACGGCGTTCGTGATCTTCGAGGCCGCCTACTTCGGCGAGATCGTGCGCGCCGGCGTGCAGTCGGTGGCGCGCGGGCAGGTGGAGGCCGCGCGCGCCCTCGGGCTGTCCGGGTCGCAAGCCATGCGGTTCGTGATCCTGCCCCAGGCGCTGCGCAACATGGCGCCGTCGCTGGTGACCCAGATGATCGTGCTCTTCAAGGACACGTCGCTGGCCTCGATCATCGGCTACGTCGATCTCACCAAGGCCGCGCAGATCGTGAACAACCGCGAGATCCGGCCCTTCGAGCTCTATCTCTTCATCGCCGTGGTCTACTGGGTCTGTACCTATTCCATGTCGCGGGTGGCGCGCCGCTTCGAGCAACGGCTGTCTCCGGCGTGACGGAAACCGTCCGGCCCCAACGTGGCTTGCCCACCGGCGTCCGCCTGCACTGGCGCGAGGCGGGGATTCCCCATGGGCCACCCGTCGTCTGGATCCACGGCGGCTCGGTCGAAGATTCGTCGTTCATGGTGACGGACCTGGAGCCGTTCTTCGGCCGCATCCGGGCGTTCTTCCCCGACACGCGCGGGCATGGTCTGTCCCAGAAGTTCGAGCGCGTGGAGGACTACACGTATCCGCGCAAGGCCGAAGACCTGCTCGGGTGGCTCGACGGCCTCGGCAGCGCGCCGCCGGTGTGGGGTGGCGCGTCCATGGGCGCGGCGCTGTCGCTGTGGCTGGCCGCCCATCATCCCGAGCGGGTCCGGGCCGTGGTCTCGATCAGCGGCCCCCCGTTCGCGACCATCCCCGCGGATCGGGCGTGGTGGGCGGCGCACCGGCCGCTCGTGGCCGCCGGCCGCGTCGAGGAGTACTTCGACGCCAACGTGCGGCTGCGGATGGGGGAGGAAGCGCTGGCGCGCTTCAAGGCCCGGCCGGAACGCTACGCGGAGGTGACCGGGCGCCTCCGCGCGCACTCCACGGCCTCGCTGCTCGCGCTGCTCGACGAGACCTACAGCCGCAGCGAGTGGATCGACGATTGCGCGCGGATCCGTTGCCCGGTGCTGATCATCGCCGGCGAGCTCGACCACTTTCCGACGGTGGCGATGTCGCAGCGGGTGGCGGCGACGATCCCCGGCGCGCGGCTGCACGTCGTTGCCGGCGGCTCGCACTTTCCCAACCGCTCCCACCGCGCCGAGGTGCAGGCGGTCATCGCCCGCTTCTTCCGCGAGATCGGGCTCGACGAGGAGGACGATCGCGCATGAGCAGCGTGCCCAGCTTCTACGAAACCGTCAACATCTACTTCGAGCGTGCGGCCGCGCTGACCGACTTCCCGCGCGGGCTGCTCGATCAGATCAAGGTCTGCAACGCGGTCCTGGCCGTGCAGTTTCCGATCCGCCGCGCGGGCGGCTACGAGGTCATCTCGGGGTGGCGCGTCCAGCACAGCCACCACCGGCTGCCCGTGAAGGGCGGCATCCGCTTCGCGCCCGAGGTCAACGAGGACGAGGTCAAGGCGCTGGCCGCGCTCATGACCTACAAGTGCGCCATCGCCGACCTGCCGTTCGGCGGGGCCAAGGGCGGCGTGAAGATCGATACCAGGAAGTACACGGTCGAGGAGCTGGAGCACATCACCCGCCGCTACACCGCCGAGCTCATCAAGAAGAACTTCATCGGCCCCGGCGTCGACGTGCCGGCGCCCGACTACGGCACCGGGCCGCGCGAGATGGCCTGGATCGAAGACACCTACACCGCCTTCCATCCGGGCGAGATCGACACCTCGGCCTGCGTCACCGGCAAGCCGGTGACCCAGAACGGTATCCGGGGCCGCGTGGAGGCGACCGGGCGCGGCATCTACTTCGGGCTGCGCGAGGCGTGCGATCAGGCGGACGACATGAAGGCGCTCGGTCTTTCGCGGGGGCTCGAGGGCAAGCGCGTGGTGGTCCAGGGGCTCGGCAACGTGGGGTACCACGCCGCCAAGTTCTGCCAGGACAACGGCGCCGTCATCATCGCCCTCTCCGAGCGCGACGGCGCCGTGTATCGCGCCGCCGGCCTCGACGTCGACACCGTCGTCCGCCACCTGCGGGAGACCGGCTCCATCCTCGGCTTTCCCGGTGCCCAGAACCTCACGCCCACCGGGCGCGCGCTGGAGCTCGACTGCGATATTCTCATCCCGGCGGCGCTGGAGAACCAGATCACGGCCGAGAACGCTCCGCGCATCCAGGCCCGGATCATCGCCGAGGGCGCGAACGGCCCCACCACCGCCGAGGCGGAGGCGATCTTGCGTCAGCGCGACGTGATGATCATCCCGGACGTGTACCTGAACGCGGGCGGCGTGGTCGTCTCCTACTTCGAGTGGGTGAAGAACCTCTCCCACGTGCGCTTCGGCCGGGTGGGCAAGCGCTTCGAGGAGTCGGCCTTCGATCGGATGCTGCGCGCCGTGGAGTCGGCGACCGGCCGGCGCTTCACGGAGGCCGAGCGCAAGACCATCGTCAAGGGGCCCGACGAGATCGACCTCGTCAACTCCGGGCTCGAGGAGACGATGATCACCGCCTACCACACGATCCACGACATCTGGAAGCGCGACCCGCGCGTGGGTGACCTCCGCACCGCCGCCTTCTACGAAGCGGTCACCAAGGTCGCCGGCTCTTACCTCGAGATGGGCATCTTTCCCTAACTCAAGCAGTAGGGAACATCGCCACGCCGAGCCGGCTCGCCAGGGCCCGGAGCTCGTCGTGCACCGCACGGGCGATCGGAATCCCGTCACGCCGGCGGCGCTCGGCGGTGCGAGCGCCCCGCTCGCCGGGCATCAGGATCTCGGCGACGTCGGGATCGCGCGGCTGCGCCTTCAGGTTGGTGACGAGGCGCCTGACCTCGCGATGGAACGCGGCGGGGTCGCCGAAGCGCGCGACGTCGATCGCCAGCGTGAGGGCGTTCTGTCGATGCTGGCGGCCGGCGGCGGTGTCCTCGAGCGCCTCGGCAATGACGGGGTTGC
>JBGPXN010000121.1:0-13256 GCA_041492755.1 Methylomirabilia bacterium | reverse complement strand
GATGACGGTGATCCGCGTCGCGGCCACGCCGCGCGCCACGAGGTAGTCCAGCGTGGCGCTGGCCCGGCGCTCGCCGAGTGCCAGGTTGTAGGCGTTCGTCCCGCGCTCGTCGCAGTGGCCCTCGATCAGGATCAGCGCCGAGGCATTCGCCTTCAGCCAGTCGACGTTGGCGTCGAGCAGGCGGGCGCCGTCCGGCCTGATCGTGTGCTTGTCGAAGTCGAAGAAGACATCGCGTAGCTCCAGGATGCTCTTGAACTCAGCCGGCTCGGGGCGCGGCGCGGGGGCCGGCGGGGCCGCGACCATCGGAGGGGCCGTGGCCGGAGGCGCGGGCGCCGGAGGCGCGACGGGCGCCGCCGGAGCCGGGGCCGGGGGGGCCGCCGTCACGGCAGCACCGGTCGGCGGGGGGGCAGCCGTCTGGGTCATCGCCGGACGCTTGGCGCAGGCCGCGGCGAGCAGCATCGCCAGCAGGGCGACGACGAGCTGAGATCTCCGGCGTCTCATGGGCGCTCCCTCCCTATCGGTGCGTACGTCGAATTCATGGCGCGTATGCAGACTGCAATGACACTGCCACGATCGAGCTCCGTGATTCCAGAAGTTTGCCATGAGCCGCGGGTTCCCCACTGGGGCATTCGCGCCGCAGGGCGGCGCTGCGAGGACACCCCCGCTCGGACGCCACGTCTGCTCCGATCCTCACCGGGAAGAGGATGACTGCCCCGTGGCATGCGCTCGACGCCGGGCGCGTGGCCGCGTTACTCGGGACCGACATCGAGCGCGGCCTGACATCCTCCCAGGCGCGAAGCGGTCTGACCCGCGTGGGGCCAAACCGGGTCGCGGCGGCACGCGAGACCTCGCTCTGGCGACTGGCCGTCTCACAGTTCGAGAGCCTCGTCGTGCTCCTACTGCTCGTCGCCGCCGGCGTCGCAATGGGGCTCGGCGAGCTCGTGGAAGGCCTCGTCATCCTCGCCGCGCTGCTCCTCAACGCCGTCATCGGGTTCGTCACGGAGTGGCGCGCCCGCCGCTCGCTGGCGCGCCTGCGGGCGCTCGTGGTCCCCGAGGCGAGGGTCCGCCGCGATGGTCAGGTGACG
This sequence comes from Methylomirabilia bacterium, assembly GCA_041492755.1. Classification (GTDB taxonomy): domain Bacteria; phylum Methylomirabilota; class Methylomirabilia; order Rokubacteriales; family CSP1-6; genus JBGPXN01. The sequence goes on along the minus strand of JBGPXN010000121.1, from coordinate 12,171 downwards.
ACCATCCCCGCGGCCGACCTCGTGCCCGGCGACGTCGTCCTGCTGGAGGCGGGCGTTCAGGTGCCGGCGAACGCCCGGCTCATCCGCTGCACGGCGCTGCGGATCGACGAGTCGGCCCTGACCGGCGAGAGCCTCCGGTCGACAAAGACGCCGAGCCGCACCTCGACGCGGACTTCTCGGGATGGATGAAGCGGATGCTGATCGGGTTCGCGTACGGGCGGGTCCGTCAGCACGCTCGCGTCGCAGCTCGGCCAGGAAGAGCCCGGGGGGGCGATGGCCACGCTGGCCGAGGGTGGTCCTCATGGCGCAGTTCATCGCAGGCCTCGGCGCGCTGCTCTTCGAGCGGGTGGCCCGCCACGTTGGCGCCAAGCGTCTGCTCTCGTGCGCACGACAATCATCGGAGGAGCCGGGGCCCGCTTACGTCAACACGGTAGTCGAAGAGACGCTTCTGCTCGGGCGGCGCCGGCTCGGCCAGGACGGTCGGCCGGTCCGTGTCACGGCTTCGCGAGGCCCTCGGGCCCGATGCCGCCGCTCGTAGTGCGTCATGGCGACGGCGATGGTCCTGAGCGGGTTCCAGAGCCCCGGGAGGACGACGCCTTCGATCGCGTCGTCCACAGCCAGATGACCAGCCCGACGAGGACGACGACCGCGACGACGATGACCCACTGATCACGGATCGCCTGGATCATGGAGCCACGGTGATGCCGGCGGTCATGGGCGGCGTCGCGGACCAGCCGTCATGGTCTCCCCGCGCGCTCCTCGCGCTGCTTGCGCTCCAGCGCCTCCCCGCGGATGCGCGCGCGACACGGCTCGCAGATCAGGTCATGGCTGGGCGTCGCGCAGACGAGACACGGCCGAACCGGCGCGGGCTGCTCCGTCTCTTCGTCGTCGAGCGCCACGCCCGACGGCACCGGGGAGGACGGCGCGCTCGGGCGGGGTACCGGCACCACGAGCACGGGACAGCGGGTGCCCGGCACGACGCGTTCGGACACGCTGCCGAGGAGCACGCGGCTCACGCCCGTGCGTCCGTGGGTGCCCACGACGATGAGATCGATGGGCTGACGGCTGGCGTACCGCAGGATCTCCTCGGCCGGGTCGCCCCCGGTCGCGGCCACGGTCACCCCAAGATCCGGTCCCGCCTTGCCGGCGGCATCTGCGAGGAGCCGCGTGACCTCGACCTCCTCTCCCGAGAAGACGTGCAGCAGATGCAGACGCGCGTGGAGCACGCGGGCATATCGCGCGGCCGCACCGAGCGCCGCCTCCGCGCTCTCCGAGAAGTCCGTGGCGACGAGGATGTGCTGCGCCGGATATTCCGGAACGACGGCCATCACGGGCTTGCTCAGGGGTCTCGCGGCGCCCGGTACAGCAGGACGCCGACGCCAGCGCGCCGCAGCATCGCCTCGGCCACGCTGCCCAGCAGCGCCCGCTTCACCGAGCTGCGTGTCCCGGTGGTGACGAGGATCGTATCGGCGCCGAACGCCTCGGCCTCGGCGAGGATCTCGGCGATGGGATCGCCGAAGCGCACGGCGTGATCCACGGCGCCGTGGAGCCGCGCCGCGGTGTCCCCGAGGGAATCGGACCACAGCGCCTGGACGCGGGCCATCTCCTGGTCGGCGTAGGCGACCGTCCGGCCCTGCGGCGTCACGACGTTGTCGGGCACGGAGGCAACGTGGATCAGCCGCACGGCGGCGCCCGTGCTCGCGAGCATCGCGGCGATCGGCAGGATGTCCTGGGTCGCTTCGGTGGTGTCGAGAGGAACAAGCACTCGCTTGGTCATCGGAGAGTCCTCCCCTCGTTGGTCTCAGATAGACGTCCTCCGGCCGGAGCCTGGTCTCGACGAACTGGCCCTCGAACCCGACCTCGGCGCGCCTGAACGTCCTGGCGTCATTCACGTGCCCGGGTGGTCATTGCCAGTCCGGCCCCGCTCCCGATATATGGATCTCGCGCCGCGCACCTCGTCCGGTTCAGACCGGCTCCGTCCGCAGGTGATCCACGACTTCTCGAACCCCGGCCGTGAAGCGAGCGGCCGCGACGACCGATTTGCGCTCCGCCCACGAATGCACCGACCCCGTCAGTGTCACGATGCCGGCCCGCACATCGACGTGGATCCGCCTGGCTTCCCGCTCGGCCCGGCGCTCCAGCGTCTGCTCGATGGCCTTGTGCACATCCTCGGTCACCGGCTGCGCCGGCGTCACCGTGATCCTGTTCGCGACACCCTTCACGCCAGTCAGATTGCGAATCGCCCGTTCCGCATCGTTGCGCTGACTCCAGCGCTCCACGGTGCCGTCGAGCGTGACCCACCCGTCCGAGACCGTCGAGCTGATCTGCTCCTCGGGGACGAAGACATCCCACTGGAGCGCATGCCGTACCGCCTGGGCGATCTCGGTGTCGGTGCGCGCGAGTCCGCCCGGAATCTTGATCGTGATATTGTTCGCCACGTCGAGCACGCCGATCACGCGGCGCGCCGCTTCCTGGGCTGCCACACGTTTGGCCCAACTCGTCACCGTGCCGGTCAGCGTGACGACGCCCTTGTCGACCTCGACGCCCACCTCCGTCTCGTCGACGCGCGAATCCCACTTGAGCTCGTCGAGCACGTCTCGGTGGATCTGCGTGTCCGTCTTCTTGATCCCCTGTGTCATGACCCTCTCCTCCGTGTCTCACCCGACGTCCGTCCGGGGACCGTGGGTGGCCCGTGTGACTGGTGCTCGAACACGGTGGACGGAGTGCATCGGCGTTGCCAACGCGGGATCCGTGAAGAATCTCGGAGTTCCGCAACATCGCCAGGTCCGAGAACGGAGCGCGAGCGCCTCACGTGAGGCGCCGCTGCCCCAGCGATTGACCCGCGGGGCGTTGGGCGACCGCCGCATGGTCTCCTTGCGGGCGTTGAGGATCCGACGCCCCACTGAGGCGCCGACGCCCTCCCCGGCCATCCTGCGGCCGGGCGCCCCGTGACGGGTCGGCTGCCGCAACGCCGCGATTCATCGACCCACCCGGCCGGTGGCCGTGGGGCACTACTCCTGCATCCCACTCAATCCAGCCCATGAAGAACGTCGAGGTGGCGCGGCTCTTCAACCTCATGGCCGACGTGCTCGAGCTGAAGGAAGAGAACGTCTTTCGCATCCGCGCCTACCGGCGCGCCGCCCAGAACCTCGAGTCGCTGCGGGAGGACGTCGAGACGCTGGCTCGCAAGGACCGGCTCGACGAGATCCCGGGCGTGGGCGCCGACCTGGCCGGCAAGATCGCCGAGTATCTGAAGTCCGGGCACGTCCGCGACATCGACCGGGCCACGAAGAGCATCCCCGCCGGCGTCGTCGCGCTCATGAACGTGCCGGGCATCGGGCCGAAGATGGCAATGCGCCTGCACCGCAAGGGCATCACCGACGTGGACCGACTGGACAAGGCCGCGCGCGCTGGCCGCCTGCGGGGGCTGCCCGGCATCCAGGCCCGGACCGAACAGAGCATCCTGCGCGGCATCGCCCTGGTGCGCGGGGGGCAGGCGCGGATGCCGCTCGGCCGGGCGCTGCCCATCGGCCGCGCGTTGGTCGAGGCGCTGCGAGGCGCGCGGGGCGTGAAAGCCATCGCCCTGGCCGGCTCCATCCGCCGGGGCCGCGAGACCGTCGGCGACATCGACCTGCTGGTCACCTCCGACCACCCCCGCGTCGTGATGGACGCCTTCGTGGCGTTGCCCGACGTCGCCGAGGTACTCGAGCACGGCACCACCAAGGGGTCGATCCGCCACCGCGAGGGCATCCAGGTGGACCTTCGGGTGATGGAGCCCGAGTGCTTCGGCGCCGCGCTCCTCTACTTCACCGGCTCCAAGCAGCACAACATCCGCATCCGGGAGATGGCGGTGCGCAAGGGCTTCACGCTCTCGGAGTACGGCTTGTTCCGCGAGTCGAGCGGCCGGCGCGTGGCCGGCGCCACCGAGGAAGAGGTGTACGCGGCCATCGACCTGCCGTGGATCCCGCCCGAGCTGCGGGAGGACACGGGCGAGGTGGAGGCGGCGCTCGCCGGCCGGTTGCCGGCGCTCGTCGCCCTCGACGACATCTGCGGCGATCTGCATTGCCACACCAAGGCCTCCGACGGTCACGCCACGATCGAGGCCCTGGTCGCCGCCGCGCGCCAGCGGGGCTACGAGTACGTCGTCGTCTCCGACCACAGCCGGTCGGCCCGGGTCGCGGGCGGTCTCTCACTCGACGAGCTGCGCGCTCACGTCGCCAAGGTGCGCGCGGTGGCCCGGAAGTCGAAGGACATCACCGTCCTCGCCGGCACCGAGTGCGACATCTTGCCCGACGGCTCCATGGATTACCCCGACGCGGTGCTCGCCGGCCTGGACCTCGTCCTCGCCGCCGTCCACGGACGGTTCAAGCAGCCCCGGCCCGAGATGACGCGACGGCTGTGCCGCGCGCTCGCCAACCCGCACGTGGACGTCCTCGCCCATCCCTCAGGCCGGCTCCTCGGCGAGCGCGAGGCCTACGCGTTCGACCTCGAGCGGGTGCTCGACGCGGCCAGGCGCCACGACAAGGCGCTCGAGATCAACGCCTACCCGACGCGACTGGACCTCAACGACGTCCAGGCCCGGCGCGCGCACGAGCGCGGCGTCCTGCTCGCCATCGACACCGACACGCACATGCTCGACCACCTCGCCTCGATGGAGCTCGGCGTGCTGACGGCCCGCCGGGCCTGGGTCGGCAAGGGCGCCGTCGTGAACACCTGGCCCGTCGCGAAGGTGCGCGCGTGGGCGCAGCGGCACGGGCGATGAGCAGGGCCGTCGCCGGCCGACGGATCGCGCGCCTGCGCCGAGACATCCGGCGCCACGACCGCCTCTACTACGTGCAGACGCGGCCGGAGATCTCCGACGCCGAGTACGACGCGCTCGTCCACGAGCTGGCCGATCTCGAGCGCCGGTTTCCCGATCTCGTCACTCCGGACAGTCCGACGCAGCGCGTGGCCGGCGCGCCGGCGTTCCGGCCGGTCGAGCACCGGGTGGCGATGCTCTCGCTCGACAGCGCGAGCGACCCGGCCGCGGTGCACGACTTCGAGCGCCGGGTCCGGCAGGGGCTGCCCGGTCAGCGGGTGACCTGGGTGTGCGAGCCCAAGGTGGATGGCCTGGGCGTCGCGCTCCTCTACCGGCACGGACGGCTCGTGCGCGGCGCCACCCGCGGCGACGGGCGCACGGGCGAGGACGTCACCGCCAATGTGCGCACCCTGCCCGCCGTGCCGGCGACGCTGCGCGGGGCCCCCGCCCGCCTCGACGAGCTCGAGGTCCGCGGCGAGGTCTTCATGACGCGCGCGGCGTTCGCGCGGCTCAACCGCACGCTGGAGCGCCGGGATGAGCCCACGTTCGCCAATTCGCGCAACGCGGCGGCCGGGTCGCTGCGTCAGAAAGACGCGACGGTCACCGCGCGGCGCCCGCTCGACTTCCTCGTCTACCACGTGAGCTACGCGAGCGGCCCCGGCTTCAACTCGCACTGGCAGTCGCTGACCGCGTGCCAGGCGGCGGGGCTGCCGGTCAACCCGCGCAACGCGCGCGCGGAGCGGATCGAGGACGTCCTGGCCTACGCGGCCCGCCTCGGCCGCGAGCGCGGGCGCCTCCCCTACGACGCCGACGGGATGGTCGTGAAGGTCGATGCGCGGGTCCAGCAACGGCGGCTCGGCGCGACCGGCCACCACCCGCGCTGGGCGATGGCCCTGAAGTTCGCGGCCCGCCAGGCCACCACGCGCGTGCGGGCGATCGACGTCCAGGTCGGCAAGACGGGGATCCTCACGCCGGTCGCCCGCCTCGATCCCGTCGAGGCCGGCGGCGTCGTCATCCGCAACGTGAGCCTCCACAACGAGGACGAGACCGCCGGCAAGGACGTCCGCGTGGGCGACACCGTGCTGCTGGAACGCGCCGGCGACGTGATTCCCTACCTCGTGCGGGTCGTGCGCGCCCGGCGGCCCCCGGACGCTCGCGCGTTTCGCTTCCCGTGCCGGTGCCCGGCCTGCGGCGGCCTCACGCTGCGGCCCGATGGCGAGGCGTACTGGCGGTGCGTCAACAGCGCGTGCCCGGCCCAACTCAAGGAGCGTCTGCGCCACTTCGGCTCGCGTCGAGCCATGGACATCGAGCACCTGGGCGACGCGGTCATCGACCAGCTCGTCGAGCGCGGCCTCGTGCGCGACTTCGCCGATCTCTACCGGCTGCCGGCGGCCGAGCTGGAAGCCCTCGAAGGGTTCGGGCCGCGGTCGGCCCGGAACCTCCTCGCCGCCATCGCGGCCTCGCGCTCGCGTGGTCTGGCCCGGCTCCTCAATGGGCTGGGGATCCGGCTGGTCGGCGAGCACCTCGCGCGTCTCCTCGCCTGCCGCTTCCGAACGCTGGACCGGCTGGCCACCGCCTCCGCCAACGCGCTGGCCGAGCTCCGGGGCATCGGCGCCGCCATCGCGGAATCGGTCGTGAAGTTCTTCGCCGACGGCGGCAACCGCGCCACGGTGCGCCGGCTGCGGGAGGCCGGTGTGACGATGACCGAGGCGGCGCCCGCCGCGCGCGGCCCCCTCACCGGCCGCACCGTCGTCCTGACCGGTGCCCTTCCCGGCCTGACCCGCGCCGAGGCGGCGGCACGCATCGAGGCGCGCGGGGGTCGCGTCACCGACAGGGTGTCGCGGCGCACCGACTACGTCGTGGTCGGCGGGTCGCCGGGCCGAAAGCGGGAGGACGCGAAGCGGCTCGGCGTTCGCACGCTCGGCCCGGCCAAGTTCGAGGCGCTGCTACGAAGAGCCGAATAGCAAGAGGCCCGTGAGAGGAGAACGAACATGCCAACGTACGTGATCCTGACCCGACTGACGCCCGAGGCGGTGAAGATGCCCGGCGAGCTCAAGCGCCTGGAACGTGCCGTCGCCGATCACATCCGCAAGGACTGTCCGCAGGTGAAGTGGGTGGCCAACTACGCAATCCTTGGCCCCTGCGACTACCTCGACATCTTCGAGGCGCCCGACGAGATCGTGGCGTCCAAGGTCGTGGCCGTCATTCGCTCGTACGGGCACGGCCACACCGAGACCTGGACCGCCATCCCGTGGGAACGGTTCGAGCTCGTGCTCCCGACGTGAGGTGATGCCAGGAACGGTGCGACGGCTGGGCCGGGCGATCCCGCGCCGTGGGGCGAGGCCGGGACACATGGGAATCCGCTGCCTCGCCGCCGCCACCACGCGGCGGCGAAGCATTCGAAACTCCAGCGTTCGACTCCGGCATCGCCGATGCACCGGCGTTGGCGTACGTGAGGGTCCACGGTGCCGAGATTTCAAGATCTGATCGTGACGAGCCTGTGCTCGGTGTGTAGGCAACAGATGGTGGGGGGCGAGGCGCTGTGCGCGCACCACACCGCGGTGTCGACCGACAGCTGGGCGGACGCCAATCGGATCATGTGCGACTTCTTCCACCGCGGCATCGCGCCGCCGCGCATGCGCGCCGCGGATCGCGTCGATGAGGTGACCCGATGCCTGGCCGAGACGGCATGACGGACCGATGACCACAGTCCCGGCATGGACACGGAACAGGAGGCCGAGATGCTGAAGAATCCGACGTACGACCTGATGGAGACAGCCAGTGTCCTCTCGAAGGGGCTTCACCGCTACGACATCTTCAGGAAGGATGCGACGCACTGCGCCCAGTGTCAGGAGATCTGGGCGTACATGAAGAGCCGGGACGAGGAAGAGCTCAAGCGCATCGTGGACCATCTGGCGCTTCACTTCCAGGACGAGCTGAAGGTCAGGCTGAGCGCCTGACGGCGCCATCCGGCCTCGGCCACGGCTCGGCGGTGGGAGCGAATGGCTCCCACCGCCGAGACCCGTCGTGGCCTGTCGGCGAGGCGGGAACTCCCCGTGGCAAGCGACGACACGCTCGGCGCGATGTTCTGGACCCGCGTCGCGGCCGATGCTGGCCAGCCGGCCCAGCTGGTCAAGCGGGGCGACGCGTGGAGCGTGCTGACCTGGACGCACGTCGGCGACCGGGTGCGCGGGCTGGCCCTGGGGCTCCTCGCGCGTGGCCGCCGACGAGGGGATGCCGTGGCCCTCCTCTCAGGCACTCGCGCGGAATGGGTCCAGACCGACTTCGCCATCCTCTCCGCGGGCTGCGTGACCGTGCCGATCTACGCGACGTACACGGCCGCCCAGGTCGCCTCCATCGTCAACGACGCCGATGCGCGAACGCTGATCGTCGAAGACCGGGCACAGCTCGCGAAGGCGCTGGCCGCTCGCCCGCAGATGCCGCGGCTGCAGGAGATCGTGGTGATCGACGGTGACGAGGCTGACGATCCGTCCGTGCTGACGTGGGCCCGGCTGCGTCAGATCGGCCGGGCGCGGGAGCCCGAGCTGGCCAGCCGACTCGCCGAGGGTCTTGCGTCTCTGGGGCCCGCCGACGTCGCCACGATCGTCTACACCTCCGGAACCGGCGGAGAGCCCAAGGGCGTGGTGCAGACCCACGGCAACCACATGGCCACCCTCGCGGCGCTATCCCGCATCCCCGGCGTCCAGCCCGGCGACGTCCACCTGCTCTTCCTCCCGCTCGCGCACTCCTTCGCCCGGGCCGAGGCCTTTCTCGGCGTGCACCGTCGCCTCGTCACCGCCTTCGCCACCAGCCTGGAGACGATCCGGAGCGATCTCCTCGAGGTGCGACCGCACTTCCTGTTCGCCGTTCCCCGGGTGTTCGAAAAGCTTCACGCGGCGATCCTGGCCGGCGTCGATGCCGGCACCTGGCTCGAGCGCCGGGCGTTCGCCTGGGCGATGGGCGTCGGATCCGAGATGTCACGGCGGCAACGCGCCGGTGAGCCGGTCCCGCGGCGTCTCCGTCTTCGGCATCGTCTCGCGGATCACCTGGTCCTGGCCCGGCTTCGCCAGCCGCTCGGCGGCCGCCTGCGCTTCGCCGTGTCGGGCGGAGCGCCACTCGGCACTGAGCTCGCCGAGTTCTTCCATGCGGCCGGGGTGTTGATCCTGGAGGGCTACGGGCTCACCGAGGCCTGTCCGGTGCTGACCCTCAACCGAGTCGATCGCTTCAAGCTCGGGTCCGTCGGCCCGCCCATTCCCGGCGTCGAGCTGCGGATCGCTCCAGATGGTGAGATCCTCGCGCGCGGCGCGAACATCGCGCACCGTGGGTACCTCAACCAGCCAGAGGCTACCGCGCAGGTCCTGGGCGCCGATGGGTGGTTCAAGACGGGGGACATCGGACGGATCGACGAGGACGGCTTCCTCTACATCACCGACCGCAAGAAGGATCTCATCGTGACCTCGGGCGGGGTCAACATCGCGCCCCAGCAGCTGGAGAACCTCCTGCGCAGCGATCCCTTCATCAGCCAGGCTCTCGTCTACGGTGATCGGCGGCCGTACCCCACCGCCCTGATCGCGCTCAGTCCGCAGGCGCTGCAGCGGTTCGCCCGGGCCCGGGGCATTCTCGACGGCGACTACGCGCAGCTCATCCGCCATCCGGAGGTCGTGAGGCGGGTCGCGAAGATCGTCGAGGCGAAGAACGCCGAGGTCCAGTCCTATGCGAGGGTCAAGCGATTTGCCCTCGTGCCGGCCGAGTTCACCGAGGCCGCCGGCGAGATGACGCCGACCCAGAAGGTGAAGCGCAAGGCCGTGGCCGCCCGGTATGCGGCGCTGCTCGATTCACTCTACGAGTGACAGCCCAAGAGTTGATGACCGCGAATGCGCGAGCTCGACGTCCGGCACCTGCCCGTCGTCGAGGGCGGGGCACTGGTCGGCATGCTGAGCGACCGAGACATCGGCACCCTGGAGGTGACCCGCCTGCTCACCGACGAAGGCGCCGACGCCCTGCGGCGACGGCTCACCCTCCCGGTGGTCCAGATCATGAGCACCGACATCGTCGCCGTCGAGCCGGATGCCGAGATGGGCGAGCTGATCTCGCTACTCGTCGAGCACAAGGTCGGCGCGATCCCGGTGGTCCCTGCCGGTACCCGGCAGATCATCGGCATCGTCAGCTATATCGACGTGCTCCGGGCCGTGGAGGACGCGCTCGAGGTGGAATGACGACGAGGGAACGAAGGGGCGCCGCGGCCGCCGTGACCGCACGTCACGACAGCCGGCAGGCGCCGGGGTCGCACTTGGCGAAGAGGTCGCGCGCTTCCAGCGGCTCATCGGCACCGAGCGTCAGCACCTCACCCGCCCTCGATCCGGTGCGGTAGACCGTCACGCCCTTGAGGCCGAGGCGCCAGCCCTCCCGGTACGCCTCGGCCACCTGCGCGAGGCTCGCGTCGACCGGAAGATTGATCGTCTTGGACACCGCGTTGTCGACGTGGCGCTGAAACGCGTCCTGGATCGCGAGGTGCCGGCGCACGGGAACCTCGGTCGCGGTGACGAACAGGCGACGGACCGCCTCGGGAACACCGGGCACGGCGGCGAGGTGCCCGGCAACGCGAACGTCAGCGAGCAGGCGGCCGGTGTCGAGTCCGAGCGTCTCGGCATGCCTGAGGAAGATCGGGTTGACCTCCACGATCGGCTCCCCGCCGAGGGTGTGCTGGCGACGGTAGGCGAGGCCGAAGAGCGGCTCGATGCCGCCGCTCGTCCCGGCGATGATGCTGATCGTTCCGGTCGGCGCGATCGAGAGCCGGGTCGCATTGCGCACGCGCTCGCCGGTGATGGCATAGATGCTACGACTCCAGTCCGGAAACACGCCACGCTCTTCCGCGAGCCGGCGCGACGCCGCGCGCGCCTGGACCGCGATGAAGCCGATGAGCCGCTCCGCCCAGGCGCTGGCCTCGTCGCTATCGTAGCCGACACCGAGGAGGATCAGACACTCGGCGAACCCCATGACCCCGAGGCCGATCTTGCGGGCGGCGCGGGTCGCGGCGGCGACCTGGGGTAGCGGCGCGCGGTTGACCTCGATGGCGTCGTCGAGGAACCGGACACCGGTGTCGACGAGCGCGCGGAGCCGCTGCCAGTCGACCGCCCCGCCGATCACCACGTGGGCCAGGTTGATCGAGCCGAGGATGCAGCTTTCCCACGGCCGTAGCGGGACCTCGCCGCAGGGATTCGTGGCCTCGATCGGGCCCAGCCCCGCCAGCGGGTTCGCACGATTGATCGCGTCGAGGAACAGCATCCCGGGATCGCCGGCCGTCCAGGCCGCGCCGACGATCCGCTCGAACACGTCGCGCGCGGGCCGCCGCCCCGTGGCCGGCTGGCGACCCGGGTGGACCAGGTCGTAGGACCGGCCGGCCTCGACGGCCCGCATGAAATCGTCGGTCACGCCCACCGACAGGTTGAAGTTCCGCAGGCTGCGGCCGTCGAGCTTGGCGTCCACGAACTCGAGGATGTCCGGGTGGTCCACCCGCAGCACGCCCATGTTGGCCCCGCGACGGCGCCCACCCTGCTTGATGTGCTCGGTGGCGGTGTCGAACACCCGCATGAACGACACGGGCCCCGAGGCCTCGCCGCCGGTCGAGCCGACGACGTCGCCACGCGGCCGGAGCGCCGAGAACGAGAAGCCGGTGCCGCCTCCCGCGCGCTGCAGGAGTGCCATGGACTTGAGCGCGTCGAAGATCGACTCCATCGAGTCCTGCACGGGCAGCACGAAGCACGCGGCGAGCTGCCCGAGGGGGGTGCCGGCGTTCATGAGTACGGGGGAGTTCGGCAGGAAGTCACCGTCGACCATGACGGCCTCGAACGTCTCCTGCCAGCGCTCGGCGTCGCGAGCCCGCCCGAAGAGGGCCTCGGCCTGGGCGATCGTGCGGGCGACGCGACGGAACAGCTCCTCGGGCGCCTCGACCATGTTGCCGACGGCCTCCCGCCTGAGATACCGGGCCCGCAACACGCGCAGGGCGTTGGGCGACATCCGAGACGGGTGGCTCTGGTCCGGCATCCCCGGGCGCCCGGCGGCCGCCGGCGTCATGGCCTCCCCGGGCGCTCCTCGCGCTGCTTGCGCTCCAGCGCCTCGCCGCGGATGCGGGCGCGGCACGGCTCGCAGATCAGATCGTGGGTGGGCGTCGCGCAGACCAGGCAGAGTCGCGCCGGCGCCCGCGGCTCTGCCTCCTCCGCATCGAGCGCCCCGCCGGCCGCCGCCGGGGCGGCGGGCCCCGGCGCCGCACGCTGTCGGCGCGCCGGCACCACGAGCACGGCACAGCGGGCGCCGCGCACGACGCGCTCGGCCACGCTGCCAAGGAGCACCCGGCTCACGCCGGTGCGCCCGTG
>JBGPXN010000105.1:0-14945 GCA_041492755.1 Methylomirabilia bacterium | reverse complement strand
ATGGGAGAGCCCTGACGCCGAGTCAAGGCGCCCGGCCGCCCGGTCAGGCCGCCGTTCGCCGCCTGGCTATCCCGGGTTCTTCGTGAACGCGCACACCGTGGTCGACCGTGGGGGCAGGGCCGGAGATGGGTGGATGGGTCCGGGTGACCCATTCCCGCCCCGCGAGACGACGACACCGCCGTATGGATTCGGAACGGCTCGCCGGTGATCGGTACGCCGTCGGCTGTGGTCAGAGGACCCCGTCCACCCATCTCCGGCCCTGCCCCCCCGGTCGACCACGGTGTGCGCGTTCACGAAGAACCCAGGATAGCCAGGCGGCGAACGGCGGCCTGACCGGGCGGCCGGGCGCCTTGACTCGGCGTCAGGGCTCTCCCATAGTCTGAGTTCGCCGCGCGGGACGGTCGGGCGCTACGGTCCGACGCCGGGCTCGAGGAGGTTCACACATGGCGCAGGCGTTGAGTTACCAGGTCGTCGCGGGTTGGGAGCAGCTGCCGAAAGACTACGAGCACCGCGACGTGGCCGGGGTCGCCGTCGATCTCGAGGATCGCGTGTTCCTCATCTGTCGCGGTGATCACCCGATCATCATCTACGACAGCAAGGGCAACTTCCGTGGGTCGTGGGGCGAGGGGGATTTCACGCTTCGCACGCACGGGATCACCGTGGGCCCGGACAACTCCATCTACGCCACCGACGACGGCAACCACACCATCCGCAAGTACACCCCGAGCGGCAAGCTCCTCATGACCCTCGGGACCATGAACACGCCCTCGGACACGGGCTACGACGGCAAGGACACGAAGACGGTGTCGCGCCCGGGCGCTCCGTTCAACCGCCCGACGAACATCGCGGTCGGGCCCAAGGGCGATCTGTACGTGTCGGACGGCTACGGCAACTGCCGCGTGCACCACTTCACGGCGAACGGCGAGCTCAAGCGCTCCTGGGGCACGCCGGGACACGGGCCCGGCGAGTTCCTCCTGCCCCACGGCATCGCGGTGGCCAGCGACGGCCGCGTGTTCGTCTGCGACCGCGAGAACGATCGCATCCAGATCTTCAGTCCCGACGGCGAGTACCTCACCGAATGGACGGACACGCGCCGCCCGACGCACCTGGTGTTCGACGCCGACGGCCGTGCGTACGTCTCCGAGCTCTGGTGGCAACCGGGACAGACGTCGCCTCGCTACGGCCCGGCCACCGAGAACCGCTCGGGACGCGCCAGCGTGTACGACCGCGACGGGAAGGTGCTCGCGCGCTGGGGCGAGGGTCCCGACCCGGTGGCCGCCGGCAGCTTCGCGGCGCCCCACGGGCTGGCCGTCGACTCCCGTCGCGACGTGTACGTGAGCGAGGTCACCTGGACGTTCGCGGGAAGCCGCGGCCACGTGCCGCCGACCTGCCACTCGTTCCAGAAATTCGCCTTGAAGGGCTGAGAACCGGCGACGGGGGGCCCGACGTGGCCCCCCGGACGACCGCCCGGCGCGAGGTCAGGCGGGACAGGTCGTTAGCGGCGCGCGACGACCACGCTGATCGGATACAGACAGTAGTAATCCGGGTCGTCGAGCAGGGACACCGGTGACTCGGGCTCGCACAGCGCGGAGCGCTGCGCCCAGTCGGCGGCCGCCAAACGGTCGCGCAAGCGCGGGCCCCAGTTGCGGTCGAAGACGACGCGCCGGATATAGTCGCGCGCGGCGGCGGGCAGCGGGGCTCGGCGCTCCAGCAGATACGTCCGGAAGCTTTCCACGCTGAATCCGGCGGCCCGCACCCACGGGAGCGTGCGCTGGCGCCGTTCTTCGAAGGAGAACTCGCCACCTTCGTGACGGCTCCACTCCATCTCGGCCTGGCGGAGCCGGCGCTCGAGCTCGGGATGGCCGGGCAGAAAGATCGCGGCGAGGAGCTGAGATTCCTTCACCACGAGCCGGCCGCCGGGACGCAGGACACGCATGAACTCGGCGAGGGCACGGCCGGTGTCCTGGACGTGATGCAGGACGTCGCCGCACCAGATCCAGTCGAGGCTCGCGTCGGGGACGTCGAGCTTGGACGCGTCACCTTCGCGGAAGTCGAGGCGTGGCGCGGGCAGCTCGTGGCTCACCAGGGCCCGCGCGGCTTCGACCCGCTCGGCCGACGGCTCGATGCCGAGCACCCGGCCCGACCGCCCGACCGCCCGGGCAAGCCACAGCGTGTAGAGACCGACGCCGCAGCCCACGTCGAGGCCGTGCGAGCCGGCGGGCACGCGCACGTCCGCGATGAGCGTGTGGGCTTCGGGCTCCTGGAAATGGTTCATGCGCTCCAGCGACTTCGTGAACGGCTCGGCCTCGGGCTTGCTCATCGATTCTCCTGGGCCGGCACGGTGTGGCCGCCGCCGGCTTTGGCCGCGACCTCGGCCAGGAAGGTGTACTTCGCCAGCGTGCGCGCCGCTTGCGCGGCCGGCCACCGTCGAGCGTCGATGGTATCGAGGCACTCGTCGAGCACCCGCGTGAAGTGGCTCACGTGGCCGGCGTCCAGTCCAGCCGGGATCGCGACTTCGTATCGTCCCGGCCCCGCGCCCGCGATCTCGAGTCCGGGAAACTCCGTCCGCCATGCGGCCACCGCATCCGTCATCGCCGGTGGGACACCGCCCGTCCGACCCCACGGCTCGACGATGAGTCGTCGGCGGTGGCCGGTATCGACCCCCTGCTCCAGGATGACGTTGGCGCGCGTGCCGTGGGCCACGACGCGCGAGGCATCTCGCCCGCCCGGCGGCGCCGAGAGGTCCCAGCGCGCCGACGCGTGAGCCGTGACGCGTCCGATCCGGTAGCGCAGGTCGATGTTGCGCGTACACGAAGATCTCGTCCGCCACCCGCGGATGCCGAACACGCAGGGTGAGGGTGGCGTGGAAATGCCCTGGGTCGAGAAACAGGAGTCTGTGCATCGCCGGGCGGCCCGATGGTACCCCGGCGAGCATCGTTCAGGGCCTGAAGATCAGGTCGAGGTGCCGGTCGGGGGATCCCAGCGCCACTCGGTGAACGCCCACAGAAGGCTCAGGCAGGCCGCACCGAGCGCCAGCGCTCCCAGCACGTCGCTCGGCCAGTGCGCGTTGAGGATCACGCGTGCCATGCCCGCGCCGGCGGCGACGATCCACACCACGGCGGCCAGGCCGAGCCGGACGTGTCTCCGCATGAGGTGTCGGAGCGCCCAGACCATCAACCCGCCGGCCACCAGCATGACGAACGTGTGTCCGCTCGGGAAACCGAAGCTCGTCCAGAAGCTCGATCGCCCGTCGACGCGCGGGCGGTACACGCCGAAGCCGACCTTGAGGAGGCCCGACAGGCCCCACGCCGCGAGCGTCCCCAGGACCACGGTCAACGCTTCTCGCCGTCGGCGGGCGAGCAACAATCCAGCCGCGACCACCGGCACGACGAGGGCGAGCCCCTCACCCGTGACCCGGCTCACGAGCGCCGCCTTTCGGTGAAGCGACGGCGCCAGGGGCATCACGGCATCGCGGATCCGTGCGTCGAGCCGGCCGATCACCTCGTCGTGCTCGCGAAACACGACGTCTTCAACCACGACGCCGAACACCCCGAGCGCGAGCACGGCCACCACCACGTGCCGCCCCGGGCCCGACCACACGCTGCGGATGAAGAGCGCGGCCGACGAGCGCCGGTCGACGGCGGCCCACAGCGCGAGGAGCGAGACCACGGCGCAGAGCAGAACGAGCCCGAGCTTCGCGAAGTCGTCGATGTAGGCCATCGGACAAAACAAAACTACGTTGCCGCCGCCGTGCTCGTCAACCAAGGAATGCCCACCGAGCGCGGAAGGCCTGCCGTAAGATGCGGGCCATGAGCGAAGACACTCTCCGGACGCTGGCGATGCAGGTCCGCAACTGGGGCAAGTGGGGGCCGGACGACGAGATCGGCACCCTGAACTACGTCACGCCGGACACGATCGCCGCGGCCGCCCGGCTGGTGACGGCGGGCAAGGTCTTCGCGCTCGGTATTCCCCTCCAGCGCGAGGGTCCGCAGAGCGGCACGCGGCAGCGCTTCAACCCCATCCACACGATGTTCCGTGACGGCGGCGACCAGCCCAAGACCGCCGCCGAGATCACGGCCTTGCAGGGATACGGCGGATCCGACGACTGGATCGTCATGCCGCTGCAGTGCGTGACCCAGTGGGACAGCCTCGCCCACGTCTTCTACGAGGGGAAGATGTACAACGGCTACGACGCCACCCTCGTCAGCAGCAGCGGCGCCGCCAAGAACAGCATCGACAAGACCAAGAGCCGCATCGCCGGCCGCGGCGTGCTGCTCGACGTCGCCCGCTACAAGGGCGTGCGCGCGCTCGAGCCCGGGTACGCGATCACGGTGGCGGACCTCGACGCCACCGCGGCCGCCCAGAAGGTGGAGGTCCAGCGCGGCGACCTGCTGCTGATCCGCACCGGCCACATGTCGCGCTATCTCGACCGGAAGGACTGGCATCACTACGACCTCGACGATTCGCCGGGGGTGTCCGTGCACACGGCGCCGTGGATGCACGCCAAGCAGATCGCGGCGGTGGCCAGCGACAACTACGCGGTCGAGGTGCGGCCCTCGGAGCTGCCGCCCTTCCGCAGCCCGTTCCACATCTGCGCGATCCCGAACATGGGGCTCACGCTCGGCGAGATCTTCTTCCTCGAAGAGCTGGCCGCCGACTGCGCGGCCGACGGCCGCTACGCATTCCTGCTGGTCGCCCCGCCCCTGCCCGTCACCCGCGGCGTGGGGACGCCGATCAACCCCTACGCCATGAAGTGAGGAGCACCGACATGAGCAGAACCGAGTTCAAGAAGCTGACGTACGACGTGCTGCAGGTGGGCGAGGAGTTCGTCTCGGACGAGCACCTGGTGACGCCGGAGGACGTCGCAACGTACGCCTTCGCCGTCGACGATCATCATCCCTGGTTCTTCGAAGACTCTGCCTTCGGGGGCCCGGTGGCGCATCCGACCTTGCTCGGCAACCAGGCGCTGCGATTGCGCCACAGCAAGTACATCGTGCACGCCGGGCTTCACGCCAAGATGGAGTTCCAGTTCGTGGAGCCCGTCCGAACGGGCATGCGCGTGCGGTCCCGTGGACGGGTCATCGACAAGTACGTGCGACGTGGCCGGCAGTACATGGTCACCGAGTTCGTGACCGAGGACGACAGCGGCACGCCGCTCGTCCGGGGCCAGTTCACCCAGATGCTGATCCCCGAGGGAGGCAAGGCATGACGACGGGCGTGGCCGAACAGATCACGATCGGACAGGAGCTCCCGAGCCTCGTGAAGGAGATCCCGCAGCGGAAGATCGACGCCTATTCGGGCGTGCGCCCCCGTTCCATTCACTCGGACGAAGACTGGGCGCAGCGCAAAGGCTTCCGGGCGCCCCTCGCCCAGGGAATGATGTCGACCGCGTACGTGTCCGAGATGATGACGAACCTGCTCGGCGCCGGCTTCGTCAAGGGCGGGACGATCAGCGTGGCCTTCACCCAACCGGTGTACGCGGGCGACCGTCTGACCGTGCACGGCCGGGTCAAGGACAAGCGCCCCGAGAACGGCGCCACGCGGATCATCGTCGAGGTCTGGTGCGAGAACCAGGAGGGCGAGCAGACCGCCATCGGGACGGCGAGCGGGCTGGCGGGCTAGGGAGACGGGTACCCGGGGCGCTCCTCGACACTAGCTCGCGGCGTCCTCGCACCGCAGGGCTAGAATGCTGCCGTCTCGGAGGCAGAGGTGGCTCCTGAGATGGACGGCCGCGATGACTTCGAGAATGTCGCCCTCGTAGCCGGTGATGTCCGGGATGATCACGCCCGCCGGAACGTCCGGCGCCACGACGAGCGGGACGAGGAGGCCGCCGCATTGTTCCGGTGCGGGCGGGGCGAGCCGCAGCGTCGCCCCCTTCTTGATCTCGCCCCAGCGCAGGACCGCGTCGACGTCGAGCAGTCGGACGTTGAGCGTGCCCGGATACGGGTCGAACCCCAGCGCCTGCCGAACGCCGTCCCTCACCCACGGCAGCGTCATGAATCCGGCGGCGTGGCCAGTGCCAGCCGCCACCCGGCCGTAGAGGGCGGTCACGCCGGGGTTCCGTTCAGCCTGACTGTCGGGGGTTCGGAGACAACGCGTGAAGGTCTTCGAGCAGCGCCCTGGCCGCCCGAAGATCCGCGGTGTCGAAGCCCTCGGTGAACCACCCGTAGACGTCGGCGAGCGCGCGCCGCGCGTCCTCGGGCCTGCCCTCGTGCCGCCACAGTCGCGCGAGGCTCATCGTCGCACGGAGCTCGAGCGACTTTGCGGCGCGGTCTCGGGCAAGATCGATCGCGATACGGAAGCAGCGCTCGGCGTCCTCGACGGCCGGTCGGGCTTCGCGCAGGAGCAGGTCGCCTTCGAGGCGGTACACCTCCGGCGCGCAGAACGCCACACGATCCGCGGGCGTGACGGACGCCAGCACCCGGCGTCCTTCGTTTGGATGGCCCGCGTCGGCGCACAGCTCGGCGAGCAGGCACAGGCAGAAGACATGGCGCCACGCCGCGCTGCGCGCCTTCATCAGTTGGCGATGCAGGTTCGAGAGCGTCTCGACCGCGAGGCGTTGCGGGTTTACCGCGTGGGGTATGAGGACCGCCGAATCGATCCACATCGTGAACCCATGCGCGCTGCCGATCCCGATGAGCCGCTCCGCCGCCGCCGCTGCCGCATCGCGCTCACCCCGCTGGTAGCGCACCCAGGTATCGATCCACAGGGTGATCGTCGTCGTCATGGGGTGCCTGAGCTCCTCGGCGAGGCGATGGGCGTCGCGCATAGTAGCGACCGCCCTGTCGGGGAATCCGAGCAGCCATTGATTCATGGCCATCTGATATCGGCAGCACACGCCGGCATCGTGTCCCCCGTAGAGCAACGCCTGCGAGGCGTGCCGCTCGCGGTCATAGAGCTCGATGCCGCGCTCCGAATGGGCGACGGCCATGGCCGGCTCTCCCATCGCCGTGCCCGTCGCCCACAGCGCGTGATGAGCTTCCAGGAGACGCCCGCTGTCGTCCCCACTCCGGGCGGCCGTGAGCAGCCGGTCTGCCGCCTCGCGGGCGACCGTGTACTTGCCCCGGTTGTAATTCACGAACCAGAGACCCCAGAGCACGGGGAAGCTCCGCGACGTGTCGTCGAGACGCTCCACCAGTTTCAACGCCTGTCCGTAGCAGTCCTCCACCACGGGCGCCCCGGCGCCGGTGATGGCGATCAGCGTGGGCCCGAGAGCGATACGGATATCGAGGGCGTCCGATATCGTCTCAGGCGTCTCCGGGGCAGCGTCGAGCAAGCCCAGCGCCGTCGTGAAGTACGCGACCGCCTCCTGATTCGCCGACCGGGCCGCTGCTCTCACGCCGGCCTCATGGAGATACCGCACCGCCTTCCCGGTGATCCCGCCGCTGACGGCATGGTGCGCCAGCACCTCGACCTGCTCGGCCAGCCGGCCGGCATGAATCCGCTCGATGGCTTCCACGATGGCGGCGTGGAGCGCACGCCGCCGATCTTGAAGGATGCCGCTGTAGGCGACGTCGTGGGTGAGCGCGTGCTTGAACGTGTACTCGAGGTCGGGGAACAGCCGCGCCTCGTAGAGGAACTCGGCCGTCTGCAGCTCCGCCAGCGCCTGGCGCAGCTCATCCTCGGCCATCTCCGCGATCGGCTCGAGCAGGGCGACCGGCACGTCCTTGCCCACGACCGAGGCGGCCTGGAGCAGCCGCTTGAGCTCGGGTCGGAGGCGGTCGATACGGGCGGCGAGGATTGCCTGCACCGTCGCCGGCACCTGGACGGCGTCCAGCGATTTCGCGAGCCGATAGGCGCCGGGCTCGCCGACAAGCACGCGGGTCTCCACCAGCGTCCGGACGCTCTCCTCCAGGAAGAGCGGGTTGCCTTCGGTGCGCGCGATCAAGACGCGCTTGAGCGGCTGGACCGACGGGTCGTCGCCGAGGAGCGGCTGCAGGAGCTCGTCGGCGCTCTCGGGCGCGAGCGGATCGATCCGGAGCTGGCGGTAGTACGTCTTGTTGCCCCAGTCGTGCCGGTACTCCGGGCGATAGTTCACGGCGAGGAGAATCGGCGCGGTGGGCAGGCTGTCGACGATGCTGTCGAGCACGCGCTGCGTCTCCGCGTCGATCCAGTGCAGGTCCTCGAACACCAGGACGACGGGCTGGACGTGGCTCTCACGCAGGAACAGCCGCTTCACCCCGTCGATCGCGCGCTGGCGCCGGTCCTTGGGCTCCAGCGCCAGGAACCGATCGTCGGGGGCGAGCGCGTCGAGCAGCCACATCACCGCCGGCAGCGCGTCCTCCAGCGCGCGGTCGAGGGTCAGCAGGGCGCCGGTCACTTTCGAGCGCACGCTGCGCGTATCGTCCCGGTCGTCGATGCGGAAGTAGGCGCGGAGGAGATCGGCGAGGGGAAGGAACGGCGTCGCCTTGCCGTAGGAGACCGAGCTCGCCTCCAGCACGAGCCGGCCCTGGGTCCGGTGCGAGTGGATGAACTCGTAGAACAGCCGCGACTTGCCGACGCCAGGCTCGCCGACGACGGCGACGATCTGGCCGCGCCCCTGTCCCGCCTGGTCCGCCGCCTGCCGGATCTGGTCCATCTCGGGGTCGCGCCCGACGAAGCGCGAGAAGCCGCGTGCCCGGGACGCTTGCAGCCGCGTCCGCACGGCGCCGGCCCCGACCAGCTCGAACACCTCCACCGGCTCCGCGAGCCCCCTGACCGGGATCGGCCCCAGGGCTTTCACCTGCACGAATCCTTCGGCGAGCCGCAGGGTCTCCGGCGTGAGGCGCGTCGTGCCGGGCGGCGCCAGCTGCTCCATCCGCGCCGCCAGGTGGGTCGTCTGGCCGACCGCGGTGTAGTCCATGTGCAGGTCGCTGTCGATCGTGCGCACGACCACGTCGCCCGAGTTGATGCCGACGCGGATCTGGACCTCGATCCCCTGGCTGCGGCGCAGCTCTTCCGTGTAGCGGCGGATCGCGTCGTGCATGCGGAGCGCCGCGTAGCACGCGCGGACGGCGTGGTCCTCGTGGGCGAGCGGGGCGCCGAACAGCGCCATGATCCCGTCGCCCATGACCTGGTTCACGGTGCCCTCGTAGCGATGCACCGCTTCCATCATCCGCTCGAGCACCGGGTCCAGCAGCTTGCGCGCTTCTTCGGGATCGCGGTCGGCGAGCAGCTCCATCGAGCCCTTGAGGTCCGCGAACAGCACCGTCACCTGCTTGCGCTCGCCCTCCAGCGCCGCCTTCGAGGTGAGGATGCGCTCGGCCAGGTGCCTGGGCGTGTAGGACTCGGGGGATCCGAAACGGGGCGTGACCGGTGGCCGGCCCGGCGCGAGCGGGCGACCGCATTCACCGCAGAACTTCTGCCCGGGTGGATTGGTGGACCCGCAGGCGTCGCAGCGGCTGACGAGCGCCGCGCCGCACTCGCCACAGAACTTCTGGCCCGCGGGGTTGTCGTGCTGACAATGCCCGCAGATCATCGCAACCGGCCCTTCATGACGGCGTCAGCTCTCGACAGGACCTCCGCTCTCGACACGATGTCACCTCTCGACGACGTCGGCCCAGCGGTGAGCGTCGGGAAACCTCGGCTCGATCAGTGGCGCGGGCCGGCGCGCAGCACCCGCCCGGGCAGCGCGCCCGTGTGCTTACCGTGGTCCATCACGACCTCGCCCCTGACGATGACGTGATGCACGCCGTCCGCGCCTTGCACGCGGCGGGGCGTGCCGTTCGGACCGTCCCGGGTGATCTCGTCCTCCCGCACGCCGAGGCGCGCAAGGTCGAAGACCATGAGATCGGCCACCATGCCCTCGCGCACCAGCCCACGATCGTGCAGCCCCATGATGCGCGCGGGCTGGAACGTGAAGCGCCGGACCGCGTCTTCCAGGGTCAGGAGCTGGCGCTCGCGCACCCACTCGGCCAGCACGTAGGTCGACTCGCCCGCGGTGCAGAAGTTGGTGTTGAGATGCGCGCCGGCGTCGGTCTGAGACGGCAGGGCGTGGCCGGTCTTCACGTACTCGGCCAGCTCGACGTCTTCCTCGGGTGACCGCGACAGGAGCTGGAACTCGGTCTCCAGCTTCTCCTCGACCGCGAGGTCGAGCATCACGTCGGCCACGTGCTTGCCCATCTCCCCGGCCAGCTCCGTGAGGGGCCGTCCTTCCAGACCGCGGTGCTTGTCGAGGGCGGCCTTGCTCACGACGATCGCCTTCCACTTGATGAAGCGCCCCGGCACGCCCGGCCGGCGGCGCTGGCGCTGCAGGGCGGCCTCGCGCAGCTCGGCGCGCTTCTCGGGATTGGTGAGGAGCGCCATCTTGTCCTCGAAGGACGGCTTCGCCATCGCGACGTCCCAGACGTCGAGGTTCGCGAAGTAGGTCGTCTTCTTCAGCTTGAACCGCGGATTGAACGGGATGGCCCGGAGCAGGTTGTAGAGCTGGGCCCCCTCGCGCGCGGCCGCCTCCACGAACCCGCGCGCGCTGGCGTCGAAGCCGAGGAAGAAGACGGGGCGGCCACTCTGCCGGGCGACGTCGAGCAGATGCGCCCGATCGGTCTCGGTCGGCTGGCCGGCGCCGGGCGGCAGGATCTCGATGATGCCGCGGTTGAACTCGCCGAGGGTGCGCCCGAGCGCGACACGCTCCTCGTCGGCGGCGAGCCGCGTCGGCACGGGCTGGCCCTGCGGGCCGGCGTGGGTCGGCGAGTTGGTGGTGCTCCAGCCCCACGCGCCATCGTCCAGGGCGGCGCGGAGGAGGCGCTGCATCTCGGCGATCTCGTCCGCCGTCGCGTTGCGGTCCCAGGCTGCCTTGTCCATGGCGGACAGGCGGAGCGGATTGTGGCCGACCAGCGGCATCATGTTCACGCCCAGGCCGATGTCGATCGCGTCGAGAAACTCCCCGAACGTCTGCCAGGTCCACGGCAGCACGGCGCTGAGCGACCGCACCGGCAGGTCCTCGACGCAGCAGAACGTGGCCAGCATCGTGTCGCGATGCTCGGGGCGCAGCGGCGCCAGCGTCAGGCCGCAGTTGCCGATGAGGACGCTGGTCACGCCGTGCCAGATGGACGACGTGCAGAGCCGGTCCCAGAACGGCTGGGCGTCGTAGTGCGTGTGGAGATCGATGACCCCCGGCGCCACGAACATCCCGTCGGCGTCGATCGTCCGCTCCGCCGCCGCGTGGATTCGACCGATCTCGGCGATCGTGCCGTCCTTGACCGCGACGTCGCCGCGATAGCGTGAAAAGCCGGTGCCGTCGACGATCAGGCCGTTCTTGATGATCAGGTCGTAAGCCATGAGTCCCCCCGCAGGCTCAGACTAGCGGCTCGGCGCGCAACTCGCTCACCTGCTCGCGCGTACTATCCCATGCCGCCACCGGGGTCGGCAAATGCCGTGGCGGGGCGTTCCGGGCCGCTGGGCCCCTGCCGCGGTTTCGTGTAGAGTTTTGGCGTGGAGGACGCCATGCGCACGTACTACGACATCGACCTGAAGGGCCGGACGATTCGCCGACGCGAGCTCGAAGGCGAAGCCGTGGTGAAGGCGGGCCGCTACTTCATCGCCAAGACGCTCCTCGACATGGGCGCGGCCACCGTGGACCCGCTGTCCCCGGCCAATCCGCTGATCTTCTCGGCCGGTCCGTTCGCCGGCTCGAGCTTCTCCAACGCCAACCGCACGAGCGTGGGCTGCAAGAGCCCGCTGACCGGCGGAATCAAGGAAGCCAACGCCGGGGGCAGCTTCAGCTACGGCCTCGGCCACCAGAAGATCGCCGGCTTCACCCTCCACGACGCCGCCGCGGACTGGGTCGTCATCCACTTCAAGAAGGACGGCGGGATCGACTTCGACGACGCCACGCCGTACCTCGGCAAGGGCAACTTCCACGCGCAGAACTTGCTCCACGCGCGGTATGGCAAGAAGGTCACCATCGGCCTCTGCGGGCCCGTCGGCGAGTACCAGGGCCTCATGGCCGGCATCTCCTTCAGCGACAAGGACGGCCGGCCCGCGCGTCTGGCCGCGCGTGGGGGCGTGGGCGCGGTGATGGGGTCGAAGAAGGTCAAGGCCATCGTCGTCGACCTCGACAAGACCCCGCCCTTCCACGAGCCGAAGAAGGTGAACGCCGCCATCAAGGAGTACGCCAAGCTGCTGCAGGCCGACTCGGTCGTGGCCAACTTCTACCAGAAGATCGGCACCATGGGCATGGCCGACCTCCAGAACGCGCTCGGCGGCTTGCCCGTCCGCAACTTCAGCGCGGGGCAGCTCGTGAACGTCGCCGGCGGGGAGAAGTTCAAGATGGGCGGCGAGCACATCAGCCAGCTCAACGTCTCCCGCGGGGGTGAGCACACGCACGCCTGCATGCCGGGCTGCATCATCCAGTGCAGCAACGTGTACGTCGACGCCAGCGGCAAGGAAGTCGTCTCCCCCGTCGAGTACGAGACCCTCGGCCTGCTCGGCACCAACTGCGGGCTCAGCGACCCCGACGACCTCGCGCAGATGAACTTCCTGGCCAACGACCTCGGCGTGGACACCATCGAGCTCGGCGCCACCCTGGCTGTCCTCATGGAAGCCGGCCTCGGCGTCTTCGGCGACGTGAAGTTCATGGCCGACTGCATCGCCGAGATCCGCCAGGGCACCGACCTCGGACGCCTGTGGGCGCAGGGCACCGCGCGCGTGGGTGAGCATTACAAGGTCGCCCGGGTGCCGGTGATCAAGAAGCAGGCGATCAGCGCCTACGATCCGCGCGTGGTGGAAGCGACCGGGGTGAGCATGATGGCCACCGCGCAGGGCGCCGATCACACCACGGGCAATCTCCCGCGGCTCAAGACGCGCGAGATGGACGCGGCGGCGATCATCGCCCAGAGCCTGATCTCGCAGACGAGCACGGCCGCGCAGGACTCGCTCGGGCTCTGCATCTTCGGGCGCAGCGTCACCGAGGCCCAGCTGCAGTTCATCGTCGACGCCATCAACGCCGCCCAGGGGACGAGCTTGACCACCGACTTTTTCCCGGCGCTGGGGCGGGAGACGCTGCGACTGGAGTACGAGTTCAACCGCCAGGCCGGCTTCACCGAGAAGGACGACGAGCTACCGGACTTCTTCTATCGTGAAGCGCTCCCGCCGACCCATCACGTGGCGCGCTTCCACGGGGCCGACGTCCACGGGATGTACGAGGGGCTGACGACCTGAGCCGTCCCGCGGCCCGGTTGGCGGCGCGTCGCGCTCCGGACGTTCGGAGTTGACCGCCTCGACGAGGAGCGCGTCGTGCTCTTCCGAGAACGAATGCGAGTGGCTGCGCGTGATCAGGTGCAGGGCGCCGCGCTTGCGGTCAGCCCCGGCGGGATCGAGCCGATAGGTGCACATCAGACAGACGTGGTACTCGGCGACGATGCGGTTCCAGAGCTCCTCGAGCACGGAGCGTCGCCTCGACGTTCTGCTCCCAGAGCCGATTCACCATCTCGCCGAACGCTCGGCATCAGGCGCGGCCGCCCGGCGGCCGTCGCCTGGATGCCGAGGTTAGACGACGGGCCGCCAACCGCTGACCTCGGCGCTTCGGCGATGCAGGCCGCGCGGTCCGCGATGCGACGAACGCGGAGTCGTCGCCGCGGTGAATGTACAGCCGCCCCTCGAGGCGGTCCCCTCGAAGTGCACCCCAGCCACGACCGCAGCCAGGATCGTTGTCGTTTTCGCCTTCCCACGAGAAGTCAACAGCCACTGCGCCGTCGCGTTCGCCAAATCGACAGTCGAGCCAGCCGCGCACGGTACCGAACTGAAACTGGCCCATCTGTTCACGGTCGAACTCGATGAAGGCAGGCACCACCAAGTCGAGGTAGTCCACGTCCCATACCTCCATTTCGGTGATGCGCCAGTACCCGACGAACTCTTCCGGTGTTCGTGCTCCGACCATTCGTCCTCGTCGGCTAACGAATAGGCTTTTATCCGTCGTGCGTCCGCGCATGACGGATAAAACCAGTTGGACTAAACCGGCACCCGCTCAGCACTATGGGGATTCTAACGGGGGCGCGGGTCGAGGGGAAGCGCCGTGAGGGCCGCGCGTCCCGGCATCACCGGAAGGTGGCGACGCGCCCCCGCGCAGAGGACGCCACGGCGAGGCCCCGTGCGCGCGCAGTGAGCGATCGTCATGGCCTCACGGCAGACGGCGAGTGCCGCGTCGTGAGGGGAGACCGGGTGGGGACGGCGCCACGCTCACGAGGTATCCAGGCGAGGGCCGCGCCGCATGGGCGCGGGCGTCGGCGCGAGGATCTCGGTGACGTGCAGCCGCCCCTGCGGACAGACGGGACAGCGGGCGATGTCGAGGCCGGTCAGCCGCAGCATGAGGGCGGCCACGGATTCGATCGGGGCCTCGGTCGGTGAGGGCGCCGGGCCGAGCAGAGCGCGGCAGCGCGCGAGCTTGGCGCGCCGGGTCCGATTGGCGAGGAAGCCGAAGTGCCGAATGCGCACGAAGCCGCCGGGGACGACGTGGAGCAGGAAACGGCGGATGAATTCTTCGGCCGCGAGCGCCATGACCTTTGTCCGGGCGCCGTCGGCGTAATCCTTCCAGCGGAAGCGCACGACGCCGTCGGTGTGGCGGACGAGCCGCTCGTTGGAGATCGCCACGCGGTGCGTGTAGCGGCCGAGATATTCCAGGACCTGGGTGGGCCCGCCGAAGGGGCGCTTCGCATACACGACCCAGGCGTGCTGCCGCAGGTCAGCGAGCCAGGCCGCAAAGGCGGCGGGCTCGGCGAGGCCGGCGACCGAACCGGCGAAGACGAGCTGGCCCGTGGTGAAGGCGCGCTGAAGCGCCGCCAGGAACTTGGCGCGGAAGACCGTGGCGAGGGCACGGACGGGAAAGAGGAAGCCCGGCGGCGCGGCGATCCAGCGCGTGCCGTCCGCACTGAGCGCGCCGCCGGGGACCACGCAGTGCAGATGCAGGTGCCGGGAGAGATTCTGACCCCAGGTGTGCAGGATCGCCGTCCCGCCGAGCTCGCCCCCGCGAT
>JBGPXN010000110.1:0-14140 GCA_041492755.1 Methylomirabilia bacterium | reverse complement strand
GCACCTCCGCGTACTCGACTTCGCCGGACGCATCGAGACTGCCGCCGATGTCTTCCGCCGCCTCCGCAAGTTGACGCGCCGTTCGCTGACTGGTCCCCCGGACCAGGACCCGATGCAGGAAATTCGTGATCCCTGCGGTGTCAGCGGTCTCGTCCCTCGAGCCGGTCCGGACGATGAGCGAGGCTGCCACGACCGCCGCCGCCCCGCTCTCGCGCACGAGCAGTGTCATGCCGTTGGGGAGTACGTGACGGATAACCGCCGCCCGGCGGGCGGTGGGATCCGCGGCAGCCGCAGGCGACACGGGCGACCCCATGGCCGCCAGGATCGTTGCGAGAGCGACGAGGACGGCCCGTGTCACTGGGCGCCCGCCGGCACGAACGCCACTCGCGCGTAGCGATCCGGATCGAGATATCGCCGCGCAACGGCACGAATCTGCTCGGGCGTCACCGCCGCCAGCCGATCGACGTAGGCGATTTCGTCCTCCAATCGCCAGACGGTCTCGGCGCGACCATACAGCCACGCGCGGCCCTCCGCCGTCTCGGTCTGGAATTCACGCCGCGCTTCCGCCAGACCGACGGCGCGGACACGTTCAGCCTCCGAGACGCCTTCCGCACCGAGCCGGCGAAGCTCCTTGATGATCTCTGCCTCAACCTGCGCAAGATTCCGTGCCTCCAGCTGGGCGCTGACCGTCACCAGCCCGCCTGCCTCCAGCGCGGAGTACCCGGCATTGATCGAGTTCACCAGGCCCATCCGCTCGCGGAGCGTCTGCGTGAGCCGTGACGTTCGAGTCTGGCCGAGAATGGAGACGAGCAGATCCACGGCCGGCGTGTCAGCGTGATCGATGCGCGGCGCGTGCCATGCCATGCCGAGGTAGGCCTGGGTTCCCGGGCGGGTCTGCTCGCTACGCGCCTCCCGCATCGCCGGTACCGCGGGCGCCGGCAGCCGACGCCCGGCGCCACGGGGCAGGCGACCGAACGTTTCACGCGCGACTGCGAGCGTCTCGGACGGATCGACGGCGCCCACCGCCACCAGGGTGAATCCTTCCGGGCTGTAGTGGCGGCGATAGAATCCGAGCAGTTGATCGCGGGTGAGCGCTCGGATGAGCTCGAGACGACCGATGACGGGCCGGCCGTACGGGTGACCGTCGAACCCGACCTCGTAGAGTCGCCGGAAGAGCGACCGGTTCGGACTGTCCTCACCGAGCCGCATCTCCTCGAGCACGACTTTTTTCTCGCGCCCGAGCGCACTGTCTTCGAGGCTCGCGTTCATGCTGATGTCGGCCAGCGTTTCGATACCGTTGCGCGCGCGCGAGGCGGGCAGCAGCATGTGGTAGTACGTGTAGTCGAGCGATGTCCCCGCGTTCATCCGGCCACCTACACCCTCGACCTCGCGGTCGATGAACCCTCCCGGCCGCGCCGTCGTGCCCTTGAAGAGCATGTGCTCGAGGTAATGGGCGAGGCCGAGCTCGTTGACGCTTTCGTCGCGGCCGCCCGCTTTCACCCAGAGCTGGAGCGCAACGACGTCGCTGGCGCGATGTTCTTGGATGACGACTCGAACGCCATTGGGCAAGACATAGCGATTCGGGCGAGCAACCGCCGGGCGGGACGGGGTCGAGGTCCCGGCAACGGAGCAGGCGCCGAGCGTCGTAACGGATAGAAGAGCTAGAAGGAGCACCGTCGCGACGGTGCGCGTCGAGGGCCGCATGAGCGGCCTCAGCGTACCATGCGATGGAAGGGCTCCCGGCAGTACCGCGGGCTGGTCTGGAGACGGGCAGAATGCCGGCCCCACCCGCGCCCGGCCATCGGGCACAACGCCGCCCGGTGATCCCGGATTCTATTCGTATATAGCTGAATGATAGAGCATTTACGACATTGTTCGTCTTGGCACCCACCTTGCCCCTAGAGAGACCCGAGAGTTGGGGCACCCGCCGAGGCGGATGCCGGTCGAGCGGAGACGGGGATGCCGAAGTCGAGAAGTGAACGTACCGTAGACACAAAGGATGGAGGAGCAATGAAGCGACTGTTTGCAACCCTCATGAGCGTGGCAATGGTTGTCGCCTTCACGCCGATGGCAGACGCCCAAACCACGTGCCCTGCGGAGATCACGCAGGCGAAGCAGATGCTGACGAAGAAGACGGCAGGTAAGGGCCAGGACGTCCAGGCGCCGCGGTCGCTCGCCGGCGCGCGCGGTTCGGACGTGCAGGCTGGTCGCGGTCAGGATGTCCAGGCGCCGCGTGGTAAGGACGTCCAGGCCGGTCGCGGTCAGGACGTTCAGGCGCCGCGGTCGCTCGCCGGCGCGCGCGGTTCGGACGTGCAGGCTGGTCGCGGTCAGGATGTCCAGGCGCCGCGTGGTCAAGACGTACAGGCTCCGCGCGGTCAAGACGTACAGGCTCCGCGCGGTCAGGACGTGCAGGCGCCGCGAGGTAAGGATGTCCAGGCCGGTCGCGGTCAGGATGTACAGGCGCCGCGTGGTCAAGACGTACAGGCTCCGCGCGGTCAGGATGTTCAGGCGCCGCGTGGTAAGGACGTCCAGGCCGGTCGCGGTCAGGACGTGCAGGCTCCGCGTGGTCAGGATGTTCAGGCGCCGCGCTCTCTCGCCGGCGCTCGTGGTCAGGATGTTCAGGCGCCCCGTGGTCAGGACGTGCAGGCGCCGCGTGGTCAGGATGTTCAGGCCCCCCGTGGTCAGGACGTTCAGGCCCCGCGTGGTCAGGACGTTCAGGCCCCGCGTGGTCAGGATGTTCAGGCCCCGCGTGGTCAGGATGTTCAGGCCCCCCGTGGTCAGGACGTGCAGGCTCCGCGGTCTCTCGCTGGCGCCAAGGCTAGCGGTGGCGAGATCACCAAGGCATCGACCCTGATCAAGGAAGCCGAGGCCGCGTGCAAGTCCGGCGACATGAAGACGGCCAAGGAAAAGGCCGACTCCGCGATCGCGATTCTAAAGTAGACGTAGTCGAGCCATAGCCGGCTCAAACGGAGGCCCCAGGGTTCACGCCCTGGGGCCTCTCGCTTTTTGGTTGCTTACAATACCTGGGATGCGAACTCTCGTCGGTGCGCTCGTTCTCTGCCTGACTTCGCTTGTAGCCACAGCTCAGCCGTCTATCCAGGAAACCCTGCTGCTGATACGACCAGCCGTCGTCCTCGTTGTCACGGAAGTGGGATCCCACGTGCGCCTGGACTGCGGCTCCGGGCGGAAGATCGATGTCACCCCGCAGCCATTCAGGGAAACCGGGACCGGATGGTTCGTCGCCGCCGACGGTTCGGTCGTCACCAGCGCCAGTACGGTCGATGCGGCCGTCAGGTCTCCCGGTTGGCTGCGCGATCAGCAGTTGGAGCGTGCCGTACGATCGGCCTGCCTGCCCACCTTCCCGTCAGCAGTTGGCGCCGAGCTGTCCCAGGATCCGCAACTCGTCGAAGAGACCACGCGAGCGCTGGTGTCAGCCGCCCGACGTACCGCCCGCGTGACGCTGGAGCCGAGCGTCACGATCGTGCTCGCGAACGGTACCCGGCTCCCGGCGACCATCGCGAAGCCCGCCCTGGCCGAGGCTGGAGCACCGGCGGTGCAAGACCTCGCCCTATTGAGGGTGGTGATCCCCAACGCACCCGTGCTCCCGCTCGGTGACTCGACCAGGCTCAAGCTGGGTGACCCCATACGCGTGGTGGCTTACCCCGCGGTCGTTCTCGGGCACGAGTTACTCGACCGCTCCGCCCCGCCCGAACCGTCGGTCACGACCGGCGCGGTGTCCGGATTCCGCCAGGACCGCACCGGCCGTGCCTTAATCCAGACCGACGCGCCAGCGTGGGGCAGCAGTGGCGGACCGGCAGTGGACGCTCAAGGTCGCGTGGTGGGGATGCTGGCGTTCACGGGAACGCCGGACGCCGACACCAGCGAAATCGCTCAGGGCTTCAACTTCCTCGTTCCCGTCGCCGACGTGCGCGATTTTCTCGCGGGCACCGCGGTCGAGGTCCGGACGCCGAGCCGGTTCAACACCGCCTGGCGTGCGGGGCTCGAGGCCTTCTTCGCCGGCCGCCACTCCGATGCCACCCGTCACTTCACCGAGGTCGAACGACTCCTCCCCGGCCTTCCGGACGTCGCCAGGGTCATGGCAGAAAACGAGCGGCTGCGGGAGACGACCACGTCCACCCGACGGATCTGGTTCACGGGCGGTGTCATCGCCGGGCTCACGGGCGCGATCGCGGTGGCGATCACGGCCAAGATTCGACGAGCCCGCAATCGATTCCGGATCCGGCCCGCGGCCGTCGCCGCGCTGTTGGAGTCGGAAGCACCACCGCTCATCATCGACGCGCGCGACGATGCGACGTACGCGCGCAGCCCCGTCCGGCTGCCCCGCGCAGTGCACATCTCACCCGACGATCTCGAGACGGGCGTGACGTCACTCGCCATCGAGCCAGACCGTCCGGTTGTCGCATATTGCTCGTGACCGAATGAGCAAACGAGCGCCCGGGTGGCGCATCTGCTGAGAGCGATGGGTTACGCCAACGTGCGGATCCTCCACGGCGGCCTCGCCGCGTGGGCAAGCGCCGGGTTACCGCTGGAGGCAAAGACCTGACCCGGCCGCCGCCAACGACCTTCTCGGCGTGGGAGGAAGCGGCCGACCGTTCGTGCACGAAGGGCTCTTCCACTTCCATGATGGCCAGGCATGGCAACTGAATGACCTCGTTTGCGCATCCCGCTAGGCGTTGGCGGTACGCCGACCGGCGAGGAAATGGAAGTGGATGTGGTAGACCTGCTGACCTCCCTCGGGGCCGCAATGCACGGCGACGCGATAGCCGCGCTCGGCGAAGCCCTTGGCCTCGCCGATCCGGCGGGCCGCGAGCAGGCAGCGTCCGAGCACGTCGGTGTCGCCGGCATCCATTTCGGCCACGCTCGCGATGTGCCGTTTCGGAATGATGAGCAGGTGCACGGGCGCCTTGGGGTAGATGTCCTTGAAGGCAAGGACGTCCGCGTCCTCGTACTCGATATCGGCGGGAGTGTCACGCCGGACGATGCGGCAGAAGAGGCAGTCGGTCATGATGACGCGCTCTGTATAATACGCGGTGCCGGTTCAAGACGTGTGCCGCGGCACCTACCCACCCTCGAAGGAGATAGCCGGAACATGGGGACCTGTCCGAAGTGCAAATTGCGAATCCGCCGGAATGGCAACCACGTAAAGCTCGGCTCTATCTGGTACCACAAGGCCTGTCCGACGGCGCCGGCCGCCAAGACCCGCTGACCACACCGATTCGCTCGACGAGCGATGGCCTCATCGTTCCCGGTAGGAATCAGTGGGGGCGCCCGGGCGTAGGATGGGGTGAGGAGGATCGATCATGCGGATCCGAACCGTTGCGGTAGCTTTGATCTTCGCTCTCTCGATCGGCGCCACCGCCGGTGCCGCCACCCTGACCCCGCTGATCTGGGGTTGGGAGCGCTTCTTCACCGTCGAGTGGCAGCCCGATAGCCGGAAAGGCGCGCCCTACGTGAGCGGGTACGTCAAGAACGAGTGGGGATTCCCGGCGGCGGACGTCAGGCTCCTCGTGGAGTCGCTCGGCCCTGGCAATGAAGTAACCGGACAGCGCGTCGAGTGGCTCGGCACCACGCTGCCGCCCGGAATGCGGGCTGCGTTCCAGATGCCGGCCCCGGCCGCCGCGCCCGCCTATCGCGTCAGCGTCTTCGCTTTCACCTGGGTCCAGGCCGGCGGTGGTGACCAGCGCTGAGGCCAGCCGCTCGATGATCGATCCCGGCGGCCCGAAGCGGTAGGAGCCCATGGACTTTCTCATTCATCTCCTGGTCGCCGTCGGCCTCCAGTTTTTGAGCGTCGCGCTCGACAGGCTCCCGCCACCCCAGCCTGCGATCCCGCCGCCGATCGAACGGGTTGAACGCCTCGACCCGCCGGCCCTGGAGTGCCCGGACAGGCCCGCCGATCGGCCGGCAGACCAGCCGTGCTCGGAGGACGCGGCGCTGAACTTACCGTGATGAAAGGCGGGTGTGCTGGACGGAGCGCCCACTGACCAGTCGCGCGAGGTCTGGAGTCGAGATCAGCGCCACCGCGACGCAAACTCCAGCCGCGAGCGCGCCGCGATGTTTGTCGACAAGGCCCTCAGGGGCCACGTCGCCGGATGGACGACGGGCCGGGTGGAGTCCCCCCCCGGCCCGTTGCGCATTCTCAGCGAGCCCGCCGCGACGGCACGCGATGATCGCGCGCCACCGGTCTGATCTCGCTGTTATTGCAAATGGTGGAGGGTAAGGGATTCGAACCCTCGACCTCGGCGTTGCGAACGCCGCGCTCTCCCAACTGAGCTAACCCCCCGAAGCGTCGGTATTCTACATGGCCCCTACGGTCGGGGCCAGCGGTTGCCGTCGAGTCACGGCGAGGTCTTGCCGTCGCTCGGCTTGGAGAGACCTGCGTTGAACAGCGGGCCCAGCAAGTCCATCGGGAGCGGGAAGAACGTGGTGGTGTTCCGCTCCGACGCGATCTCGCGCATGGTCTGCAAGTACCGGAGCTGCACGGCGACGGGAAAGCGGGTGAGCACTTCAGCCGCTTCCGAAAGCTTGGCGGCCGCCTGCTGCTCGCCCTCGGCGTTGATGACCTTCGCGCGCCGTTCGCGCTCCGCCTCCGCCTGCTTGGCCATCGCGCGCTGCATGTCCTGGGGCAGGTCGATCTGCTTGACCTCGACCGTGGTCACCTTGATGCCCCAGGGATCGGTGTGCTCGTCGATGATGCGCTGCAGCTGCTGGTTGATCTTGTCGCGCGCCGAGAGCAAATCGTCCAGTTCGACCTGACCGAGCACGCTGCGCAGGGTCGTCTGCGCGATCTGCGAGGTGGCGTAGAGGTAGTCCTCCACCGAGATGACCGCGCGCTGGGGATCGACGACGCGGAAGTAGATCACCGCGCTCACCTTGAGGGAGACGTTGTCGCGGCTGATGACGTCCTGGGGCGGCACGTCCATCGCGACCGTGCGCAGGGGCACCTTCACCATCTTGTCGATGAACGGCATCAAGAGGACGAGGCCGGGGCCGTTGCCGTCGCCACCCGGGTTGAGCACGGCGCGCGTGGTACGTCCGAGGCGGAAGATCACCGCACG
Source organism: Methylomirabilia bacterium (assembly GCA_041492755.1). Taxonomy (GTDB): domain Bacteria; phylum Methylomirabilota; class Methylomirabilia; order Rokubacteriales; family CSP1-6; genus JBGPXN01. The sequence goes on along the minus strand of JBGPXN010000110.1, from coordinate 7,064 downwards.
CTCGTACTCTCGCAGGATGCGCACGAACGATCCGACGAAGAAAAACAGGGCGACGAAGACGACCAGTACCAGCAGTGTGTTCATGGAGATCATCGCGAGCCTCCTGCGTCCCCGGCCGGCACAACCCGCTGCGGCACACCGTCCACCGCCACCACGCGCAACGTCAACCCGTCCACCGCCACCACGCGCACCTGCGTTCCCTCCCCGACCGGCGGGCCGTCGGTCACCGCACGCCAGATCTCGCCCTGCAACGTGACCTGTCCGCTCGGCGTGAGCGGCTCGCGCGCGACGCCCACCTGCCCCACCAGGGCGGACGCGCCCACCATCGGCCGCTGCCCGAGCGCGCGCGCGGCGACCGCGAGCACGACCAGGAACAGGCCGGCCGTGGCGCCCACCGTGACCAGGATCACCCCCCACGAGACACGAAAGCCGACCTCGGGCGCGTCGAAGAGCATGAGCGAGCCGAGCGCCATCGAGATGACGCCGCCGATGGCCAGCACGCCGTGGCTCACGATCTTGATCTCGGCGATGAAGAGCACGACGCCGAACAGGATCAGCAGCAGCCCGGCGTAGTTGATGGGCAGGCTCTGGAACGCGAAGAACGCCAGGATGAGCGAAATGCCTCCGACGATACCGGGCAGGATGACGCCGGGATTCGACAGCTCGAAGAAGAGCCCCAGCATGCCGAGCATCATCAGCACGTAGGCGACGTTGGGGTCGGTGATGACGTTGAGGAACCGGTCCCGGAAGCCGATCTCGATCGCCTTCACCGGGCTGTCGCGCGTGGCCAGGGTGACCGGACCGCGCGCGGTGCGTACCGTCCGGCCGTCGATCTTGGTGAGCAGATCGGGCATCGACTCGGCGATCAGATCGACCACCTTGAGCCGGACGGCCTCCCGCTCGGTAATCGACACCGACTGTCGCACCGCCTTCTCCGCCCAGTCCGCGTTGCGCCCCCGCTCGAGCGCGACGCTGCGAATGAACGCGGCCGCGTCGTTCTCGATCTTCCGCATGCTTTCCTTGTCGACGCTGCCGCCGAGCGCCACCGGATGCGCCGCGCCGATGTTGGTGGCGGGGGCCATCGCCGCGACGTGCGCGGCCATCGTGATGAACACCCCGGCGGAGGCGGCGCGCGCGCCGGTCGGGCTCACGTAGACGACGACGGGCACCTCGGCGTTGAGAATGCGCTGCACGATGGAGCGCATCGAGCGCTCGAGTCCGCCGGGGGTGTTGAGCTGGATCACCAACGCGGCCGCTCGGTCGGCACGAGCCCGCTCGATCGCCAACTCGACGAGCCGGAGGGTGACGGGGTTGATGACTCCGTCGATCTCGATCGTGGCCACCGGCGTCGCCCCGGTCGCCGCCGGCACGGCCGGGTTCGCCGCCGGCGCGGCCGGGCTCGCCGCGGGAGCGGGAGCGACCGCCGCCGCCAGCGCGGCGGCGAGCAACGCCAGCGTCAGAGCGCGCCGGATCATCGCCCGAGTGCCAGCAGGCACACGAGCTCGAACATCAGATTCGCCGCGAGCAGGGCCGTGACCTGCCCGGGACCGTCGTAGAGCGGCGAGACTTCCACCACGTCGGCGCCCACGAGGGAGAGGCCCTCCAGCGATCGGAGCAGCACCTGGGCTTCGTACGACGTGAGCCCACCGACCTCCGGTGTCCCGGTGCCGGGCGCGTAGGCGGGATCGACGGCATCGATGTCGAAAGAACAATAGACGGGACCGCCGCGAAGACGCGCCAGCCGCTGGGCCACCCACGGCACGCCCTGCTCCTTTACCGTCTCGATGCGAATGACTTCCATCCCGTGCTCGTCCTGGAACGCGAAGTCCTCCGGTCCGTAAAGTGGCCCGCGGATGCCGATCTGGATCATCCGTCGCGGATCGACGAGACCCTCCTCCACCGCCCGGCGAAAGGTCGTGCCGTGGAAGAACTTGCTGCCGAAGTACTCGTCCCAGGTGTCGGGATGCGCGTCGAAGTGCACCACACCCACCGGTCCGTGGCGCCGCGCCACGGACCGCAAGATCGCGAGCGTGATGGAGTGATCGCCGCCGACGCAGACCGGCGTCGCCCCCGCGGCCACCACCTCGTCGAGACGCCGGGTGATCGCGGCGTAGGTCGCCTCGATCGAGATCGGCACCACGTCGACGTCGCCGCAATCGGCGACCCGGAGCCGCTCGAAGGGATGGACCTTGAGCACGGGATGCCACGTGCGGATGATCGAGGATTGCTCGCGCACGGCGCGCGGGCCGAACCGGGCGCCCGTGCGGTACGACGTGCCGCCGTCGTACGGGATACCCATCAGCGCCACGTCGAGCCCCACCGGCGAGTCCACCGCGGGCAGCAGCATGAACGTCGCGATCTGGCCGAATCGCGGAGACACGAAGGGGTTACGCGGCGCGGGCATGGTCATCCGGTGTTCCGCCGGCTAGAGCCGGTCGTGGAGCGCGGCCACCGCGCGGGCCAGCAGCGCGACCTCGTCGGGGGAGTTGAAGACGGAGAAGGTCGCGCGCGAAGTTCCGGTCACGCCCAGGCGCCGCGCGAGCGGCTGGGCGCAGTGGTGCCCGGCGCGGACGGCGATCCCCTCGGCATCCAGCAGCGCGGCCACGTCATGCGGGTGCAGGCCCTTGACGCTGAAGGCGACGACGGCTCCGCGCTCCTCGGCCGGCGGACCGTACACGTGCACGCCCGGGATCGCACTGAGCGCGTCCATGGTCTGGCCGGTGAGCCGTCGTTCATGCTCGGTCACCCGCTCCATCCCGAGCTTCTCGAGGTACTCGACCGCCGCCGTGAGGCCGACGGCCTCGGCGATGGGAGGCGTGCCCGGCTCGAAGCGCCAGGGAAGGTCGTTCCACTGGGCGTGATCGATCCAGACTTCCTTGATCATCTCGCTACCGCCCCGACCGGGCTCGAGCCTCTCCAGAACGGCGCGTCGCCCCCAGAGAACGCCGATGCCGGTCGGGCCCAGCATCTTGTGAGCGGAAAAGACGTAGAAGTCACAGTCCAGCGCGGACATGTCGAGCGCCAAGTGAGGCGCTGCTTGAGCGCCGTCGACCACCGTGAGCGCCCCGACGGCCCGCGCCCGCCGGCAGATGTCGGCCACCGGGTTGATGGTGCCCAGAACGTTCGACACGTGGGCGAACGCGACCACGCGGGTTCGCGAGGTGAGCAACTCATCGAGCGTCTGCAGCATCAACCGGCCGTCGTCCCCGACTGGAATCGCGCGAATCCGGGCGCCCCGGTCCCGGGCGGCCAGCTGCCAGGGGACGATGTTCGAGTGGTGCTCCATTTCCGTGATGAGGATCTCGTCGCCCGGCTGCAGGGTCCGGCGAATGGTTTCGGCGAGGAGCGACAGCCCGTCGGTGGTCCCCCGGGTGAAGACGACCTCCTCGCGGTGGGGCGCGCCGATGAAGCGCTGGACACGGTCGCGTGCGATCTCGTACAGCTCGGTGGCTTCCTCGCCCAACGTGTGGATCGAGCGGTGGACGTTGGCGTGGCTCCGCTCGTAGTAGCGGCTCATGGCCTCCAGCACCATCCTGGGCTTTTGACTCGAGGCGCCCGAGTCGAAGTACACGAGCGGATAACCGTTGATGACCCGGTCCAGGATCGGAAAATCGCCGCGCGTCTGTTCGTCGAGTCTCATGACGCACCGTCCCGCGCCCGGCCAAGCGCGGAGGAAAGCACGCTCACCGGCAGCGTCACGCAGCGCATCCGCGTCGGCCGGACGTCGGTGGCCAGGACATCGAGCACATCAGGGACACCGAGGGCGAGCGCGTCCCCCGCGTCCCGGCCCTCGGCGAGCTCGGCCAGGACGTCGGCCGAGGCCGTACAGATCGCACACGAGTCGCCCGTGAACCGGACCGCGCGGAGCCGCTGCCCGTCGAGTGCAACCGCCATCCGGACCCGATCACCGCAGAGCGGATTGACGTCTTCAGCCACGGCCGTGGCCCCAGGCAGGTCACCACGGAACTTGGGCCGCCGCCACCGGCTTCGAATGACGTCGCTGTATCCAGCCCTGACGTTGATTTTATCCGTCTTTCCAGCTCTATCGACCGCAGCAACTGAGCCACCGGTCGAACGCGCGGTCTCGTCGCCCGCCGCCGTCACTCGAGCTCCCCGCGAACGGCGTCGGCGCGATAGGGCGGAAAACGAAACGCCATGTCTCTCGAGAGCAAGCCCCCGTGACCAAGCTCGGCCATCTCCCGATTGCCGATGTTGTCACCGGCAAGGATGCGCGGCAGCACGAGGTCGAAGGTCGTCGCCTGGGAGAACATGCCGCAGGTCGGCATCCCTAAGATCGTGCGCCCCTGCCAGTGAGCCAGCCAGAGCAAACTGCCGGGGTGGGCCGGCGCGCCGTGACGCTCCATACGGGCGCCGAGCAGCTCCAGCCCGCCAAACACGGGATCGAGCGGATCGAGCGCGCTGGCGCCGGCGACGATCAGCAGCTCGGCTCCCTCACCGGTCAGCGCCCTCACCTCATCGGCGACGGCGCGCGCCGAGGCGGCGGCGTAGCGCACGGGCAGGAGCCGGCCCCCGAGCCAGTCGACCTTCTGCTTGAGGGCGGTCTCGAACCGGCTCCGCTGCCGCGTCTCCAGATGCTCGCGGGCGACGGCGCCGATGGCGCTCGCCCGGAAGGCGCGCACATGAACCAGACCCTGGGCGGCCCGCGCCGTGCGCTCGACGCTCGTCATCGCGTCCGCGGCGATCACGAGCGGCGTGACCTTCGCGCGGGCCACCGCCTCGCCGGGTTCGACGGGCTGGCCATCGAAGAGCGTGAAGACCGAGATTCCACCGTGGGCATTGACGTCGGTGAGGGCATCGCGCCGGACACCGAGTAGCCCCCGCTGGCGGGCCACGAGCGTCCACTGCCCACCCGAGTAGCCCTTCACCTCCACGCCCTGTCCAACGACCGCCGCCGCCAGCCGCGCGCCGGCCTCCTCTTCGTGCAGGTCGCCCGGCTCCATGGCGAGCACGTGCACCTCGTCCCACGGTGCGGACAGCACCGTCGCGGCCGAACCGGTGTCGAGACGCGCCCCCTTACCTGCGACGATCTTCGCGCCATCGCGGACGTCGTGGCACAGCACCGTCCCCGCAAGCGAGTCGATCGTCGCCGAATCCCGGCGTACCGCGAGCGCCTTCATCGCTGCTGCCGGGCGCTCATGGGCTGGCCGGTGCCCCCGCCGTGAACGGCCTGGATCTCCGCGAGGATGGCGAGCGCGATGGCCGGCGCGCTCCGGGCGCCTAGATCGAGCCCGATGGGCACGCGCACGCGCGCGAGGGCCGCGGCGTCGACACCGTCCTCGGCCAGGTACTTGAGGATCGTCGCCCCGCGCCGGGACGACCCGAGCATGCCCACGTAGCCGACCTCGGTCGTCAGGGCGTGCTTGAGAACCGGCATGTCGTACTTGTAGTCGTGTGCGACCAGGACGAGCGAGGCACTGCGGGTCAGCGGATAGTCCTGGACCAGCTCGGACGGAATGCCGACGCGGAGATCGTCCACGTCGGGAAAGCGGTCACGCGTGGCGAAGCGGGGCCGGCCGTCGAGGACGACCGTGCGATACCCGAGCACCCGCGCGAGCGCGGTGAGCGGCATCGCGACGTGGCCGGCGCCAACCACCAGCAGCAGCGCCGGCGGCGCCAGCACCTCCGCGAAGGCCCGGACGCCTTCGAGAAAGAGCGTGCCGGACTTCCCGGCGCGGAGCATCTCGCGTGCCTCGGCCACGAACCGCTCGTCGAGGAACGGAGCACCCAGGGAGCCCTCGGTCGTGCCGTTGTCCAGGACGAGCAGCTTCCCGGCCTGGCCGTCCAGACGCGTGACGAGCGCGGCGTGACCGCCTTGAGCGGCGTGGGCGCGGACACGTTCGTAGAGTCGCGCCGTCGCGTCGTCGGCCCGGTCGAGCGCGACCGGCTCCAGCAAGACCTCGATGGTTCCACCGCACGTGAGGCCGATTTCCCAGGCTTCCTCGTCGCCGAGGTTCATCTCGAGCAGCCGCGGACGCATCTCGGCGAGGACATCGGCGGCCTCCTCGATCACCTGGGCATCGACGCACCCACCGATGGTGACGGAGCCGAGCACGTCACCCCCCTCGCCCACCAGCATCTTGGCGCCTTCCTTGCGCGGGGTGGTGCCCCGGGTGTTGACGAGGGTCGCGACGGTGACGCGCCCGGAAGAGCGCCGCAGTTGATCGATGTGATCGAAGAGCTCAAGCATGGCAGGCTGATTCTACGCTTCGGGTACGGAAAACGAAAACGGCCGCCGGCCGTTCGGCGGCGCCGGCAGCACGCCGGCCCGCGGCGTCTGGCGACGCGTGCTATGCCGCGCGGCGAGCGGGCGGGACGTCCGCCGCCTTCGCGGCCGCCGGCCGCGTCGGCGGCGCCGCGCCCCAGCTCTCGGTCGCCTGTCCGCGAGAGCTGCCGATGCGCGACAGGCTCAGCAGCGCGATCCCGGTGAGGAGCAGGCCGATCGGCTCCGCCGTCGTGAACGGCAGATACTCGGACAAGAACGCGGGCACAAGCGCCTGCGCGGTGGTGGGCGCGTACAGCAGTCCCATGAGCAGCACGACGATCGGCGCAACGACCTTCCGCATACGCTGGGCCTCCTCGATCCTCGACGCACGAGAGGAAATGCAAGGCCAGAGCCAGACACCGGCTTCGCGCACGCGCTGCGCACCCTGCAGCGTGCTACACACTGGACGGCGACCCGCGCGGCCCGCGCGTGGCCGCGAAATTCGCGACCCCCTGTCTCATCGAGGAGTCATCGCGCAATGGCGTCCAAGGCGCGATGACGACGCGATGTGCAGCGGTCTTCCCCATTCTGCGAACGCCTGCGCGCCGGCGGGCGGTCGACTGCGCGGCCGTTTTCGGTCGGTGACGAAGGGCGCGGCACGAATTGGGTAGTGCGTTGCGACGCTGGACTCAGAGGGTGTGAGGGAATTCGAGGCGCGCCACGGGTCCCCCGGGGCGCCCCGAGCGTTGGGGGGCCGAGGAGTGGCCGGCGTTTGCGGGCCCACCGAGTGGGGGGGTGGGGGGGCCAAAGGGGGCCCCCCCCGAGTAAAAACGCCAATAGG
>JBGPXN010000298.1:0-3199 GCA_041492755.1 Methylomirabilia bacterium | reverse complement strand
CCGATCTTCGCCAGCTGATCCGCGACGTGCGAGACGAGGTCGCGGTGCTTCATGCCGAGATCTCGACGCTGCGCCGCGAGATGCTGGGCCACTTCGACTCGATCTATGCCTGGCTCGGGCGGCTCGAGCAAGAATATCGCGGCATCATCGCGGACATCCGGCGCTTCGAGGATGCCCAGCGGAGTGTCAGCCCGCGAGTCGCCCGCCTCGAGGAAGACCGGCCGGTGTGGGCCGAGCGGGTCACTCGGCTCGAAGCGGAGATCGCGGCCCTCAGCCGGCGTGGGGACCAGATCGCAGCGGAAGAGGCCCGGCAACTCGAAGGGATGGCGGAGGCCATGGAGCGCCACCGGCAACGCCACGCTCTCCTGGAGCAACGTGTCGAGGATCTGCGCGAGGACGTCGCCCGGCTCAAGGCGCGCCTCGACACGCTGGAGCCGCGGATCCTCAGCTAGCCACCGACTTCGATCAGCCGGCCGACACGGCCGCGGCGCCCAGGCCGCGGCCGGCGCTCACGCCCCATTGTTCTTGCGGATGCGAATGCACGGGCGAGACGGAGTGCGGCTCGATGGTCACGACCGAGAGCATGGCGTGGACGCCCGGGAATACGCGCGCGGTCAACCCCGGCGCCAGCTCGCGGACGATGCCGCCTTCCAGGAGATTGTGGAACGTCGATTCGTCGCTCATGTGCGCTCCTCTCGAAGATGCGCTTCGTGCGCTTCCGCCCACGACTCCGTGACGTCCGGCGCCAGCGTCGCCGCGATTCGGCATTGAAGCCGCGTGCCCCCACGATTAGACTAGCGTCTCTGCCCACCCGGGTGATCCGTTGACCTGAGGAGGCGCCGTGCGGTTCTTCGTCGCGATGTTCTCACATGAAATGTTCTCGTCTGGGAAACCGCGCCCCTACCCCGGGACGTAGAGGTGACAGGGCCGGTCACGGTGACGCTTTGGGTTTCGTCGGATTTCCCCGACACGGATTTCCCCTACACGGACGTCACGGCCAAGCTGGTCGACGTGTATCCGCCCAATCCCGACTACCCGAGCGGATTCGCAATGAACGTGACGGATTCGATTTTGAGGTTGCGCTACCGCAACGGCGGCTCCGCGGAGCTGAATCCCAACACCGGCGAGCCGCTGTGGGCCAGCGCCGTGGTCCGCGTCGCCGTGAACACGATCGATCACGCTGCCACCCATCCCTCCCGTGTAACCCTGCCCCTGCTCGACGCCCGACCGAGGAGCACATCATGCCGTCGCCAGCCTTCAACGCCGCCGACTTCAAGGTGTTCGAAACGAAGGGATTCCAGGCCCGGATGGGTGAGATCAAGGGGCGCGTCCGGCCCAAGCTGGAGGCGCTGGGGCACAGCCTCGCCCCGGCGGTGCAGCGCACCGCCAACGACGACGTCTTCGCGCACGTCGCCAAGCACGCGCGCCGCACCGTGAACCCGCCGGCCGACACCTGGGTGGCCTTCGGGCCGGACGCGCGCGGCTACAAGAAGCACCCGCATTTCAAGGTCGCCGTCTCGCGCAACTGTGTCCGGTTCCTGTTCGAGGTGGGCCCCGAGCACGCCGACAAGAAGCGCTGGGCCGCGGCGTGGAAGAAGAACGCGTCGAAGCTCGGCCCGGTCCTGCGCCGGGTCCGCGGCCTCGCCTGGTTCAAGAACGAGCACGACGAGGAGCCGGCGGCGCCGCTCGCCGACCTGGACGTAGAGAAGCTGGCCGGCCTCGGCGACGAGCTCATGCGCACGCGCGACGGCCAGCTCGTGATCGGACGCGCGGTCGCCGCCGACGAGGCGGCGCACTGGACAGAGGCGGAGTACCGCGCCGCGGCGCTCGAGACGTTCCGGGCCCTCGCTCCTCTCTACCGATTGAAGTGACCGCGCCGCCCGGCCCGGCGCCGCCCGCGCCCATCCCCCACGCCGTCATCTTCGACATGGATGGCGTCCTCATCGATTCCGGCGCGCATCACCGGGCGTCGTGGGTCGCCATGCTCGGTGAGCTCGGGATGGCCGCGCCGCCGCAGTTCTGGCGGCTGACTATTGGCCGCCCCGCGGTCGAGGCGGTGCCGCTGCTGGTGGGTCGCGCCATGACGCCGGCGGAAGCGCGACAGCTCGCGCGGCGCAAGCACGAGCACTACGTCCGCTTCTCGCAGGCCGGGCTGCCCGCGGTGGCGGGCGTGGCCACGTTTCTCGAGGACCTCGTGCGGCGCGACGTGCCGCGCGCGGTGGCGACGTCGGCCCGCCGCGACGACACCACCCGCCACCTCGGCAGCCTCGGGCTCGCGCGGTATTTCGACGTCGTCATCGCGGCCGACGACGTCGTGAACGGCAAGCCGAATCCCGAGGTGTACCTCCGCGCCGCGCAGGGCCTCGCCCGGCCGGCGGACCGCTGCCTGGTCTTCGAAGACGCGGTGGTCGGGGTCACCGCGGCCCGGCGCGCCGGCATGCGCGTGATCGGCGTCGCGACGGCGTATCCGCCCGAAGAGCTGCTCGCCGCGGGCGCCGAGCGCGTGATCGCGAACTTCGAGGAATGCGCATGGCCTCCGTAGACGCGCCCGAGTTCTGGGAGGAGCGCTACGCGCAGGGCGAGGACGGCTGGGAGACGGGGCGAGCGCATCCGTCGCTCGTGCACTGGATCGACACCACGCCGCCACCGCCCGGCCGGATCGCCGTGCCCGGCTGCGGCCGCGGGCACGACGTGCGGCTCCTCGCCGGCCGCGGCTATGACGTCGTCGGATTCGATTTCGCCCCCGTCGCCATCGCCGAGGCGCGCGCCCTCGCCACCCGCGAGGGCGTCACCACCCGCTTCGAGCAGGACGACGTCTTCACGCTGCCGGCCCGCTACCCGCACGCCTTCGACGGCGTGTGGGAGTACACGTGCTTCTGCGCCATCGACCCGCGCCGCCGCGCCGAGTACGTCGACGTCATCGCCGCCATCCTCCGCCCCGGCGGCTGGCTGCTCGCCGTGTTCTTCCCGATGCGAAGCTACGGCGCGGGGCCGCCGTATCCCGTCGCGCGCGACGAGGTGCGCCGGCTCCTCGTGCCCCACTTCCGGGTCGAGCGGGAGCTGGCGCCGCCGGTGCCGGTGCCGCGCCGACTCGGCCAGGAGTGGATGGTGTTCGCTCGCCGCGTCCTCTGAGTCACATCGCTCCCCTCGGTGGAGCCATAACCGCAAACTGGTTGGTGGCCCTCGCGATCCATAACTT
>JBGPXN010000106.1:0-14896 GCA_041492755.1 Methylomirabilia bacterium | reverse complement strand
GTCCACCAGCGGCGTCGCGCACGGCCAGGGTTACTGCGGCTACGCGTACGGGTGCGAGCTGACCCGCGTGCCGGCCGACTCCTACTTCGTGATGGGCGACAACCGCGACAACTCGCAGGACAGCCGCTACTGGGGGTTCGTCCGCCGCGGGAAGATCAAGGGCAAGGCCTTCCTCACCTACTGGTCCTGGGACAGCGACCGCCACTGGCTGCGCTGGTGGCGTCTGGGGAAATACATCCCGTGAGACGTCCCTGACACGAGTTGCCTCGTGTCATCTTCGAAGCGTTGACGAAGTATCCGCCGCCCCCGCGGCCTCCTTTTCGTGATGGGACATGATCCGGTCTGACCCGCTCACGTCCGAACTCGGCGAACTCGGCAGAGCCACTCCCGAGTCGGATTGCTTGGGACTGTACGTCCACGTGCCGTTCTGTGCGCAGCGGTGCGATTTCTGCTCGTTCAACACGGCGCCCCTGGAGGACGGCCGTGGGATCGCGCGGTATCGCGCGGCCGTCATGGCGGAGCTGGGACTGCTGGCGCGCGCGCGGTGGGCGAGCCGGGTATCGCTGGCCACCGTCTTCCTCGGCGGCGGCACGCCGTCCGTCCTGTCGGTCGACGATCTCGGCGCCATCCTCGACGCCGTGCGGGACCGCTTCACGGTCGGGCCCGGGGCCGAGGTCACGGTCGAATGCAACCCGGAAAGCGTCGATCGCGCCAAGCTCGAAGGCTACCGCGCGGTCGGGGCGACGCGAATCAGCCTGGGCGTGCAGACGCTCGACGACGCCATCCTTCCCCTCCTCGGCCGCCTGCACAGCGCCGCCGACGCGCGCGCGGCCTTCGACGCGGCCCGCGCGGCCGGCTTCACCGACGTCAGCGTCGATCTCATGTACGGGCTCCCCGGACTCGACGCCGAGGGCTGGACGCGCACGATCGACGCCGTCCTGGACTGGGAGCCCGACCACCTCTCCGCGTATGGTCTGACCCTCGATGCCGGAAGCGTGTGGGGGGCCCGCGGGGTCGCCGGGTTGCCGCCCGAGGAAACCGTGGTGGGGCAGTACTGGCGGCTGGCGGGCGTGGCCGCCGCGCGGGGCTACGAGCACTACGAAATCTCGAACTACGCGCGCCCCGGCCATCGCTCGCGCCACAACCAGATCTACTGGGGTCGCGGCGAGTATCTCGCGGCCGGCCCGGGCGCGTGCGGATTCGTGGGCAACCTGCGCTACGGCGACGCGCGCGCCGTCGCACGCTACTGCCGCCTCGTCGAGGAGGGGGCGCTGCCGATCGAGGAGCACGAGTGGCTGACACCGGATCAGGCGCATGCGGAGCGGCTGTTCCTCGGGCTGCGCACGGCGGAGGGCGTTCCCGCGGGCTGGCTGGAGACTCGGATCGAAGAATCGCCCTCCCTCCAGCCCCGCGTGGCCGCGTGGCGTGAGGCCGGGCTGCTCCTCGAGGACGCCGGGCGCGTGCGGCTCACCGAGGCCGGCTTCCTCGTCTCCGACACGCTGTTCGTGGACGTCCTGTGAAGCCCGGCGCGGGCCCGCGGTTTGACTTCACCGGGAGCGGGCGTTAGAAGCATGGCGATGGATCCACGCCAGCGGGAAGTCCTGATCGCGCTCATCCGCGAATACATCGACTCCGCCCAGCCCGTGGGCTCGCGCCTCCTCGCCAAGCGCTATTTCGCGAACCTGTCGCCGGCCACCATCCGCAACACCATGGCCGATCTCGAGGACCTCGGTTACCTGGCCCAGCCCCACACGAGCGCAGGGCGGGTGCCGACGGACAAGGCCTACCGCTTCTACGTCGAGTCGTTTCCGCCTGCGGAGAAGGCCCGGACACGGCCCCGGGAGCCGCTGCCGGCGCGCGCGTCCGGCATCGACGGGTTCATGGAGCGGACGTCGACCGACCTGTCGGCGCTAACACACATGACCGGGCTGCTGCTGGCGCCGCCGCTCCAGCACACGACGATCGCGCGCGTGGAGCTGCTGCCGCTCGAGCCCGAGCGCGCGCTCGCCGTGCTCGTCACCGACTCGGGATGGGTCACCGTGCGGACGATCACCCTCGATCCGGTGCTGTCGGCCGACGAAGTGCGCAAGCTCGGCCGCGAGCTGGCGCGCCGGTACGCGGGGCGGACGGTCGCCGACATCCTCGACATGGAGCGCTCGCCGGTGGACCCGCTCGACGAGCTCCACACCCGGGCGCGCGGCGTCACCGAGCAGATCACCGCGCTCCTCGGCGGCCGCACGCTCTACATCAGCGGCGCCACCAATATCCTCGACCATCCGGAGTTCTTCGACATCGAGACGACGCGCGAGCTGCTGCGGACGTTCGAGCAGAAAGAGCGCATCGCCGATCTCATGGCCTCGCTCGCCGACGAAAACGGCGTGCGCGTGACGATCGGCGAAGAGAACCCGTACGCGGCGATGCGCGAGTGCACGCTGATCACCTCCACCTACATGTACCGCGACCAGGTGCTCGGCATCCTGGGCGTGGTGGGCCCGCGGCGGCTGCCGTACCCGGAGGTCATCTCGATCGTGAACGAGACCGCGCGCCAGGTCACCGATGCGCTGTCCAGGGTCAGACAGGACTTGTACCTACCTTCCTAGGCTCGGAGGGGGGCTGCGCCCCCCTTCCGACGCTCCGCGGGCCTGGCGGCCCGCTCCACTGCCTCCCCCCCAAAACAGGATTGCGCGGGCGAAGCCCGCGCTCGAACCGGCGCCCCGGGCGCGGCTGCTATAATTCAAGACATATGAGCGACGGCGACGAGCGGTTCAATGGGCCTGCCGGCGGCGACGGCGCCGCGGCGGCGGAGACGTCCGAGGTGGAGCGGCTGCGGGCGGAGGTGGCGGAGAAGCAGGACCGGGTGCTCCGCACGCTCGCGGAGATGGACAATCTGAGGCGGCGGACACAGCGCGAGAAGGACGAGTACGTCAAGTTCGCCAACGAGTCGCTCCTCAAGGACCTCATCCCGGTGGTCGACAACTTCGACCGCGCCCTGCAGGCGGTCCGCTCCACGGGCGGGGCCGCCAAGGTGGTGGAAGGTATCGAGCTGATCCAGCGCGAGCTACTCCGCGTGCTCGAGCGCGCCGGCGTCACCCGCTACTCCGCGCTCGGCGCGGCGTTCGATCCCACCCGGCACGAAGCCACCGCGCGGGTGGTGAGCGCCGATCATCCGCCCGACACCGTCATCGCCGAGATCACTCCCGGATACCTGCTCAACGGCCGCGTGCTGCGCGCCGCCCAGGTCGCCGTCGCCGCGGCGCCCGACGAGGACGCCGCCTAACCCGTGCCGCGCGACTACTACGAGGTCCTCGGCGTCGGGCGCGACGCCGGCGAGAACGAGCTCAAGAAGGCGTACCGGCAGCTCGCCATGCAGTTCCACCCGGACCGCAACCCGGGCGACAAGCAGGCGGAAGAGCGCTTCAAGGAGTGCAACGAGGCGTACGCCGTCCTCTCCGACCCCGACAAGCGCGCACACTACGATCGCTTCGGCACGGCCGGACCGGCCGGCGGCTTCAGCGACACCGGCTTCGGCACGCTCTTCGAGGACATCTTCGAGAGCTTCTTCACCGGCGGCGGCGGTGGCCGGCGCGGCCGGGCCGCGCGCGGCGAGGATCTCCAATACGAGCTGAAGCTCACGCTCGAGGAGGCGGCGACCGGCATCGAGACCAAGATCCAGATCCCGCGGCCGGAGCCGTGCGGGACGTGCAACGGCTCCGGGGTCGAGCCCGGTCACAAGCGCGAAGTCTGCGAGACGTGCCAGGGGCGCGGCCAGGTGCGCCTGTCGCAGGGATTCCTCACCGTCGCGCGGACGTGTCCCAAGTGTCGGGGCGAAGGCGAGATGAACCGCCATCCGTGTCCTGCGTGTCGCGGCGAAGGCCGGCAGCGGGGCGAGCACCTGCTTCAGGTCAAGATCCCCGGCGGCATCGAGGACGGGATGTCGCTCCGTCTGACCGGCGAGGGCGCGGTGGGCATCGGCGGCGCGCCGCCGGGCGACCTCTACGTCCTCGTCCGCGTGCGCGAGCATCAGCTCTTCGCGCGCGACGGCGCCGATCTCTTCTGCGACCTGCCGGTGACGTTCTCGCAGCTCGCGCTCGGCACCGAGATCGAGGTGCCGGTGCTGGGCGGCACCGCCAAGCTCAAGGTCGCTGCGGGCAGTCAGCCGCACCAGATCCAGAAGCTGCGCGGCAAGGGCCTGCCCCGGCTGCGCGAGCGCGGCCAGGGCGATGCCTGCTATCGGCTCATCCTCGAGGTGCCGCACAAGCTGAACGCGAAGCAGCGCGAGGCGCTGGAAGCGTTCGACGACGCGTCGAAGGGTCACGGCGGCCCGCTCCTGTCCTCGTTCCTGGAGCGGATGAAGAAGCTGCTCGAGTAGCGCGTGGACGCCTGGTGGCAGGTGGTGGTCACCGCCCCCGGCGAGGCCACTGAGGGCATCGTCAACTTCCTGTGGGAGCAGGGCGCCGTCGGCGTCATCGAAGAAGAGTCGCCGGCAAGCACGCCCGCCGTGCGCGCCTTCTTCCCCGGCACCACCGACGCCGACGATCTCGCGGCCCGCCTCCGCGACTACGTGAGCGGGCTCCGCGCCCTCGGCTTCCGTGTTCCTCTCGAGGCGACGGTGAGCGCGCTCGAGGATCCAGGGTGGGCAACCGCGTGGCGCGAGCACTTCCGCCCGCGGCCGGTGGGCCGGACACTCCTCATCGCGCCGCCGTGGGATCCCATCGCCGCCGCCGGGCGGCACACCATCGTGATCGAGCCCGGGCGCGCGTTCGGCACCGGTCAACACGCCACCACCGTGGGCTGCCTCGAACGGCTCGAAGACGTGGTGGACGCCGGCGCGCCAGCGCGGGCGCTCGACCTCGGGACCGGCTCCGGAATCCTGGCCATCGCCGCCGCCTGTCTCGGCATCATCGACGTGCTCGCGGTCGACGACGATCCGGACGCGGTCGAGAACGCGCGTGTCAACACCGAGCACAACGGCGTCGCCGCCCGGGTGCGGTGTCTCGTCGCCGATGCCGCCACCGTCGACACCGGCACCACCCCGCTCGTGCTGGCCAATCTCCTCGCGCCTCTGCATCGGCGACTGGCGGGCCGCTACGCGGATCTCGTCGCGCCCGCCGGGACCGCGATCCTCGGCGGCATCCTCGACGGCGAGGCCGACGAGCTGGAAGCGCACGTCGCCCGGCGCGGCTTCGCTCCCGTGGCCCGGCTGTCGCGGGAGGGCTGGACCACGCTCGAGCTCCGCCGATCCGCGCATGCGTCGCTTCACCCTCGCGCCTGACCGCATCCGCGACGGCCACGTGGTCTTCGACCGCGACGAGACCCACCATCTCGTCCGCGTGCTGCGGCTCGATCCGGGCCAGCTCGTCGTCGTGGCCGACGGCCACGGGCACGAGTACGTCGTGCGCGTCGAAGCCATCGGGGACACGGCGACGGGGACGGTCGTGCGCCAGGGCACGAGCGCCGTGGAGTCGCCGCTGGCGGTCACGCTCGTCCAGGGCATCCCCAAGGGCGACAAGATCGAGCAGATCGTCCGCGCCGCGACCGAGCTCGGCCTCCGCGGCGTGCAGCCGGTGATCACGTCGCGCACGGTGGTGCGGCTCGAGCTCTCGCGCTGGCGTGAGCGCGCGCGCCGCTGGCAGCGCGTGGCGAAGGAAGCGGCCAAGCAATCCGGGCGGGCCGTCGTCCCGGACGTGCACGCGCCTCAACCCCTCGCCGACTGGCTCGCCGCGGCCCCGACCACGGATGCAGGCACGCTGCGCCTCTGCCTGTGGGAGGGCGCGGCGCGACCGCTCGGTGAGGTCGTCGCTGACGTGGCCACGCCGCCGAGCGCCGTGGAAGTGCTCGTGGGTCCGGAGGGCGGGCTCGCCCGCGAGGAAGTCGACGTCGCGCGCGCGCGCGGGTTCGTTCCGGTCGGGCTCGGTCCCCGCATCTTGCGCTGCGAGACGGCGGGGCCGGCCGTGGTGGCGATCCTCCAGTTCCGGTTCGGTGATCTCGCCGCGCGCGCTCCGCTCCGATGAGCGGCGACGCCGGTTACGAGTTCTTCGACGTGGAAGCGGACGTCGGCGTTCGCGCGTGGGGCTCCACGCGGGCGGCGGCCTTTGCCCAGGCCGCGCTCGGGGTCCTGGCCGTCAGCGTCGACCCGGCGTCTGTCGAGGCGCGCGAGATCCGTGAGGTACGGGCGCAGGCGGATTCGCCGGAGCGACTCCTCGTGACCTGGATCACCGAGTGCCTGTACGTGCACGAGATCGAGGGGTTCGCCACCCACCGCGTGGACGTGCTCGACATCGGCGGCGGCCGCGTGGTCGGCCTGCTCGCCGGCGAAGAGCTCGACGCCAAGCGCCACCATCTCGGCACCGTCGTGAAGGCCGTGACGCTGCACGGGCTCTCGATCAGCGAGACGTCGGACCGAGTGGAGGTGCGGATCATCGTCGACGTGTGAGTACATGGGGGGCCCCGAGATGGCCCCCCACCCCCCCAACGCTCGGGGCACCCCGGCAAAGCCGTGGCGCCCCTCGAATTCCCTCACACCCTCTGAGGGAACCCCAGACGCGTGAGCGTCGCGCCGGACGCGGCGACCCGAACTGTCGCCGCGATGAGACACGAGGCCGGGGAAGTGTGTTGTTGCCGCAACAGTGTCGGCGGACGAGCACTCAGGTCTTCTTGGACTCAGGAAGCGAATTCAATTATTTACACCATTCTTCGGGTGTGGCACCAGGGTTGCTAATCGCGTGTACCGGCAATGCACCAGCACACCATTCGGAAGCCGGTCTCGATCCAAGGCGTCGGCCTCCACTCCGGCAAGCTGGTCCGGGTCACGCTGAATCCCGCACCGGTCAACTCGGGGATCGTCTTCCAGGTCGGCAAGAGTGCCGAGCCGATCCCGGCGGCTCCGGAAAGCGTGGTCGATTCCCACTACGCGACCACGATCGGTCGCAACGGTACGCGTATTCAAACCGTTGAGCACCTGCTCGCCGCCGCGGCCGGGCTCGCCATCGACAACCTCGGCGTTGCCGTCGACGGGTCGGAAATCCCGGCGGGCGACGGCAGCGCGAAGCCGTTCGTGGCGCTGCTCACCTCGGCCGGGCGCGTCCAGCAGTCGGCGCCCCGTCGGCCCGTTGCGATCCCGTACCCGATTCGCGTCGGCAGCGGTAACCGGTGGATCCAGATCGTGCCGTCCGACACGTTCCGCATCAGCTACACGCTCGACCACGACCATCCCGCCATCGGCACCCAGGCCCTGACCTGCGAGCCAACCGAGCGGATGTTCGTGGACCAGTTCGCGCCGGCCCGGACGTACGCGCTGCTCGAAAGCGTTGGCCTGCTCCGTCGCAACGGTCTCGCCCACGGCGGCTCGATGGAGAACTGCATCGTGGTCGGTAAGCGCGGCGCCATCAACGGCCTGCGCTATCGCGACGAGTTCGTGCGGCACAAGGTTCTCGACCTGATCGGCGACCTCGCCCTGCTCGGCCGGCCGGTCGTCGGCCACGTGATCGCCCGCAACGCCGGCCACGCACTGAACTTCGAGCTCGTCGTCTCGATCCAGCGCGCCCTCGGCCTGGAGCGCCGAACCGCCGGGGCGCCCGCCGTGGCCCGCGCCGAAGCGCCCGTCCCGGCGTCCAGCCTCCTGCCCGCCCCGGCGGTTTAGCGGATTACGAGATCGGGGGGAGCGGCGGTCGCTCCCCCCGATCCCCCCCACCGGGAGAACGGACACAGAGTGCGCCGGCAAAGCCGGCGCTCGAACCGGCAAAAGCAGCGCGCGGGCTATAATGGCGCGGCGTTATGCGTCGTTGGAGCCGCGGGCACGTATTCCTGTTGGTAGCGCTCATCTTCGCGACCGGTGCTCCAGCGCTGGCCGAGCTGCGGATCAACGATCTCGACGTCTACCTCAACGATCATGAAGTGACGGTGCACCTGGTGGCGCTGGGGACAGTGCCGCCGACCTTCCACGAAAGTCTGCAGAGTGGTCTGCCCGCCCACGTGCGCTTCACCGTCGAGCTGTGGCGATACAACCGCATGTGGCGAGACCGCCTGCTCACGACCTACGTGGTCGAGCGCCAGCTCTCCTACAACGTGGTGAGCAAGGAGTACCGGGTCAGCTTCCTCAAGGGCGAGTCACGGGGCGTGCACACCACGCGCGACATCCGGGATGCCCAGCGGGTGCTGTCCGAGATCCGGGCCATCAAGCTGACGCCCGAGGGCGCGCTCGATCCGGCCGACGTCATCTACATCCGCGCCTACGCGGAGACGTCGGTCAACGGCGAGAACACGTTCCTGTCGCGGATGGCGGGAACGGCCGAGCAGGCGATGCGCCAGTCCGAGTTCCGGACGATCGTGCGGGTGCAGTGATGCCGCTGCTCACCGAGCAGGGACGTCGCAAGCGCAACCTCGTCGTCATCGGGGCGTTCCTGCTGCTCGTCGGCCTCGCCACCCTCTTCAACTTCGAGCTGCGGGCGCCGGCCGACCTGCCGGTCGCCTCCAACATCCTGGTCTTCGCGCTCTTCAACCTGAACCTCATCGTCTTCCTGCTGCTGCTGGTGCTGCTCTGCCGCAACCTCGTGAAGCTCTGGTTCGAGCGCCGGCAGAAGGTCATCGGCTCGCGGTTCAAGACGAAGCTGGTCCTGGCCTTCCTGTCGCTCGCGCTGGCCCCGGCCTTCCTGATCTTCGTGATCGCGTCCAACTTCATCAACAAGTCGATCGAGGGCTGGTTCAAGCCGCAGGTCGAGAAGCCGCTCGACCAGGCGCTGGCGGTGGCCCAGGCCTACTACCAGAACATCGAGTCCACGGCCCTCCGCCACGCGCAGCACCTGGCCCGCGTGGTCGATCGCGACGGCCTGCTCGACGAGGCGCGGCGGGAGACCCTCGTCGCCTATCTGGTCGAGCAACAGGAGCGACTGGGGATCAGCGCGATCACGGTCTTCCGCGCCAACGGCCAGGAGCTCGTGCACGTCAAGGACCCCGCGCTCAAGGACATGCCCACGCGCGACGTCAACGAGGGACAGATCCGCCAGGGCCTGGCCGGCCAGGAGGTGACCACCATCCGCGAGCTGATCTCGGGCGACCTGATCGAGGCGGTGGCGCCGATCCGATCGTCCGCGGGCAACCGGGTGGTGCTCGGCGTGGTGGTCGTCGCCAGCCACATGACCGAGCGCCTGGAGGCCAAGGTTCGGGGGATCTCGACGGCGTTCCAGGAGTACAAGCAGCTCAAGCTCCTGCGCACGCCGATCAAGGGTATCTACACACTGCTCTTCCTGCTGCTCACGCTCATCGTCGTGTTCTCCTCCACCTGGTTCGGTCTCTACCTGGCCCGCGGCATCACCGGGCCCATCGAGCAGCTCGCCGAGGGCACGCGCGAAGTCGCCGCCGGCAACCTCGCCTACAAGGTCCAGGCGCGCGCCGACGACGAGATCGGCGCCCTCGTCGATTCCTTCAACCGCATGACGGACGACCTCGCGGAATCCAAGCGCGCGCTGGAGGAGGCGTACCTCGACCTCCAGGACAAGCACACGGAGCTGGAGGAGCGGCGCCGCTACATCGAGACCGTGATGGAGGCCATCGCCACCGGCGTCGTCTCCCTGGATCCGCAAGGACGGCTCACCACCCTGAACCGGGCCGCCGCCCGCATGTTCCACCTCGACGAATCGGGGAGTCTGGGCCATCCGCTGGACGAAGTCTTCGCGGGCCCGGACGTGCGCGAGATCCAGAGCCTCGTGCAGCGCGTGCGCCGAACCCGCGCCGCGCGCCTGGAACAGGAGCTGCACCTGCGCCGGGGCAGCATCACGGTGTCGCTGCTGGTGTCGGCCACCCCGCTCCGCGCCCCCGACGGCACCTACGCGGGCGCCGTGCTCGTCTGCGACGACCTGACCGAGCTGCTCAAGGCGCAACGGCTGGCCGCCTGGCGCGAAGTCGCGCAGCGGATCGCGCACGAGATCAAGAATCCCCTGACGCCGATCCAGCTCTCCGCCCAGCGGCTGCAGCGGCGCCTGACCCGCACCGGCGACGAGCAGCGGCTGGTGGCCGAGTGCACCGAGACGATCATCCAGGAAGTGGACGCGCTCAAACGCCTGGTCGACGAGTTCTCGCGCTTCGCGCGCATGCCCGCGCTGGCGCCACGTCCGAGCGACCTGCGGCCGCTCGTCGAGAGCGTGACCAGCCTGTACCGCGAGTCCTATCCCGCCATGCGCATCGGCGCGCGCTATCCTGAAGACCTGCCGCTGGTGGAGGTCGATCCCGACCACGTCAAGCGCGCGATCCTCAACCTCGTCGACAACGCCGTCGAAGCGGTCGGCGGCGCCGGCGACGTCGACGTCGAGCTCGCCCACCTGGGCCACCACGCGCGCGTCTGCCTCATCGTGAGCGACAACGGCCCCGGGCTCAGTCCGGAAGCGCGCGAGAAGCTCTTCCAGCCATACTTCTCCACGAAGACGGCGGGCATGGGGCTCGGCCTGTCCATCGTGCAGGAGATCGCCTCCGAGCACGGCGGCTCGGTGCGCGTCGAGGACAACGTGCCGCACGGCACCCGCTTCATCATGGAGCTGCCGGTGTCGCGGGCCACCGCCACCGTCGAGGTGTGACGTGCCCGGTGAGCACATCCTGATCGTCGACGACGAGCGCGCCATCCAGTCCGCCCTCAAGGGCGTGCTGGAGGACGAGGGCTATCGCGTGAGCGCCGTCGGCAGCGGCGCCGACGCGCTCGGTCTCGTCGCCGACGAGGCGCCGGAGCTGATCTTCCTCGACATCTGGATGCCGGGCATAGACGGACTGGAGACGCTCGCGCAGCTCAAGAAGGTGCGCCCCGACACGGCGGTGGTGATGATCTCCGGCCACGGCACCATCGAGACCGCCGTCAAGGCCACGCGCCTCGGCGCCTACGACTTCATCGAAAAGCCGCTGTCCCTGGAGAAGACGCTCCTGACCGTGACCCGCGCGCTGGAGCACACGCGACTGGAGCGCGAGAACGCGACGCTGCGCGCCGAGCTCGATCATCGCGGGCAGATCATCGGCGACAGCGGCGTCGTCCGCGAACTGCGTGACGCCATCGCGACCGCGGCGCCGTCCAACGGCCGGGTGCTCATCCACGGCGAGAACGGCAGCGGCAAGGAGCTGGTGGCCCACGCCATCCACGCGCTGTCCGCGCGGAAGGACGGGCCGTTCGTCGAGGTAAACTGCGCGGCCATTCCCGAGGAGCTCATCGAGTCGGAGCTGTTCGGCCACGAGAAGGGCGCGTTCACGGGCGCGCTGGCCCGGCGGCACGGCCGCTTCGAGCTGGCCGACGGCGGCACGCTCTTCCTCGACGAGATCGGCGACATGAGCCTCAAGACCCAGGCCAAGGTGCTGCGCGCGCTGGAGGAGCAGGCGTTCGAGCGCGTCGGCGGCAAGGACACCATTCGCGTCGACGTCCGCGTGATCGCCGCTTCCAACCACGATCTGCCCGCGCTCATCCGCGAGGGCCGCTTCCGCGAGGACCTCTACTACCGGCTCAACGTCATCCCCATCGACTCACCGCCGCTGCGCGCCCGCAAGGACGACATCCCGCTCCTCCTCGACCATTTCTTGCAGATCCTCTGCGCGGAGAACAACAAGCGGGTGAAGCGGGTGACGGGCGAGGCGCTCGCCTACTTCCTGGCCTACGACTGGCCCGGCAACGTGCGCGAGCTCCGGAACATGATCGAGCGCCTGGTCATCATGGTCCCCCGCGACGTCATCGACGTCGACGACCTGCCGGCGCCGCTGCGGCCCAAGGACACCGCCGTCGGCGGGGAAGCCCGCGCGCGGTCGCTGCGGGAGGCGCGCGAGAACTTCGAGCGCGCGTACATCCTGGCCGAGCTGCGCGCCAACGAGTGGAACATGACCCGGACCGCGGAGCGCCTCGGCATCGAGCGCAGCCACCTGTACCGGAAGATCAAGGCCTACGGCATCACGTCGCCGCGGTGACGATCGCGGCCACCTACAACGTCGTCTGGAAGAGCGCGTACCACGACTCCGTCACGCTGATGCGGCTGACGCGCGACCTCGAGTCCGTGCCCGGCGTCACGCGCGCCGCCGCCATGATGGCGACGCCACCCAATCGAGCGCTCCTGGAGCAGGCGGGCCTGCTCACGACCGACGGCGCTCGGGCCTCGGCCAACGACCTCGTCATCGCGGTGATCGCCGACGATCCGGCCGCCGCCGAAGCGGCCGCGGCCGCCGCGCGCGCCGCGCTCACCGCGCCCGCCGCACCGGTGACCGGCTCGACGAGGCGAAGTGGCGTCATCGCGGCGGCCGCGCCCGCGCCCCGCACGCTCGATTCGGCATTGGGCGTGGTGCCGGAGACCACCCTCGCCTTCGTGTCCGTGCCCGGACTCTATGCCGGCGCCGAGGCGCTGAAGGCCTTGCGCCGCGGCCTGCACGTCATGCTCTTCAGCGACAACGTGCCGCTCGAGACCGAGATCGAGCTGAAACGGTTCGCGGCGGCGCGCGATCTCTTCCTCATGGGCCCCGACTGCGGGACCGCGATCATCGACGGCGTCCCGCTCGGCTTTGCCAACGCGGTGCCGCGCGGCCGCATCGGCATCGCCGCCGCGTCGGGCACCGGGCTTCAGGAAGTGGCCTGCCACGTCGTGGCGGGAGGGGAAGGCATCTCGCACGCGATCGGTGTCGGCGGCCGGGATCTCTCGGATGCCGTGGGCGGACTCATGATGGAGCGAGCCCTGGCGGCTCTCGGCGCCGACCCGGGCACCGAGGTGGTCTGCGTCGTCGGCAAGCCGCCCGGCGCGAAGGTGGCGGAGCGGCTCGCGGCGTGGACGGCCGCACTGGGCAAGCCGTGCGTGCTTTCGTTCGTCGGCGGCGCCGCCGGCATGGGCGGTGGGGCCGGCGGGACACGGACCACTGCCGGTGACGCGCGGTCGGCCGTCGGCACGGGTCGCGGCAGCGTCCACGTGGCCGACTCGCTCGAAGACGCCGCGCGGGGCGCGGTTGCGCTCGCGCGCAAGACGACGCCCACCCGCATCGAATTCGACCTTCCTGCGGACGACGTCGAGCGCCTGGTGGAGACTGCCGTGCGCGGGATGGCGCCCGGACAGCGGTACGTGCGCGGCATCTACGCGGGCGGCACCCTGGCCGGCGAGGCGCGGGCATTGCTCGCGGCCGGGCTCGGTGGCGTCGCGCCCGGGCTCACCGGCGGTGGCGACGGCCACCGCGTCGTCGATCTCGGGGAGGACGTGTTCACGGTCGGGCGGCCGCATCCGATGATCGACGGCACCGTGCGTCGCGAATGGATCGCGCGCGAAGCGGCCGAACCCGCGACCGCCGTCCTGCTGCTCGACGTGGTGCTCGGCTACGGCGCGCACCCCGATCCAGTCGGCGAGGTTCTCCCGGCGCTGGGGGCGGCGCGCGACCACGCACGGATCGCCGGGCGCGCCCTGGCAATGGTAGCGAGCGTGTGCGGGACCGACGCCGATTCGCAAGGCAAGGCCGGACAGATCCAGCGACTCCAGGCGGCGGGCGTGATCGTGATGCCCTCGAACGCGCAGGCGGCACGACTCGCGGCCCGCATCGCCGGCCGCCTCGCCCACCGCGCCTGACGCATCGACCGCCGCGCGCGCGCCGAACGCGGCGGCGGTCCGGCCGCGCGCGGACTATCGGCGCGACAGTCGCCAGCGCTGAAAGACGTAGCCGCCGGCGGGCTCGACCCTACCCTCGCCGATGAGCTCGGCGCCGGCCGCGCGGAAGTCGTGGATTCTCAGCACGCCCTCGTGCGCCGACTCGTCGATCACCACGTCGGTCACGGTCAGAAACACCTCGTCGAGCAGTCCGGCGGCGCGGAGCGCGTTCAACACCGTTTCGCCGCCTTCGCACGCAAGATAGCGGACACCGAACTCGGCGAAAAGCCGCTGGTGGGCCCGACGGAGACCCGTCGGGTCGAGCCGCGGCTCGACGATCAGCGGCACGCCGCGCGCGGCGGCGCCGCGGCGTGTGAGCTCGGCCGCCCCGACGTCGGTGGTGACGGCGATCGGTTGCAGGTCCGGCGCGTTGAACATCGGGTGATCGAGCGGCAATCGTCCGGACAACGAGTAGACGACGTTGCGCGGGTGGTAGGACAATCCGTGCTCCGTGCGGAACCGATAGAGCTCGGGTGCCGGCTCGTCGCCGGCCTCCTGGGGTGTCAGGACGAGTCCCGGCTGATCGCGCACCGTCTGGGCCCCGACGGCCGCATCACCGTAGGAGCGGAGCAGGCGCATCTGACGCTTGTCCGCGAGCCGGTCCGGTCGCTGCCCGCCGCCGAGGATGGCCCGCATCGGATCGTCGTCAGGGCCGCGCCGGCGCCACGCGACCACGCCGTTCGCGGAGGCGACCATGACACCGAAGATCCAGGGGCGATCGCGCCACGGCGGTGGCAGACCGACGGGCGTCCAGCGCGCGGGGTCGGGCGAGACGCGACCGTAGGGAAAGTGCGTCTCACCCTCGCGGTTCCACCTGATCGCGGTTACCGCCGTCCTCGCCATCGAGCCCAGCGTATCAGGGCGGTCGCGTCGGCGTTGTCGCCGGAGCTCGGACGGTCGGCGCCGTAGCGCCCACGGGCGGATCGTTCGAGTCTTCGCTAAGCCATCACCAGCCCGGAAAACTCCCCGTCGATCCGGTTTCATCAGAGGCTGGGTTTCCGTCTCGAGGGTGTGCCGAATGCAGGCGGGATACCGGTGGTCAGGGACTATGCGGGTCCGGGGGTGGATCGCGTCGTGCTTCGCAAGACACTCGACGCCCGCGGCGACTGAGGTCGCGAGCGCTCGGCCCCCGAATTCGACGGCCGGGCGCGATTTCCCTCGCACGCGCCCGCCGCGCGTCGGTTAGCCTATCCGCGTGATCGGCGGGATCGCGCTCTGGGTCATTCTCGCCGCCAAGCTACTCGGCAGCTGGGGGCTCAACTGGG
>JBGPXN010000325.1:0-2154 GCA_041492755.1 Methylomirabilia bacterium | reverse complement strand
TCGTTTCGACGCCGACCTGGTGGTGGTCTCCACCGGCATCCGCCCCAACATCGACTGGGTGCAGCGCGCGGGGCTCGACTGCGGGCGCGGCCTCCTGGTGGACGACCGGATGCGAACCTCTGCCGAGGACGTCTACGCGGCGGGCGACGTCGTCGAATGGCGCGGTCAGGTCGTCGGGCTGTGGACGAACGCGATCGAGCAGGCCAAAGTCGCCGCCGCCAACGCGATCGGCCGACCCGCGCAGTTCTCGGGCTTCGTGCCCGTGACCATTCTCAAGTGTCTCGGCATCCCGCTCTTCTCTATCGGCAGCATCCTCGCCGACGGCGGTGAGGTCACCTCCCAGCGCGTGCTGGACCCGGTGAGCCGGATCTACCGGCGCGTCATCGTCCGCAACGGGCTGCCTGTGGGTGGCATCCTGCTCAATACGACCGACGGCATGGCGGACATGAAGAAGCTCGTGGAAGGCGCCGCCCAGATCGAACGCCTCAGCCGCTCGGTGCTCGCCAACGAGCCGGTCATGACGGGGGGCTGACGCGCGATGCCGGACGCCAGACTCGCCGTCGCCATCGTCGGGGCCGGAATCCATGCCGCGGTCGTCGCTGTACGCCTGCTCCACGAATGGCCGGCGCTCGGGCAATCTCTGCGTCTCGTCGATCCCTCCGGTACGTGCTTGAGCGACTGGCAGCGTCGGACCCGGGGTCAAGGCATGGAGACGATGCGTTCGCCTGGTGCCCACCACCTGGACGTCGCGCCTGAGAGTCTGCTCGACTACGCGCGGGCCCACGGCCGCGCGCGCGAACTCTTTGCGCCGTATCGCCGCCCGTCACTCCAGCTCTTCATGGACCACAGCCGCTGGGTAGTAGCTCGCGAAGGGCTCGACGCGTTGGTCGTTCCCTCCACGGTGGCAGACGGCGAAACGACTGGCGACGGTTATCGACTGCACGCAGCGGACGGCACGACCATCGATGCGCGGACACTCATCCTCGCGCCAGGAATGCGTGGCCACGAGCGCATACCGGCGTGGGCCGCCGAGCTGGCGCGACACGATCCGAAGATCGCCGTCCACGTCGAGTCGCTCGACCTCCGCACCGAGCACGTCGTCGGCGAGCGGGTGCTCGTGGTTGGTGGCGGGCTGTCCGCGGCGACGGTGGCCGATGCGGCGGCGGAGCGAGGGGCCCGGGTGACGCTGATGAGCCGCCACCGGCTCGAGGCGCGCTTGTTCGACGCTGATCCAGGGTGGGTCGGTCCGAAATACCTGTCGATCTTCCAGCGCGAGGCTGACCCCGACGCCCGGCTCCGAATGATCCGGCGGGCGCGGGGACGCGGTTCGGTCACCCCCGAGCTTCTCGAGCGGCTCCGGCGCCACCAGAGCGATGGCCGCATCGAGATTCTGGAGGAGACCGCGATCCTTGCCACCCGCTACGACGAGGGGCAGGGGACGGTCCACGTCACGTTCGATCGTCACCGACGCGAGGAGCCATTCCACCGCGTCTGGTGCTGCACGGGATTCGCGCCGAGTCTCGAGCGCCTCCCCTGGCTCGGCCCGTTGTCCCGCGTACCGCAGTGCCAGGGACGCCCATTGGTCGGGCCCACTTTGGAGCTCGCCCCGGAGTGCTTCGTGACCGGCTGGCTCGCCGAGCTGTGGGTCGGACCGGCGGCGCGGAATATCTCGGGAGCTCGCCAGGCCGCGCGAATCATCGCCGGCGCGCTCCGCTCGCGGCGCGCCGCGCTGGGTGAAACTCTCGGGGCCGCCGCATGAGCGAGACGGATTCTGCTGACGTTCTTCCCGCGGGGCGAGCGACGGGAAGAGGCGTGAGCTGCCGCACGCTCGTGTCCTTCGTGGGCGCCGGGCCGGGCGATCCCGAGCTGATCACCCTCAAAGGTCTCCGGCGGCTTCGCGAGGCGGATGTAGTGATCCACGATCGACTGGTGCCCGGCGAGCTGCTCCACGAAGCCCGGCCGGATGCCGAGATCGTGGATGCCGGCAAGGCGCCCGGACGCCATTGTCTCGCGCAGGTCGAGATCAACTGGCTTCTGGTGGATCGCGCGCGGCGTCGAGGACGGGTGGTGCGGCTCAAGGGTGGTGATCCCGCCATCTTCGGACGACTGGCTGAGGAGATCGACGCCGTGCGAAGCGCCGGCATCGCGTTCGAG
>JBGPXN010000120.1:0-13387 GCA_041492755.1 Methylomirabilia bacterium | reverse complement strand
TCCATACGGCGACGTCGTCATCTCGCGTGGCGGGAAATGGGTCACCCGGACCCCATCCACCCATCTCCGCCCGTGCCCCCCGGTCGATCGCGGTGTGCGCGTTTACGAATAATCCAGGCTAGTGTTCCGTTCGGGAAATCATGTTAAGAACCCGCAACACGCGGCGCTGGGCCGATGGGCGGGTGCGACAGGGGTCGAAGGACCCGTTTCCCGCCGCGGGGCAACGGACGCACCGCGCCCAGATGGAGCCCAGCCGCTCCGGAGCAGCGAACGCGTGCCTCGTGGTCCCTCGACCCCTGTCGCACCCGCCCATCGGCCCCGCCGCGCGGTGATCGTTAACATGACTTCGCGAACGGGGCATTAGGCCGAGGCTCTAGCCCGCTTGGCGAGGACCTCGTTGATGAGCGTTTGGTAGCCAATTGACCGCCGTTTAGCTTCTCGCTTCGCCCAGAGCAGGATGTCGGGGTCGAGTCGGATGGCAATGAGTTGTCTGGGTGACGCACCGAGCGGCGGCCGCCCGACCCGCTGCATCGCCCGCAGTTGGGTGGCTGACGCTTCGGGGATGTCCGAGAAATCGATCTTACGGGTTCTCGAGGTACGCCTTTCTTTCCTTGCGGCTTGCCCTTCTCGCGCTGATGACTCTGATCGTTTCTTCATTCCCGTGGCTCCTTACCGTGTAGGCGACGGTCAGTACCCGCCTCGAGGCGGAGCGCCCGATTCGAAAAAATCGTGCCTCCGCCGCTGAATGAACAATGTCTGGACCATCCAGCGCCGCGATGTCGTCGAAGACCGACGCCGCCTCTTCGAAAGAGACGCCATGCTTGGCCAGATTCGCCCAAGCTTTCGCCGCGTCCCACTCGAACACGGTTCAGTATATACATAAGTAGAGACGCCCTACGAACTCGA
The DNA here is from genome assembly GCA_041492755.1 of Methylomirabilia bacterium. Lineage (GTDB taxonomy): Bacteria > Methylomirabilota > Methylomirabilia > Rokubacteriales > CSP1-6 > JBGPXN01. Next base: position 12,481 of record JBGPXN010000120.1, on the reverse strand, counting down.
GCTTCCGCGTCGTGAAGAGGGTGGGGCAATCCCCCACACAGCCGGCTCATTCCTCCGACACCCAGGGGGGACTATTCACGGCGGATGCGACCGACAAGCGACGGAAGGCTTCGTCTGGCAAACGGCCGGGAGGGGAGCACGGGTCGGCGGGATCCGTCAAAGCGTGCACGGGTCGCGGGGCGACGGGACTAAAGTAGCAGCAGTTCGAGCATGGTCACCGTGTTCCTCGTCGCCGACAGCAAGGGGCTCGTCGATTCGATCCGGCGGCTTCTGGCTGGTGAGACCGATCTCGACCTCATAGGCTCGGCGACCGCCCGTGACGCGCGCGAGCAGGTCGCGCGCCTTCGCCCCGACGTCGTGCTGGTGGACCTCGCGATGCCGCGGAAGCAAGGAGTCCAGGTCGCCGGCGGTATCAAGCAGGAGCCCGGTGCGCCCCTCGTCGTGGTGCTCACCCCGCGCGGCACCGACGCGGACGGTACGGCGGCCGGGGCCGACGCCTGCGTCTCGCGGCCCGGGATGCTGGCCGAGCTCGTACCGACGCTCCGGAAGCTGTTGGCCGCCTCCGATCCGCAGCATAGTTACCGGAGCTTCTTCGAGCAGCTGCCGGTGGGACTGTTCCGCACGACGCGCGAAGGCAGGATCCTCGACGCGAATGCCGCGCTGGTGGAGCTGCTCGGCCTTCCCGATCGCGCATCGCTTCTCGCCGTGAATGCCGGCGACCTCTACGCCGACCCGGCGGACCGGGTCGCCCACCTCGACCGTGAAGAGCGGGAAGGGAAGGTCCGCGGCCACGAGGTGCGACTGCGCCGTCACGACGGGCGGGTGATCTGGGTCCGGCAGAGCGCGCGCACCGTGCGCGCCGCCGACGGCAGCGTCCTCTACTACGAGGGGTGCATCGAGGACGTGACCGACCGCCGGAGCGCCGAGGAGAGCCTGGCCGAGCGCGAGAAGCTCCTGCGCATGATCGTCGATGCCGAGCCCGAATGCGTCAAGGTCATCGGCCGCGACGGGGTGCTCCTCAGTGTCAATCGCGCCGGCTTGGCTTTCCTGGAGGCCGACGCCCTCGAGCAGGTCGTTGGACGCCCGGCGGTGTCGTTCGTCGCCGCTGACGACCGGCCGGCCTTCGAGGCCCTCGCCGCCCGGGTGCTTCGCGGCGAGCCCGGCACGCTGGAGTTCGAGATCACGGGTCTGCGTGGCCGGCGGCGCCGCGTGGAGACGCACGCGGTCCCGTTGCGGGGCACCGGAGATGCCGTCGTCGCGATCATCGGGATCACCCGCGACGTCACCGAGCACCGGCGGGCCGAGGCGGTGAGCCGGGCGCTCGCCGACGTCGCCGATTCGCTCGCCCAAACGCTCGACCTTCGCGTCGTCGCCGGGATCGTCGTCGACCGCGTCACCGAGCTGCTCCGTGCTCACGGCGCCGCGATCTACCATCCCCGTCCCGGTGGCGGTGCCCTGGCCTGCTTTGCCGCGGCGCGACGGAGCGAGCTACCGTTCGAGTGGGTCGAGGTCCTCCCGGAGGGGGCCGGGCTCACCGCGGTGGCCATCCGCGAGCGGCGTGCCGTCGCCTGCCCGGACGCGCTTGCCGACCCGCGCGTCACGTGGTCACCGGACCTGCACGCCAGACGTCTCAACGACGTGGACCGGGCCCGGCTGGCCGTGCCGCTCATCGCGCGGGGAAAGCTGTCCGGCGTGCTGGTCGTGGCGGACCGCACCGGGCGTGAGTTCACCGAGGACGAGGTCGCGCTCGCGCAAGGGTTCGTCCACCACGCCGCGGTCTGCCTCGACAGCGCGCGCCTCCACGGCGCCACCGAGCGCCGGATGCGCCGGCTGGAGTCGATGGCGCAGCTCAACCGCATGATGTCCTCCTCGCTCGACGTGGACCGCGTCCTCCGCGAGATCGCGCAGGCGACGGCCGCGCTGGCCGGCGCGGCCGTTGTTTCGGTGTGGATGGTGGACGAGGAGGCGCGCGTGCTCGAGATGCGCGCCACTTCGGACACGACGGACGACTTTCCGGTGCGGCGGATGACGTTCAGCGAAGGGGGGACCGGCTGGATCGCGACCCACCGCCAGTCACTCAACATCGACGACATCGAAGCCGACGCGCGGGTGATGGCCCCGGAATGGTGGCGCGCCCGCGGACTCAAGAGCTACCTGGGCCTGCCCGTCGTCCAGGATGACCGGTTGCTCGCGGTCATCGTGCTCGTCGGGCACGATCCCTTCCGTCTCGACGCGGACGACGAGCAACTCCTGGAAGTCTTCGTCGGCCAGGTCGCGCTGGCGCTCCGCAACGCCACCCTCTACCAGGCCTCGGAGCGGCGGCGGCAGGAGAGCGAGATGCTGGCGCACGTGGCGCGCGCCCTCGGCGAATCGCTCGACCTGGAGGTGGTCGCGCGCCGGATCGCCGAGATGATGCTGGAGCTGGTCGGCGCGAAATCGGCCGCGCTCCGCGTCGTCGAGCCCGACGGTTCCGCGCGCGCGGTCGCGGTGGCGGGCCGGGCCCTGCCATTCTTCCAGCCTGGCCACGTGATGCCCGCCGGCCACGGTGTCATCGGCCGCGCCGTGGCCGAGGGACGAGCGATCACGACGCCCGACCTGCTCGCCGACCCGGGGGTCGCCTTCGCCGAGCCGATGCAGCGATATTTCCTGGAGAGCAATGACCGCGCGATCCTCGCGGTGCCGTTGCGGGCGGGCACGCAGGTCATCGGCGGGTTGAGCGTCGGCGACGACCCCGGCCGCATTTTCAGCCACCAGGAGATCGCCCTGGTCCAGGCCGTGGCCGACCAGGCCGCCCTCGCGCTGGAGAACGCGCGGCTGTTCTCCCTGGAAACGGCCCGGCGCGCGCAGATCGAAGCCCTGGCCGGGGTCGAGCGCGAGATCACGTCCGAGCTGGACGTCGATCGACTCCTTCGCATGATCGTCGACCGGGCCGCGGCCTTGTTCGCGTCCACCGGCGGCATCTTCCTCCTCGAGCGCGAGGACACGCTCCAGCTCCGCGCCTCCAGTCCCGCGGACGCGATGGTCGATTCCACGCTCGCGGTGGGCCGGGGAATCGTCGGCATGTGCGCGGCGACGCGGGAGGGTGTGCTCGTCAACGACTACGCGCGGTGGCCGCACGCGCTCTCGAAGTTCGTCGGGATCGGCACCACTCGCGCGATGGCCCAGCCGCTGCTGGTGAGCGGGCGCGTGATCGGCGTCATCTCCATGCGCCGGGAAGGGGAGGACGCGCCGCGATTCTCGGCGGACGACTTCGCCGCCCTCGAACGCTTCGCGACGTGTGGCGCGATCGCCCTGGAAAACGCCCGGCTGTACGCGGCGGCGCTCCACGAGATCACGGAGCGGGCGGCCGCGGAGGATGCGCTACGCGACAGCGCGGCCCGGTTCCGCTCGCTCATCGAGAACGCGCTGGACATCATCACCGTCCTCGATCGCGACGCGATCATCCGATACGGGAGCCCGTCCATCGAACGGGTACTGGGGTGGGCGCCGGACGAGCTGGTCGGCCGCAGCGCCTTCGACCTCATCCACGAGGACGACCGTCAGGCCGTGCTCGACGCGCTCCAGGGCACCGCCATCCCCGGGTATGCGGGCTCGGCCGAGTTCCGGTTCCGCCACAAGGACGGCTCGTGGCGCGTGCTCGAGGCCGTCGGCCGGAACCTGCTCGACGACTCGACGATCCAGGGCATCGTCGTGAACTCCCGCGACGTCACCGACCGGCGGCAAGCCGAGGAAACGCTTCGGCAGACGGAGAAGATCGCGGCGATGGGGCAGCTCCTGGCCGGCGTCGCCCACGAGCTCAACAACCCGCTCTCGGTGGTGGTGGGCCGCGCGAGCCTGCTCAAACGGCAGCTTCCGGGCGGGGAGCTGGCGAAATCGAGCGGCAAGTTGCTGGAGGCCGCCGAGCGCTGCGCGCGCATCGTGAAGAACTTTTTGGCGCTCGCGCGCCAGCAGCCGGCCGAACGGCAGACGGTGTCGCTGAACCGGGTGGTGGGGGAGGCCCTCGAGCTGCTCGCGTATCCGCTCAGGGTCGACGGCGTCGAGGTGGTGCTGGAGCTCGAAGAGCCGCTTCCGGGGTTGCTGGCCGATCCCCACCAGCTCCAGCAGGTCGTCGTCAATCTCGTGACGAACGCCCACCAGGCGCTGCGCGAGAGGCCGGCGCCCCGCCGGCTGACGGTCAGCACGCGCGTCACCGCGGACGATCGCCACGTGGCCCTCAGCATGGAGGACAACGGGCCCGGCATCCCGCCGAACGTCGAGGCCCGGCTCTTCGAGCCGTTCTTCACGACGAAGCCGCAGGGAGTGGGCACCGGCCTGGGCTTGTCGCTGTGCAGGGGCATCGTGGAGAGTCACGGCGGAACGATCCGCGTGGAGGGCCGTCCGGGGCGAGGCGCCCGCTTCACGGTCGAGCTGCTCGTCGATCCGTCGGTCCGCACCGCCGCCGCCGAGGTCGAAGCGGCGGGGGCAAGCGCGGCGATCCAGGGAAAGCGCATCCTCGTCGTCGACGACGAGGCCGAGGTCGGAAGCCTCCTGGCCGAGTTCCTGGCCGAGGCCGGCCAGCACGTGGAAACGGTCAGAGACGGGCACACCGCGCTGCAGCGGCTCGACGAGGAGGCGTGGGACCTCGTGCTCTGCGACATCCGGATGCCCGTGCTGAGCGGGCCGGCGCTCTATCGGTTGGCGGTCCAGTCCCACCCCGAGCTGCGCCGCCGCTTCGTCTTCCTGACCGGCGACACCCTGAGCCCGGACAGTCGCGAATTCGTCCAGGAGCTCACCGTCGCCGGCCTTCACACGCTCGCCAAGCCGTTCAGCATCGACGAGGTGGTCCAGACCGTTCAGGACGTGCTGCGGACGTGACCGCACGCGACTTGGCGGCGGCCGCCGATCAGAAGGGCGCGGGCGTGCCCTCCGGCAGCGGCGTGTCGAACGCGAAGAGCACGCCGGCGATCAGGCGATACTGCCCGGCCAGCACCACCAGCTCCATCAAGCCGGTGACGCCGAGCTCGCCCTGCACCTCGTCGGCGAGCTTTTGCGGAATGGACTCGTAGGCCAGCACGTGCTGGACCACCCGCGCCGGCTTGGCGTACCGCGGCGGCAGGGTCGACAGGTCGCCCTTCGTGCGCACGCGCTCGATGACGTCGTCGGGGACCTTCTCGTTCTTCGCGATCTTCGCGTGGGCGACCCACTCGTAGCCCTGGTTCACCGAGCGGGCAATGATGAGGATCGCGAGCTCGCGGAGGTCGCCGGGCAGGGTGCCGCCGAAGCGGAGACACTCACCGAGGTCGCCCACTTTCTCGGCCACGGCCGGGTGGTGGATGAGCGAGGCGAACGGACCGCGCACGGCGCCGCGCTTGGCGCTGATCTTCTCGTAGACCTTCTTGGCCTCGGGCGTGGGCGAGGCGAGGGCGTCGGGTAGCTTGGCCATGGGTCTCCTCCAGTTGGACGATGTCGTGAGTCGGACCGCGTCGTTCGGGCGGAGTCTAGCACCGACGCCAGGCTCTAGCCTGGGGCTGCCCGCATCGCGTACGATGAGCCCCGATCCGAGCGCCTGGGAGGAATCCATGAGGCGATCCTTCGCTTGTTTCCTGTTCGCGACGCTCCTGCTCTGCTTCGGTTTCACCCAACCGGCGCACGCTTCCCCCGAAGGCACCATGACGTGGGGCGTGCACATCACGCTCGCCTCCCGGTGGCTCGACCCGGCCGAGACCGAGGGGATCATCACGCCGTTCATGGTGCTGTACGCGCTCCACGACGCGCTGGTGAAGCCGATGCCGGCGGGCATCAACACGCCCAGCCTGGCCGAGTCGTTCACCCAGTCCAAGGACGGGCTCACCTACGAGTTCGTCCTGCGCAAGGGCGTCAAGTTCCACAACGGCGCGCCGGTCACGGGCGAGGACGTGAAGTTCTCCTTCGACCGCTACAAGGGCTCGGGCGCGAAGCTGCTCAAGGAGCGGGTGCGGGAAGTCCAGGTGGTCGATCCCGGCCGCGTGCGCTTCCATCTCAAGGAGCCGTGGCCGGACTTCATGACGTTCTACGGGACGTCGGCCACCGGCTCGGGGTGGATCGTGCCCAAGGCCTACGTCGAGAAGGTGGGCGACGACGGCTTCAAGAAGGCGCCGATCGGCGCCGGGCCGTACAAGTTCGTGAGCTTCACCCCGGGCATCGAGCTGGTGATGGAAGCCTTCGAGGGGTACTGGCGGAAGACGCCCAACATCAAGCGGCTCGTCTACCGCAGCATGCCCGAGGAGACGACGCGCGCGGCCGCGCTCAAGAAGGGTGAGATCGACATCGCCTACCTGCTCACCGGCCCCGTGGCCGAGGACATCCGGCGCACGCCGGGATTCAAGCTGGTGGCGCCGAGAGAATCCCCCGCGGTGTTCTGGATCGACCTGCCCGACCAGTGGGATCCGAAATCGCCGTGGCACGACCGGCGCGTGCGGCTGGCCGTGAGCCATGCGATCGACCGGCAAGCGCTCAACCAGGCCGAGACGCTCGGGTTCTCCCGGCCGACGGGCAGCCTCATCCCACGCGCGCTCGAGTTCTCGAAGATCTTCGAGCCGCACGCGTACGACGTCAAGAAGGCCAAGCAGCTCCTCACCGAGGCCGGCTATCCCAACGGCTTCGACGCCGGCGACTTCTACCCGTGGCCACCCTACTTCTCGATGGGCGAGGCGCTCGCCGCGTACCTCGGCTCCGTCGGCATCAAGACGAAGATCCGGACGATGGAGCGCGCGGCCATGACGACCGCGTGGCGCGAGCACAAGCTCAAGAACGTGATCATCGGCATCACCGGCGCCGGCGGTAACGCAGGCACGCGGCTGGAGGCGTACGTCAGCAAGAACGGCGTCTACACGTCCGGCGTGATGCCCGACGTCGAGGACCTGTTCCAGCGCCAGGCGCGGGAGACGGACGTCAAGAAGCGCGAGGCGCTGCTCCACCAGATCCAGACCATCCTCTACGAGCGGGTGACGCAGATCCCGATCTACGAGCTCGGGTTCATCTGGGGCGTCGGCCCGCGCGCCGAAGAGCCGGGCATCAACCTGATCCGGAGCTACGCGTACTCGGCGCCGCTGGAGGATCTGAAGCTCAAGAAGCCGTGACAGCGGTCACACGAGCCCGTGCTCCAGCATCGACGCCAAACCTTGTGGCCCGCGTTCACGCCACAGTCGCAAGAACTCCTCGAGTGATGTGAGATCCTGCGAGAGTGAGAAGCGCATGTTGACCTGGGTCTGCGCGAAGCTGCGCTGTCGGACAGCATAGACGCGCTCGAAGAGCAGTTCTATGCCCGAAAACATGAAGTGGCGTCAGGAACGAGCCCGAAGCGAAGCCGCGAGTTCTCCGCGTACTTCTGCTCGATCTCGAACGAGAGCCACCGTCGTTGTAGCCGTTCGGCGTGCGTTCCGGCCGGAGGAGCTGGGGACGCTGGCGCAGGTGCAGATCGTCGAGGCCGCGGTCCGCAGCGCGATGACGTCGGCGCAGATCGAGGGGATCGCGGACGTCCACTTCGTTCAGATCAAGTGCCCGCTCCTCACCGCCGAAGCCATCGCCGACGCGGAGGCGCGCGGCGAGAAGGTCGTGACCGGCAGCACCTACGCGTCGATGGGGTACTCGCGCGCGGCGGCCGCGCTCGGCGTGGCGCTGGCCCTGGGTGAGGTCGCGCGTGAGGCGGTGACCCACGCCGCCATCGGGCGGCGCTGGGATCTCTACTCGCGGGTGGCGTCGACGTCGGCCGGTGTCGAGCTCCAGCACTGTGAGGTCATGGTGCTCGGCAACTCGGCGCGCGCGGTGAGCGAGCTGGTCATCGGCCACGACGTGATGCAGGACGCGCTCGACGCCGCCGCCGTGCGGCGCGCGCTCGCCGCCGTCGGTTGTACGAGCCGTGGCGACGCCGGGAGCGGTGAGCGCATCGTGGGGGTCTTCGCCAAGGCGGAGGCGTCGCCGTCGGGTCGCATCCGCGGCCGGCGGCACACGATGATCGACGACTCCGACATCAACCACACGCGCCCGGCCCGCGCCGTGGTCGGGGCCGTCATCGCCTCGCTCATTGGCGACCCCATGGTCTACGTCTCCGGCGGCGCCGAGCACCAGGGACCGAGTGGCGGCGGGCCGGTCGCCGTCATCGCGCGGGTGTGACGGCCCCGGCCCTTGCCGCTCCGCTTACATTTCTCGCGCCGCTGCCCTAGAATGCCGGATCATTCCGGCGAGGCTCCGGGTTGGATACGTAGCTCTCCGAGCGGGGCCACACGACACCATCGAAGGAGCGGGTGAGATGACGAACGCGGTGGGATACCTCCGGGTCGCCGTGGCGATCGTGCTGCTGCTCGCGGCGGGTCCGGCGCTGGGTCAGGAAGTGGTGAAGATGGGGGATCTCCCCGCCATCTCGAATGCCGGGCTCTACGTCGCCATCGACAAGGGTTTCTTCAAGGAGAAGGGCATCACGGTCGACATGGACGTGTTTGCGTCCGGCGCCAAGATGATCGCGCCGCTCGCCACGGGCCAGCTCGACGTGGCGGTCGGCTCGCCCTCGGCGGGCCTGTACAACTCGATCGCTGCCGGCATGGATTTCAAGATCGTGGCCGACAAGGGCCAGGTGCGTCCAGGCTACAGCTTCACGCACGTCATCGTCCGCAAGGACCTGGTCGACAGCGGGCGCGTGAAGTCGATGAAGGACCTCAAGGGCATGAAGGTCGCCATCGGGGCCAAGGGCATCATCCTCGACTTCTTCCTGGCCAAGCTGCTCGAGCACGACGGTCTCACCTACGAGGCGGTGGACGTCACCGCGCTCGCGTATCCCGACGGCATCAAGGCGCTCGCCAGCAAGGCGATCGAGGCGGTCATGGCCCCGGAGCCGTGGGGGAGCCGCGCCGAGGAGCAGAAGGTCGGCGTCAAGAAGTTCTTCACCGAGAACACGTCGACGGTGCCCACCTTCCAGGTCGGGGTGGTCATGTACGCGGGCAAGTTCATGAAGGAGCGCCCGAAGATCGCGCGCGACTTCCTGCAGGCCTACGTCAAGGGCGTCCGCTACTACAACCAGCGCGGCATGAAGGATCAGGAGATCGCCACCATCCTGGCCAAGCACACCAAGGTGCCCGCGGAGACGATCAAGTCGACCATCCCGATGTACGCCGATCCGAACGGGCGACCGCGGGTGGAAGATCTCTCGGCTCTTCAAGACTGGTTCCACCAGATGGGCTGGGTGAAGGAAAAGGTGCCGATGAACCGGGTGGTGGACCTGTCGTTCCTGGAATAGGAATGCTCGTCCAGTTGCGCCGTCTGGGGAAGGTGTGGACGATCGCGCGCACGGGCGAGACGGTGGTGGCGCTTGCGTCCATCGACCTGGACGTCGCCGCGGGCGAGTTCCTGATCCTTCTCGGGCCGTCCGGCTGCGGCAAGTCGACCCTGCTGCAGATCATCGCCGGCCTCGAGCGGCAGTCGAGCGGAGAGCTGCTGTTTCCGGGTGACGCCGGCCGCGCGGAAAAACGCAAGCGGACGAGCATGGTGTTCCAGGAGTACGCGCTCTTTCCCTGGCGCACCGCGCTCGAGAACGTGGTGTTCGGACCCGAGGTCCGCCACGTTCCCCGTGGGCAGCGCCTGCGCGAGGCGCAACGTCTCGTCGAGATGGTGAACCTCAAAGGCTTCGAGCGTCGCTACCCCCACGAGCTGTCGGGGGGGATGCGACAGCGCGTGGCGCTGGCCCGCGCGCTGGCCAACGATCCGCAAATCTTGCTGTTGGACGAGCCGCTGGCCGCGCTGGACGCACAGACGCGCCGCGTCCTGCAAGACGAGCTGGTGCGCATCTGGAAGGAGACCGGCAAGACGTTCGTCTACGTGACCCACAGCCTGCAGGAGGCGGTGCTGCTCGGCACTCGCGTCGTGGTCATGACCGCGCGGCCCGGTCGCATCAAGCAGATCGTCGACGTCCGGCTCGAGCGCCCGCGCAGCCTCACGCGCCGGGCCGAGGGCGAGACGCTCGATCTGCTCGATGGCCTCCTGCGTGACGAGGTGAAGCAGGCGATGGCCGCGGACCTGTGAAACGCTCGGCCCTGCTCTCGGCGTCGACGGCGCGGCAGGTGGGCTCGACCCTCCTGCTCCTCGGCGTGTGGCAGCTCCTGGTCCAGACCGGAAAGCTGAACGAGCTCTTCCTGCCCGCGCCGCTGTCGGTGCTGAAGGCGACGTGGTTCCTCACCGTGTCGGGGGCCCTCCCGTGGGCCGTGCTCGTGAGCCTCAACCGTGTCGTGCAGGGCTTCGTCTACGGCTCGCTCGTCGGCGTCGTGCTCGGGCTCCTGGCCGGGTCGGTGAAGTGGATCGAGGACGTCGTTGATCCCTGGGTCGCCGCGGTTTATCCGATTCCGAAATCCGCGCTCTTCCCGCTCTTCCTGCTCTGGTTCGGCCTCGGCGACACCTCGAAGATCGTGACGATCACGGTGGGCGTGCTCTTCCTCGTCCTGGTCAACACGGTGACCGGCGTGAAGTCGATCAACCCGCTGCTGCTCAAGGCCGCGCTCGATCTCGGCGCGAGCCGGCTTCAGGTCTTCATCAAGGTGATCCTGCCCGGCGCGCTGCCGAACATCTTCACCGGGCTGCGGCTGGGGGCGGGGATGGCGCTCATCCTGGTCTTCATCACCGAGATCGAGGCGACCAAGGCGGGACTCGGCTTCCTGCTGTGGGAGTCGTTCCAGCTCATGGACACGACGCGGGTGTTCGTCGGAGTCGTCACCTTCGGGGTGCTCGGCGTCGCGTCCACGTGGCTGCTCCAGTGGCTCGAGCGCGCCTGCTGCCCGTGGGCCCGCCACTGACGGCGGCGGCAGTCATCGTCGACGCCGGATGAGCGGTGCCACTTCGAACACACGGGTCCCGGACCTTGGTCGCCCGGCCGGCGGCCGCAGCTACACCTCCGCCAGGCCACACTTTCGACGTTCGCTCCGATACCGACTCCGGCGATAGCGTCGCCGAATCGCGACAGCGACCAGAGCCCACCCCAGCAACAAGATCGTGGAGGCCTCAGGCACCGGCTGGAGATTCAGGTTCCGAAACCCACTGAGCTGTGCGTTGGCCAAGATATCCAGTTCGGTCGGCAAGAATCGTTCGCGTCGTGGAGAAACCGCCCGCGGCCCCGGTGGCCGCGGGCGAGGTAGAATGCGGGTTCATGAGCGCTTCGATCATAGTGCAGCCCGTCGCCGGCGCGCTCGGCGCCGAGATCAGCGGTGTCGACCTGTCGAGGCCGCTGTCTGAGGCCACTATCGGCGCCGTCCGCGCCGCCTGGCTCGAGCACCTGGTGGTCTTCTTCCGCAATCAGCCCCTGGCGCCGGCGCAGTTTCTGGCCTTCGCCCGGCGCTTCGGGGAGCCGATCGAATACCCCTTCGTGAAGGGGCTCGACGACACTCCCGAGATCATCCCCGTCGTGAAGCTCGAGCACGAGCGGATCAACTTCGGAGGCGTCTGGCATTCGGACACGGCCTATCTCGAGGCGCCGCCCATGGCCAGCATGCTGGTCGCGCGCGAGGTGCCGCCGGCCGGCGGCGACACGCTGTTCGCGAACATGTACCTGGCCTACGAGACCCTCTCGGACGGCATGAAGCGCATGCTGGACGGCCTGGTCGCGATCAACACGTCGTCCAAGGCCGATGCCTCACGCACGCGCGAGGACCGCGTGAAGGACAGCGCGCGCGCGGACGCGCGGACCGAATACGTGGGTGAGCACCCGGTGGTGCGGGTGCATCCGGAGACGGGGCGCAAGGCGCTCTACGTCAACGTCGCCCACACCGTGCGCTTTCAGGGCATGACGGAGCAGGAGAGCGCGCCCATCCTCGACTACCTGTTCCGTCACCAGATCCAGCCCGAGTTCACGTGCCGATTCCGGTGGCAGCCCGGGTCGATCGCGTTCTGGGACAATCGTTGTGCTCAGCACAACGCGATCAACGATTACGCCGGCCACCGGCGCATCATGCACCGCATCACGCTCGCCGGCGACAAGCCATCCGGCGCCTAACCAAACCCAGGCTCTCGGTCCAGCACACGTCTGGAGGGCACCATGAACCGCAAACGCGTGGGCATTCTTCTCTTCCCCGCTGTCGAGGTGCTCGACTTCGCCGGGCCCTACGAGGTCTTCTCGGTGACGCGTCTCGATGAGGCGCGCCGGCGCGACGATCCGTCGCCGTTCGAAGTGCTGCTGGTGGCGGAGAAAGCCGAGCCGGTCGTCGCCACCGGCGGCCTGCGTGTGATTCCCGACGTCACCGTCGACGCCTGCCCGCGGCTGGACGTCCTCGTCGTGCCGGGTGGCTGGGGCACGCGCACCGAGATCGACAACCAGCGCCTGGTCCAGTGGATCGGCAAGCGCGCGCAAGAAGTGGAGACGCTCACGTCGGTGTGCACGGGCTCGATGATGCTGGGCAAAGCCGGGCTGCTCGACGGGCGTCGCGCGACCACGCACTGGCGCGCCCTCGACTGGATGCGCGAGTCCTTTCCGACGGTGACGGTGGAGGAG
>JBGPXN010000199.1:0-8202 GCA_041492755.1 Methylomirabilia bacterium | reverse complement strand
GGGTCGTCGGCGATCACCACCGCGACCGGCTCGCCGGCATAGCGCACGACGTCGCGCGCGAGCGCCGTCTCCGCGTACGGCCGGCCCTTCTGAACGGTCGGCATCGGCCGCGTGGCCTCGGGCAGATCGGCTGCGGCCCACGCGGCCACGACGCCCGGCCGGCCGAGGGCGGCGCCCGTCACCACGTTGAGCACGCGCGCGTGCGCGTGCACGCTGCGCACGACGCCCAGGTGCAACAGGCCCGGGCGCCGCAGATCGTCGAGGAAGCGGCCCTGGCCGCGCAGGAGTCGTGCGTCTTCCTTGCGGAGCGGGGAGGTACCGATCAGATCGCGAGCCATCGTCGTGCGAAGATAACTCAAGATATCCGATGAAGCGACCCAGGACGTTCTGATCCATGCCCGAGCTTCCGGACGTCACCGTCTACATCGAGGCGCTGCGGGCGCGCATCGATGGCGCGCGGCTCGAGCGCATCCGGATCGCGAGCCCGTTCCTGCTGCGCTCCGTCGATCCGCCGCCCTCGGCCGTCGTCGGCCGTCAGGTCACCGGCCTCCGCCGGCTCGGCAAGCGCGTCGTCGTCGCGCTCGAAGACGAGCTGTTCGTCATCATCCACCTGATGATTGCGGGCCGCCTGCACTGGAAACCGGCCGGCGCCCGCGTCCCCGGCAAGGTGGGCCTGGCCGCGTTCGACTTCTCGACGGGCACGCTCATCCTGACCGAGGCCGGCACCAAGCGCCGCGCCGCGCTGTACCTGGCCCGCGGCGAGGCCGCGCTGCGTGAGCACGATCCCGGCGGGCTCGAGCTGTTCGACCTCGATCTCGCCGCGTTCCGCGCCGCGCTCGTCCGCGAGCACCACACGCTCAAGCGCACGCTCACCGATCCCCAGATCCTGAGCGGCATCGGCAATGCCTACAGCGACGAGATCCTCCACCGCGCGCGCCTGTCTCCGGTGCGCCAGACGCAGCAGCTCACCGAGGACGAGATCGCGCGGCTGTTCACGGCGGCACGTGACACGATGACCGACTGGATCGAACGCCTGCGCCGCGATGCCGGCGGCGAGTTCCCGGAAGGCGTGACCGCGTTCCGCGCGGACATGGCCGTGCACGGTCGGTACGGCAAGCCCTGTCCCGTGTGCGGCAGCCCCGTGCAACGCATCGTCTACGCGGAGAACGAGACCAACTACTGCCCGACCTGCCAGACCGGCGGCCGGCTCCTGGCCGACCGCGCGCTCTCCCGCCTGCTCCGCGGCGACTGGCCGCGCACGCTGGAGGAGATGGAAGAGCGCCGGCGCGGCGCCCGCGGCGCGTGACGCCGTGAGAAGATACCGGCCGTGACGCCGCCGCTTTCTCCGGACGATGCCCTGCACCCCGAGGTCGTTCGCGCGCTCCGGGCCATGTCGGGGATGGAGCGTCTTCGCCTCGCTCACGAGACGTGGGAACTCGTCCGCGACCAACTCGCCGCCTATGTTGCCTCCCTCCATCCCGACTGGACCCGTGAGCAAGTGGAACGGGAGGTCGGTCGCCGTCTGCTGAGTGACTCAGGCCGAGCTGCTTCGACACCTCGTTGACGCCCTCGTCGCCGCCGGGGCGGAGTACATGATCGGCGGTTCCCACGCCTCGGTGCTCTGGTTTGAAGATCGAAAGCCCGGTCTCTACAAGGTCACGACCATCCCGTCGTCCGCGCACTCCTCCGGGATCTCCGCCACGTAGGCCAGCATCTCGCGGCTCATGTGGGTGAGGATCACGCGCTTGGCGCCAAAGTCGCGACGGTGCTCGCGGAGGTCCGGATAGTTGAGGTGCCACTTCACCGGCTTGTCATAGTAGTAGCACTCGGCGATCAGGAGGTCCGCCCCCCGACCGATCAGGGCGAGCTGGTCCGTCCACTCGCCGTCGCCGGTATACGCCACGACGCGCCCGCCCACCTCCACCCGGAGCGCCTGTGGATTGGTCTCGCGCGTGTGCCGGGCCGGTTGGGGAGTCACGACGAGATCGAGGACTTTCGTCGGCACGCCGGCGGGGAGCTCGACGTACTCCAGCGGGAACTTCGGCCGCATCACGGACATGCCGGGGAAGAGCGCCTCGCCCAGCGCGGCCATGCGCGCGCTGAGCTGGCTCGGTCCGGCGATGGTGAGCGGCCGCGTGCGCTTGGCCGCGAGCATCGCGTCCACCAGCAGAAACGGCACGCCACCGCAGTGGTCGCCGTGCAGGTGCGTGAGCAGCATGGCGTCGATCGTGTTGTGATCGATGCCCTGCTGCGCGAGCGCGATCAGCGACGACGTGCCGAAATCGATGGCGAATCGGCTGGCCGGGCCGTCGACCAGGATGCAGGTCTGGAAGCGGCCGCCGCTGCCGAAGGAATCGCCCGACCCGACGAAGCGGACCGTCACCGCCATCAGCAGCCGAGGCGCGCCGCGAGCTCGATGAAGTCGTTTGCCACCACGTCCCAGTCGCGCTCGGGCTTGAGGTTGGCCGACTGCCTCGGTCCGTATTCCAGCGGCCGGCACACGTTCCTTTCCATGTTCTACCAGGTCTCGTAGCGCACGAGCTCGGTGAGCGGGCGCCGCTGGCGCCGGACCGACGAGGGTGCCGCCGCGCGCGCGGGATCGACGTAGCCGAAGCCGATCACGCGGTTGATCACGATCGCGCTCGGGATGCCGAGCAGCCGCGCGACGTCGGGCTCCGGCAGATGCGCCGGGCACGACCCGACCCCCTCGTTCCAGGCCGCGATCATCATGTTCTGCGCGCAGCGGCCGGCATCGAACTCGTGGCGCTCCGTCTGGCCGATCACCACGACCACGGCGGCATCCTTCAGGAAGGTCGCGAAGCGGCTGAGCGCGGCCAGCCCGGCCACGCGGGCGCGGTCGCGCACGACCACGAAACGGTTTGGCTCGCTGTTCTTGGAGCTGCCGGTCATCCGTCCGGCCTGGAGAATTCGCCGCAGCGTCTCCTCCGGAAGCGGACGGTCGAGAAACGCGCGCTGATCCCGCTTGTCGACGACGGCCCGGTAGGCATCCATGGCGGCGATGCTATCACCCGCCCGGCGCCCCGTAGACGCGCCGATACTCGCGCACAGCGGTGCGATCGACGTCGAAGTCGAGCTCGTCCAGTTCAGCGAGTGGAATCCCGCGCAGCGATTCGGCCTCGTATCATGGCCGGCACCTCTCCCGGGATCGTCAGCGGACGGTCAGCAGGTCATCGACCAGACCGACGAGCCGGCCGCCGTCGGCGGCGCGATAGAGCAGCGCGCTCCACGTGGGAGCCGGCCCGGTGTGGTGGAAGCCGCGCAGGATGACCGTGCGGGCGCGCGCGCCCGCCGCCTCCGCGAGCCGCAGGCTCTCGGTGAACGGAATGGAGTCGTCGCCCTGGCCGTGCACCAGCAGCAGGCGGCCTCCGAGCGCGGCGGCCGCCGGAAGCGGCGACAGCCGGTCCATCGCGTCCCGGGTGCGCTGGCCGAGATTTGCCAGCAACGCCGGCACCGCGTCCTCGCGCCGGTTGAGCACGATCGCCATCACCGCGCGGCCGTCGACGCCGAGCTCCGCTTCCTGCGCCGCGGTGTCGCCGAACGGGTTGACGAGCTTGCCGGCCGCGATCTCGATGAGGCGCTCGCGATCATCCGCGTCGTCGATGAGCCCGGCCAGGAGCGCGAGCAGCTTCCACCGGTTGTACTCCTCGAACTTCTGCACGTAGCGCCGGGCGCCAAATCCGTGGGTCCCGGTCGTGACGTAGGCCACCACGTGCCGCAAGTCGGCGTAGCCGCCGAAGCTCGCCACCCGGCGGACGCCGGGGGCCGCCGCCGCGGCCATGAGCGCGGGGCCTGCACCGAAGCTGAATCCCGCGACCACGACGGGGATCCCCGGCCCGGCCAGGCGCGTGAGACGCGCAATGCTGGCGCCGATCTCGTCGACTTCCTGCCCGCTCAGCTGGAACGCCGCCAGGCCCTCGAAGTGCGGAACCATGACCAGCGCATCGCGCCGCGCCAGGAGCTGCGCGAGTCTGGCGAGGTCGGGCTGGCGCCGGCCCGCCGGCGACAACCCGTGAACGAGGAGCATCGCCTGCCGGGGCGCCGGCGGGCGGTAGAGATCGGCGCGAATCCGGCGAGCGCCCGGGATCGTGGTCTCCTCCAGGCGCGCCTCGCCGAGCGCCGGCGCGAGCCACGGCCCGGTGACGGGCGCCGCGAGGACCACCGCGAAGAGAATGGCCGGGCCGAATCGGAACGCGAGCAGCGCGGCAACGAGCACGACGGCGAAGAGGACCAGCGCGAGCGCCCGGGCGCGCCGGCTCGCGGGTAACGGCCACCGGGTCCACCGGTCGCGGGCGATCGGCGGCCCCGCGATCCTAGGTGCCGCGCACGGCGCGCGCGCCCTCGACCAGCGCGACGAGCTTGCCGAACGCCACGTCGCGGGCCAGATACTTCATCCCGCAGTCGGGCGCGAGCACGAGCCGCTCGGCCGGCACCTGCTCGAGCGCCGCCTCGATGCGACGGGCCACGACGTCCGCGGTCTCGACGGCGGGATCACCGAGATCCAGGACGCCGAGCACGATGATCTTGGACGGCAGCGTGCGCAGCACCGAGAGATCGAGCCGCGGCTGGGCGGCCTCGATCGAGACCGCGGTGGCGCGGCAGCGCTCGAGCTCGGGGAGGAAGGAATACCCGGTGGGCTTGCCCTCCTTCATCACCGCGGCATAGCCGAAGCAGAGGTGGACCACGGTCGGAACGGTGATGCCCTCCAGGGCGCGGTCGATGGCGGCGATGGCGTACGTGCGGGCGGCGTCCGGATTGGGCTGCAAGTACGGCTCGTCGAGCTGGAGCACGTCGATGCCGGCCGCCTGCATCTCGCGAAGCTCGGCGTTCACGACCTCGGCATAGGCCATCGACAGGCGCGCGGGATCGCCGTAGTGATCGTCCTGCGCCAGCACGCTGAGCGTGAACGGGCCCGGAATGGTCACCTTCGTGGCGCCGGTGGCGTGTTGCCGGAGGAACTGCGCGTCCCGCACCTGCACGGGCTCGCGGCGCCGGATCGGTCCGACGACGCGCGGCACCGGGATCCGCGTGCCCACCCGGCTCAGCGCGGTCCCGGGCCGGTCGGGGTCGATGCCGTCGACGGCGGTGGCGAACCGGTTGAAGTAGCTCTCGCGGCGAATCTCGCCGTCGGTGACGATATCGATGCCGGCGCGCTCCATGTCGAGGATGGCCAGGCGTGTGGCATCGTCCTGCGCCGCCTCGAGGAACGGCTCGGCGACGCGCCAGATCTCGGGACGCCGCACGCGCGGCACACGGCCGGCGAGAGCCGCGCGGTCGACGAGCCAGTCGGGCTGGGGATAGCTGCCCACGACGGTGGTCGGCAAGAGTGGTGGCGTCATTTGCGCGCCACGGTATCACGAACGCGGTAGGATGGCCGACGACGCGATGGCAGAGTCCTTCCACGCGATGCTGGCGCGACTCGACGCGGATGGCCGGCTGTGGCGGCTGTCCAAGGAGGTTGACGCCCGTCATCTGTCCGCCCTCGTCGTGAAGGCGGAGCGACCGGTGCTCTTCGAGCAGGTGCGCGGCTTCGACATCCCCGTGGTCGGCGGGCTCTTCTGGAGCCGCGATCGGCTGGCCGCGTCCCTCGGCTGGCCCGAAGGCGAGCTCGGAACGCGATTCGCCACCGGCGTGCGCAACACGATCGAGCCGGTGCTGGTGGACGACGCGCCGGCACGCGAGATCGTTCGCACGGGCGCCGACGTCGATCTCACCGAGCTGCCGCTTCCGCTGCTGGCGGAAAGGGACGGCGGCCCCTACATCAGCGCCGGGGTCGTCCTCGCGCGCAGCGCCGAGCGCGGACTCAACGCCGGCGTCTACCGGCTCATGTTCCGCACGCGCGACGAGACCGGCATCGATCTCGTGACGGTGTCCGACCTGCGCCGGCTCTACGAGAGCGCCCTCGCGCGCCAGCAGCCGCTGCCGATCTCCGTCTCCGTCGGCGTGCACCCGATCGAGATCCTCAGCGCCGCCTTCAAGGCGCCGCCGGGCGTGAGCGAAATGACGATCGCCGGCGGATTGCACGGCGCGCCCGTGCGTCTCAGCCGCGGCGTGACTGTCGACGTGCCGGCCCTCGCGGACGCGGAGATCGTGCTCGAAGGCGAGCTGCTCCCGATCGGATGGACCGAGGACGAGGGTCCGTTCGGCGAGTTCGCCGGCATGTACGGCGACCTCAAGGCCAACCCGGTCTTCAAGATCACGGCGATCACCCGGCGGCGCGACGCGGTGTTCCAGCTCCTCCAGATGCCGTGGGAGAACGCCTGGCTCGGCGCCGCCGCCACCGAGGCCCAGGTGTGGAACGTGCTGAAGACCGCCGGCGTCGACGTCGTGCGCGTCGCCGTCACCGAGGGCAGCGCCTGCCGCTGGTCGGTGATCGCCTCCATCCGCAAGCGCGCCGGGGGCGGGAAGAACGCGCTGATGGCCATCCTGTCGCTCCCCGACACCAAGCACGCGCTCGTCGTGGACGACGACGTCGACATCGCGGATCCCACGCAGGTCGAGTGGGCGCGCACGTTCCGCGTGCAGGCCGATCGCGACGTGATCGTGATCAGCGGCGCCCAGGCCAAGCACGTCGATCCGAGCGTGCGCCCGTGGGAGCTCACGAAGGGCCAGCTCCCGCTGACGGCCAAGATGGGCATCGACGCGACCATCCCCGAGGGCATCCCGCCCATGTACTACGACCGCATCCGCCAGGTCTGGCTGGACGACGTGAAGCTGGAGGACTACCGGTGAGCGAGGTGCGGGCCCTGGCCGCGCGCATGGCGCAGCTGCTGCGCGAGCGGCCGCGCACGTTCTACGAGCTGCTCCGCGCGCTGCCCGACGCCGAGTATCGGGTCGTCCTCCAGGCGTGGGGCTCACTCCGTGAAGCGCGCCGTCTCGGGCGTGACGATCACGGCCTCTACCTGCTGAAGCCATCGTCCTGACCCCGTCGCTCAAGCCGGCCATCGACGCCATCCTCGATCGGCGGCGCACCGTGCCGGTCGCGCGCGCCGTCCTGGCCGGCGTCACCGGCATCGACGGCGCCGGCAAGGGCTACCTCGCCGGGGGTATCGCCGACACGCTGGGCTGGTATGGCCTCAACGTGGCGCTCGTCAACGTCGACGGCTGGCTCAACCTCCCCAGCGTGCGCTTCAGCCGGGACAACCCGGCCGAGCACTTCTACCGCCACGCCCTGAGGCTCGACGAAATGTTCGATCAGCTCGTGCTGCCGTTGCGGGACCGGCGCAGCCACCTGGTGACGGTGGACGTCGCCGAGGAGACCGCGACCGCGTTTCGACCGCGCACCTATGCGTTCGAGGACGTCGACGTGATCGTGCTGGAGGGCATCTATCTGCTCAAGCGCGCGTACCAGCATCACTACGACGTGTCGTTCTGGGTGGACTGCAGCTTCGAGACGGCGCTGCGCCGCGCCCTCGCGCGTGGCCAGGAGGGCCTGCCGCCCGAGGAAATGGTCCGAGCCTACGAGACGATCTACTTTCCGGCCCAGCGGATCCACCTCGAGCGCGACGATCCGCGATCGGCCGCATCACTCGTCATCCCAAACGATGGGGGGCCCCGAAATGGCCCCCCAATCCCCCCATCGCTCGGAAGCGCCCCGGCGTAGCCGTGGCGCTCCTCGACACTCCGACAGCTTCCTACCGGCCCAGGCGGGCGATCAGGAACTCGCGCAGGCGGCGCTGCATCTCTTCCGGCATCGGGACACGCTCGGCGCGGCCCGTGAGCTCGCGCGTCTTCGTGTAGGTGGCGAGGTAGGCCTGACAGGGACCGCAGTCGCGCAGGTGCGCTTCCAGCTCCGCCACCAGCTCGGGGGTGAGCGTTGCTTCCAGGAACTCGCCCATGACGGCGATCGCCTCGCGGCAGTTCACGGCCGGCCTCCGTAGTGACGGGTGAGCTGCTCGCGCAGGGCCATGCGGGCGCGATGCAGGGTGGACTTCACCGCCGACACCGTCTCGCCGAGGGCGGCCGCGGTCTCCTCGTTCGAGAGCTCCTCGATGTCGCGCATGAGCAGCACGACGCGGTAGCGATCGGGCAGGCGGTCAATCGTCCGGCGGATCACGGCGCGGGCTTCCGACGACAGCAGCTCGGCGTCGGGCCCGCGCGACCAATCCATGAGAACGTAGGCGCGATCGCCGGCGCGGTGGCCGTCGGCGAGATACGCCGGCAGCATGTCCTCGATCGACACTT
>JBGPXN010000310.1:0-2618 GCA_041492755.1 Methylomirabilia bacterium | reverse complement strand
CGTTCTCGAAGCAAGGCCAGGCCGAATGCGCCGAGTTCGTCGCCGACCAGAACGTCGACGTGGAGAAGCTCTTCACGCACCGCTGGAAGCTCGAGCAGGCGGCGGAGGCCTACAAGCTCTTCGACACGCAGACGACAGGCAAGGCCGTCATCCTGCCGTCCTGAGCAAGGCTGGCGCGCATCCCTTCAGCGCCGTGATCACCGGAATCGCCCGGGCAGGCATCGACGCGCTGATCGAGCTGGCCGGCGAGAAGACGCCGCGCGGCCGGACCGGTCGGCTCTGCGAGAATCCTCAAGTCCAGGACGCGGTCGGTCGGGCCGATGCGATCCTGAACGCCGGGCGCGCCTACCGTAGCGCGCTGATCACCGAGCTCTGGAACACCATCGCAACCGGCGAGGATACCAGCCTCGGGCAACGGGCCCGCTGCCGGCTGGCCGCGGTCTACGCCGCCGACAGCGCGCGCGAGGCGATGGATCTGATGTACCGGCACGGTGGCAGCACGTCGTTCCAGCGCGAGAGCCGCCTGGCCGAGTGCTGGCGCGACCTCCATGTTGTCGGCCAGACGGTCACGCTCGCGCCGGAGTGGTACCCGATCGGCGGCCGGGTCTACCTGAAGATGGACCCGGGCCCGCGACTGCGCTAGCCACACTCTGACGACCGGCCTCTCGACAGGAGCCCGCGGAGGATGCAGTATCTCGGCCGACGATCCACCCGGCGACCGATCCAACCCGATGATCCAAGGGAGATCAGGAATGCGAACGCTGATAGTGCTGTTGACGTCAGTCCTGTTGTTCTCGCCGATCACCGCCGACGCTCAGGATAGCCGCGCGGCGCTCGAGGCCGTCGCGAAGGCTCTCGGCGCCACCGGTCTGAAGTCGATCGAGATCCAGGGCGGCGGCACGGTCTTCCAGGTCGGGCAAAGCTACGCCGCGGGCACGGCCTGGCCGCAGTTCAACGTGCGGAGCTTCACGCGCGTGGTGAACTACGACACGGCCTCGCTCCGGGACGAAATCCTTCGCACGCGGGCGCTGGAGCCGCCCAAGGGAGGCGGGCCGTACGTTCGCGGTGAGCACAAGCAGGTCTTCGTCCTCAGCGGCGACCACGCCTGGAACGTGATGGGCGAAGCGGCGGCGCCGGCGCCGATCACGCTCGCGGACCGCCAGTTCCAGCTCTGGTCGACCCCGCACGGCGTCATCAAGGCCGCGATGGCGGGCAAGGGCACGATGCAGGGCCGCACGATCGCCTTCGGGGTCCCGGGCCGCTTCAAGGCGACCGCGACCCTCGACGCCGCCAACCTGGTCGAGCGCGTCGACGCGACGATGGCGAATCCCGTCCTCGGCGACATGGCCGTCACGGTGAGCTACGCCGACTATCGCGACTTCGGCGGCGTGAAGTTTCCGACGAAGATCCGGCAGAGCTACGGCGGATTCCCCGCGCTCGACCTCACGGTGACAGAGGTCAAGCCCAACGTGGCGGCCGACATCCCGGTGCCGGACAACGTCAAGCAGGCAACCAATCCCTATGTGCGCGTCACGAGCCAGAAGGCCGCCGACGGGGTGTGGTACGTGACCGGCGGCTCGCACCACAGCGTGGTGATCGAGATGAAGGATCACCTGATCGTCGTCGAGGGGCCGCTGAACGACGACCGCGCGCTGGCCGTCATCAAGGAAGCGCGCACGCTCGTGCCGAACAAGCCGATCAAGTACCTCGTCGTCAGCCACCACCACTTCGACCACTCGGGCGGCGTGCGCGCGTTCGCGGGCGAGGGCGCGACGCTGATCACCCAAGACGCCAGCCGGCCGTACTTCGAGCGGATCGTCGCGGCGCCGGCGACCGTGAGCCCGGACCACCTCGCCAGGTCCGGCCGCAAGGCCGCGGTGGAAGGCGTTCGCGACCGCCGCGTGCTCACCGACGGGACGCGGACCGTCGAGATCCGTCAGATCGCCGGCATCCAGCACGCCGACGACATGCTGATGGTCTATCTGCCGAAGGAGAAGTTCCTGATCGAAGCGGACGCGTACACGCCGCCGGCGCCGAACGCGGCGCCGATGAGCCCGCCGAGCCCCTTCAACGTCAGTCTCGCGGAGAACATCACGAAGCAGGGGCTCGCGGTCGACCAGATTCTTCCGCTGCACGGCCGCATGGTTCCGCTCGCGGAGCTGCACAAGGCGGCCGGCGTCACGCCCTGAGCTGTCGAGGCGGGGGGCCTCCGGGCCCCCCGTCCCTTTACACGCGTGCCCGCCAGCGCGCTGTACTAGAGCTTGATCCCGAGCAGCTTCGCCGCCGTCTCACCGAGCATCGCCCTGCGCTCCGCGTTGCTGAAGCCCGGCGCCTTGAGGATGTGATCGATCGACTTGTCCTGCCACGGAATCGGATGGTCCGTGCCGACGACGAGGCGATTGGAGCCGACCTCCGCCGCCAGGTGCCGCAACGCCTCCGAGGTGAAGACCAGCGTGTCGTAGTACATCTGCCGCAGATATTCGGTCGGCTTCTTCTTCAGCTTCACGCCGGTGTCCATGTCCGGCGCCACACGCAGGCTGTTGTCGGAGCGTGCTGCGTAGGATGGCAGGTAGCCGCCGCCGTGGGCCGAGCAGATCTTGAGCCTGGGGAAGCGATCG
>JBGPXN010000052.1:0-27699 GCA_041492755.1 Methylomirabilia bacterium | reverse complement strand
GTCGCGACGCTGGCGGTCCTGCTCGCGATCGTGGTCGCGGTGGCCTGGCTCGGCGGCCAGGCCGGTCGCGCGGCCGAGCGCGCTATCATTCCCGCCCCCCCCGCGGACGGAGGACAACCGAGCTGACCTCACGCGACCAACCCAACTTCTGCGGAAGTTGGGCTAACGACAATCCCGACCGCTGCCACGCGCTCATGTCGAGGCGCGCTGGCGGACCGGCGTGACCTGCCCGACGTGCGGCAGCCGAGACGTGCGCTACATCCGCACGCGCTGGCTGTGGGTCTGCAAGGAGCCGCACCCGCGCCAGAGGCGGAGTTATGGACAAGCGGCCCCCGCCAAAGACCACCAAGGAGTTTACGAGGTTCAAAGAGTTTCTCCGGCGCCTCGTTGTCGTGCCGGTTGCGGAAGTGCCTGAGAAGCGGAAGGAGCACCGGAGCACCGGGAGAAGCGTGGCAAGCGAGCCTGAATCATTGCCAACACCATCCCGTGAACAGCCACAGGTTGGTGCCGATATGGGTGAACGCGACGCCAAGAAGAAGGAAGATCCCTCGGCCCCACCACCGGAGCCGCTACGGCCAATCGAGCCGGCCGAGAACCCGCCCGACCCCCCCGCCAATCCACACCGCGCAGTAGGCGCAGGCGATGGCCGCCACCCACCACGCCACCCAGAATGGATCATGGCATGGGCGACGGCAGGAATCCTTGTCGCGACGCTCGTGAATCTCTGGGTTTCCTGTAATTCCACCTCGGTTATGCAAGGACAATTGGGCGCGATGAAGACGGCAAACCAGTTCACCGAAAGGAACGCCAAGCGGGCCCTGGACGAGACGAAGAAGTCCAATCAGTTGACCCTTCGCTCGTATGTCTTGGCGACAGACATCAAGCCACTTAAGGGCCGCCTCGAAGAGGGACTGGTCGTCAGAGTCGTTATGAAAAACACGGGGAAAATGCCGGCCCAGGATGTGGCCATTGGCGTTCGGTTCGCCTACGCCGCATCCCAGCCAAGGCCCGCAGTGAGACATGAAGCCGATGTATCTAGTCGGTCGCTGATCGGACCCGATCAGACTTATCCGGGAGACTATCCGATCCGGAAGCCAACCCAAGCCGAGAGCGAATTGCTGGCTGGTGGCAAGGGGAAGTTGTACGTCTTCGGAATCATCACCTACAATGACTTCTTCGCCACAGATCACGTGACGATGTTCTGCGGCATGTACGCGCCCACCCATGGGGGTGGGCCACTCACCTTCATCTTCTGCCCGACCGGCAACGCCGCCTACTAGTCCGAGCCCAAGGCCGGCAGCCGGTAAGCGCATAGTGCCATGGCGATAGCGGCGCGAGTGGCAAAATGAGCAAGCGTCACCGAGGCAAGAAGAATAACGACGCTGAGTAGCACCAGGCCGGCAGCCAGTCCCACGAGTAGGCAGAGGGGTAGTAGTGCGTCAAGTATGTTGACGCCCTTCCGAGCGTGAGGGGGGTATGGGGGGCCATGTCGGGGCCCCCCATGTCTACTGCCTGACGAGGATGAGGTCGGTCTCCACCTGGATGTCGTCGGAGACTTTGAGGATCAGGATCTGGGGCACTTGCATGTTGTGGTTGGTGAACTTCGTCCCGAACTTCGCCTTGATCCGGAGGTTCTCGGCGGTGAAGCCGAAGCGCTTCTGGGCTTCGACCTGCTCCGGCGTGAGCTTGATGTAGGTGATGAGCGCGTCGGCGACCGTTTCGTAGGGCTTGCCGCGCACGATGAACGTTCCCCGAACCTTGGCCGGGGTTTCCTTGCCCGGCTGCAGCGGTCCTGCCACCTCGACGTTCTTGATCTCGAAGACGGCGTAGCGGTTGGCCTCGCTCGCCTCGGTGTCGAGGAAGTCCTTGCTGCGCATGTGGGCATCGCGGCGGTCGATGCCGGTGCGCACGGCGTTCATGTCCACCCGGATCGTGCCCTTGGCCTCCTGCGGCTTGGCCGGATCGACGACGATCTTGCCCCGCACGGCCAGCTGCTCGGCCGGTGTGCCCGGCGGGCTGCCGACGGTCCCCACCATCGTCTCCAGGGGCGCTTCGGTCTTGAACGTCGCGCGTGAGGTGTACAACGTCGTGTACGTCGCCGACTGGGCCGCCGCGACGGCCGGCAGAACCAAGGCGACAAGCAGGGCGAGCCGCATCATGGACACCTCCTGAGACAGGAACCGGGTGGGACGGTAGAGGTTCCACGAGGCCGGCGGTGAATGCAAGGCATAATCGGCCATGCCCCGTCGCGCCTTTCGGCCGACCGTCGGCGAGCGCGTCGGCGAGCTTCTCCTCCGGCGTCCCGCCGTCTGGTTGGCCGGCATCCTCGCCACCGTCATTACCGTCCTGATGCGGCCCGACGTCGCGAGCCCCGCCGCGGTCGCCCTGGCCGTCGTGCTCGTCGTGCTGGGAACGGGGATCATCGTGGCCAGGGACCGACTCTGGATCGTCGCCGGCCGGCCGATCGTCCGTCAGGAGCGGCTGTCGCGCCGGCGGCTGCTCGCGCTCGGGATCGCCGTCGGGTCGGTCACGTTCTCCACCGGGCTGCTCGCCTGGTGGCTGCGATCCACGATGCTGGCGGTGTACGAGGAAACGCTCACCAACCGGCAACGCCCGAAAAAGAAGTGACGCTCCGGCGGCCGACCGCCGGCGCCGAGCCTCATCGCTGGCCCCCTCCGCGGCTGTCCCGTGCTCATCTGCTTGCCGCCTAGTATCCGCGGCGGCGGTCGACCACGTGACGGAGGGGGCGGCGGGCGAGATAGCGGGCGAGGTTGTCGTTGAAGAGCGGCGCCATCTCTTCCGGGACGTCGGGGCCGGCGATGTGCGGCGTCACGACCACGTTGTCGTAGCGCCACAGTGGGTGATCGGGCGGCAGCGGCTCGGCGGCGAAGACATCGAGGATGGCGCCGGCGATGCGGCGCTCGTCGAGCGCCGCGAGCAGCGCGCGCTCGTCGACCAACGGCCCGCGGCCGATGTTCATCAGCCACGCCCCGGGTTGCATGGCCGCCAGTGCGCGCGCGTCGATCAGCCCGCGCGTCGCGGCCGTGAGCGGCAGGACCACGACGACGAAGTCCGCCGCGTGCAGCGCCCGGGTCACGTGCGCGGTCCGGTAGACGTGGTGCGCTTCCGGGACGGCGCGGCCGCTGCGGCTCACGCCGACCACCCGCATGCCGAGCGCGCGCGCGCCGCCGGCGATCATGCGGCCGATGTCGCCGAGCCCGATCACGGCCAGGGTTCGACCCCCCAGGCGAGTGGGCATCACGCGCTGGTCCCAGCGGCACTCGCGCTGCATGGCGCGGTACGTCTCCGTTCGCTGCGTGATCCACAGCAGCCAGCCCAGCGCGTACTCGCGCATCCACGGGGAAAAGACGCCGGGGGCGCGGGTGACGACGACGCGTGGAGACAGCTCGGGCACGAGTGCCCAATCCACCCCGGCGCCCATCGCCTGGAGCCACTCGAGCCGGGTCGCCTGGCCATAGAGCGCCGTTGGCGGTTTCCACGCGTAGACGACGTCCACGTCGGCGGCGTGCCGCATCGCCGCTTCGGGTGTCGCGGCCGTGTGGACGGTGACGCGGGCGCGCGGGGCCCGGATCAATGCTGCGTAGCGCTCGGCCTCGCCGCCGCCGGGATAGTAGACGAGGATCGTGGCGTGGCCGGCCGCGCCGCGCCGGCGGGCGGCGGGGCGGCGCGCCACGTCAGATCGTGACCGCGACGCAGGTGGTGGTGCGCGTGACGCCGTCGATGCTGCCGATCCCGTCGGTGACGAGTCGGCCGATGGCATCGAGACTCGGGCCCTCGACCACCGCGATGAAGTCGAAGGGGCCGGTGATGGCGTCGACGTGGACCATCGAGGAGCCGCCCCCTTTGACCTTGGCCAGCGTCTTCCTCACCGACTTGGTCTTGCCGGCGGAGCATTCGATCAGCACGTAGGCCTTCATCCGCTTGGCCGGCGTCTTCGCGGGGGTCTTGCTCATTTCTGGCTCCTGTCGCGCCGCGGAGTGGGCTCGAGGATCCGGGCGAGCGTCGGCCGGAAGAGCGTGGAGCGCTCCACGAACTGCTTGCCCTCGAGATCGACCCGCGTTCCCCGCGGGGCGGTGTGATTGCCCGGGTCGAAGCGCGCCACGACGCGGGCCGTCACGGTGCCGGCCCGCAGCGTGAGCGTCTCCCCGGCGCTCTCGTCGCCGAGGCGGGCGATGATGAGAAACAGGCCGTCGTCGTCGCTCTCGGCGCCGTAGATGAGGGCGGTCTTGTCACGCACGAGCTCGACCGCGGCGCCCGGAAGTGGTGTGCCGCGCGCGTCCTTGACGTACCCGAGCACGACGTAGCGGTAGTAGACCTCGTGCTCGGCGCCCGCTCCGCTCGCGAGCACGAGAAGTGCCGTCAGGACGCCGACGGCCGCGCGCGTCACGCGGCAAGTCTACACCAGCGGTGTCGTCGCGGCGGCGCGCTCCCTCCCCACGGATGACGGTCGGCAGGGTCGGGTCGGCATGGCGCACCCCGCGTCCGGCCGCGCGCTCACCGCATCGGGCGTGGTCCCGGATAGCCGTCCCACCACACGCGCGGACCGTCGGCGCTGAAGCCGGCATCCACGAGCGCGCCGAAGATCTCGCTCTCACGAACCGGCCGGCCATCCCACGTCGCGATCTCCAGTCGGCGCACGGGACGGAGTGCGAGCGGCCGGTCCATGACGGCCTGCAACGCGCGCAGCGCGCCCGGCCGGTCCACGGCTTCGAAGCCCGCGAGTGGCGTGAGATCGCGGCCGTGGCCCTCGGCGAGCAACACCGGCCGGCCGGCGCGGAACACCAGCCACGTCTGGGGAATGCGCGCCGCGGCGGCCCGGGAGCCGTCGCGTCTGACCAGCGGGAACACGCGACCCCAGAGATTGGCCGGATCGACCATGCTCGCGAGCACGTGCGGCTCCGCCCGAGGCGTGCCGCCGCCGAGGTCGGCGAGGGCCTCCTCCAGCGCGTATTGCTCACCCGATAGTCCTTCGACGAAGTAGCCGCGCACGACCTCGCCGCCGTACTCCATGTGCAGCAGCGTGTGGCGCAGGGCGGCCCAGTTGCCGCCGGCCAGCTCCCGCGCGAGCACGCCGTAGCGGGCGAGCCGCAGGTGGGCGCGCGCCTCCTCACGGTCTTCGGGCGACAGTGGCTCTTCCTCGCCGAACGCGCTCCAGCGGCCGAGCACCGGTGCCGGCACCGAGCCGGGCACGCCGCGCACCTGTCCGCGCCGCCGCCGGCGCAGGCGGGCGGCGGCGGTTCCGGCGTCTGCGCGGAGCGGCGCCATGCCGGAGACGATCGCGCCGTACGTGTCGGGCGTGATCATCCCGGCCCAGAAGAGCTGCCAGAGCGCCGCCCGCGTTTCCGCCACTCCGAGACCGGTCACCCGGCTCAAGTCCTGTGCAAAGGAGGCGCCGCGAAGTTGCAGGTGCAACAAGACATTTTTGACGCGCGCATCGAGCGAGGCGGGCGGTTCCCGGCGTTCCCGTAGCCAGCCCAGGTTCTCGCGCAGCGCGACGCCGACGCGACGGCCACGTCGGCGTTCGCCCTCGTCCTCCGGCGCGTCGAACACCGACCAGACGATCTCACCGGCCAGGCCGAGTCGGTCGAGCCACTCCCGCTCGTAGCGCTCCACGCGAGCCGGCAGCAGCTCCTGTTCCCAGACCCGCACCGGGAAGTCCTGGCCCTGCAGCAATTCGAGCGCATCGAGCACCCCGGGTGGGCCAACGAGCCGTTGCTCGGGGTGGAGGTGATGGCGGCGCAAGAGGAATGCCGAGAAGCGGGCGGACGACGCGACCGGTCGCGGGATGCGCCGGGCGTGGACCTGCCGCCGCTGGATCTCCTCGAGCACCGCGATGTGGACGTATTGCGGCCCCGGGCTGTCGACGAGGAAGTCGCCGCAACGGACGAGCCCGCGCAGCGTGAGGCCCTGCAGCACCCGGCCGACGTCGGCCGCCGGCAACGCGTAGCGACGGGCCACCCACTCCGCGGTCACCGGGCCGCGCGTGCGCAGCAAGCGGAGCGCGAGCCGCTCGAGGCCCGCCGGCGTCACCCGCGCCTCGTAGAGTGGCACGTCGCCGGGGGGGATCCACGCCGTGCGGGCCTCGGGTGGCGTCCCGAACGTCACGGGCACGATTCGCCGCTCGTCCCGCAGGGCGGCGATGAGTTGCGCCGGCTCGGCCGCGACGCGCGCGGCGACTTCCGCGTCGCTCAGATCGCCGAGGTCCTCGAGGATCGCGGCCAGCTCGTTGGCGTCGCGCGCCCGCCGCTCCGTCGTCGTTTTCTGTAGCTCGGCCTCCACCGCGGCGACCAGGTCCGGCCGCAGCGGACCGGCCGTGACACTCCACGCCTTGCGAACGGACACCGCATCGCTGCGGCGTTCCTCGGCGTGGCCGGCATCGAGATACGCCCAGTCCCAGGCGTTCAGCAGCGGATAGACGAACGGCGACGGGAGCGGGGTGTCGACGTGGCGGATCCACATTTCGCCGTCGTGGAGCCGCTCGAGCAGTCGCCGGGTGCGAGGGACGTCGAGGGCGTCGTGGAAGCACTCGCGCAGCGTCTCCGCCACCACCGGGAACTCCGCCTGGCCGCCGACCGATTCCATGAGCGCGTCGGCGCGCAGCCGCTGCAGGTACGCCGGCATGCGCCGGCCCTTGAGCATGCGCGGGATGAACAGCGCGCGGACCGCGGCATGGCGGAAGCGGGTGGTGAAGAGCGGCGAGCCGATGAGCGCGTGGCCGAGCAGGCCGTCGAGCTCTTCGGGGTCGACGAGCAGCGGCAAGCGCTCGGGCATGGGCGGCACCTGGCCGGGCGCGAACGAGAGCAAGATTCCGTCGTCGACGTGGCTGGTCTCGGCGATCAGCCCGAACAGGCGCCGAACCTTCTCGCGCAGGGCCATGCCCCAGGCGCCGTTCACGCGCATGCCGAAGACGGAATGGATCATCGCGTGGCGGCCGCCCATCTCGTCGGCGAACGACTCCACGACGATGCCCTGGTCGTCGGCCACGCCGTTGAGCACCTCGCCGGCCTTGACGAGCCACGCCCGCATCGCCCGCGCCGCCCGGGGATCGAGCCCGCATTCCTGGGCCGCCCACGTCTCGTAGTCCGGGTCGTCGAGCCGCTCGGCGGCATCGCGCCGCAAGCGGCCGACGGCAACCCCCAGATCGTAGGACCGCGAGGGATGCTCGCCCTTCCAGAACGGAATCGTGGGCGACATGCCCTGCGCGTCTTCGACGAGCACGCGGTCGGCGCGCACCTTCACCATCCGCCAGGCATTGGAGCCCAGCAGGAACACGTCACCGGGCAGGCTCTCGGTGACGAACTCCTCGTCGAGCGTGCCGACCTTCAGGTCCGTTTCCGCGACGTAGACGTCGTAGAGCCCGGCGTCCGGGATCGTGCCCCCCGACGTGAGGGCCAGGAAGCGGCTGCCCCGGCGCGCATGCAACCGATCGTTGACGCGATCCCAGAGGATGCGCGGCCCGACGCCCTTGACCTCGCGCGGCAGCGGCTCGGCCACCGAGCGCACGACGGCCAGCAGCTCATCACGCGACAGCGCGCGATAGGGCGCGGCCCGGCGAAAACGCCCGAGCAGCCGCTCGACGTCGAGCGACTCCGCCGCCACCGACGCCACGACTTGCTGGGTGAGGACGTCGAGCGGCGCGATGGGGATGCTCACGCGGTCGAGACTGCGCGCCCGGATCGAGCGGACGACGGCCGCGGCCTCCAGGAGCTCTTCGCCCTTGGTCACCACCAGCCGGCCGCGCGAGACGCGAGACAGCAGGTGGCCGGCGCGGCCGACGCGCTGAAGGGCCGCCGCGACGTTCCGCGGGGACTGGACCTGGATGACGAGATCGATCGCTCCCACGTCGATGCCGAGCTCGAGCGACGAGGTGGCCACCAGGGCCTTGAGCTCGCCGTTCTTGAGCCGGTTCTCCGCTTCGAGCCGAGCCCGGCGTGACAGTGAGCCGTGGTGGGCGGCCACCCGGCCGTGTTCCACCCGATCGTTCAGATCGCGCGCGAGCCGCTCGGCCGACCGCCGGCTCTGGGCGAAGACCAGCGTCGTGCGATGCGCCTGCACCATCTCCGCGATCTGCTGCAGCGTCGCCTCCCAGATCGTGTCGCTCGGCGCGGTGAGGAAGTCGTCGACGGCGGCCACGACCTGGACGTCGAGCTGACGGGCGAAGCCGGCGTCCACGATGACGGGCGCTTCGGCGGTCGTGCCGGTGAGGAACTCGAGCGCGGTCTCGACCGGGCTCACCGTCGCCGAGCAGCCGATCCGCTGGGGCCGCGCGCCGCCGGCGTCGATCACGAGATCTTGCAGCCGCTCCAGCGACAGCGCGAGGTGGGCCCCGCGCTTGTTGCCCATGAGGGCGTGGACCTCGTCGACGATGACGAAGCGCGCGCGCGCCAGCGCGGGCCGGAAGCCCTGGCTGGTCAGGAGGATGTAGAGCGACTCCGGCGTGGTGATGAGCACGTGCGGCGGGCGCCGGGTCATGGCCTGGCGCGCGGCCGCGAGCGTGTCGCCGGTGCGCACGGCGACCCGGACCTCCGGAACGTCGATCCCGCCGGCCAGGGCGGCGGCGCGCAGCCCGGCGAGCGGCTCGCGGAGATTCTTCTCGACGTCGTTGTTCAGCGCCTTCAGCGGCGAGACGTAGACGACGTAGACCCGGTCCTCCAGGCGGCGCTCGAGTCCCAGACGGTACAGGTGGTCGAGCGCCCACAGGAACGCGGCAAGCGTCTTACCCGAGCCGGTGGGCGCGACGATGAGCGTGTCCCGTCCGGAGGCGATCGCTTCCCACCCGTCGCGCTGGGGTGGCGTGGGCTCCGCGAACGTGTGCTCGAACCACTCACGGACGAACGGCAGGAACTCGGGCATACCTTCCGATTGTACCTGCCGGAGATAGTCCGGTAGGCTGGGGCCCGCCCATGATCGTGTGCGATCGCGCGGTCGTCAGCCCGGCGGTGTCGGTGGTCGCCGGCGCGGTGTCCGTCGTCCGCGGCTGGCGGAGCGCGCGGCGGACGTGAGGCTCGCCGCCGACGTCGTCGTGGTCGGTGGGGGTCCGGCGGGATCGCTGGCCGCGCTGACGCTCGCCGAGCTCGGAGTCCCGACGCTCCTGCTGGACCGCAAGCGTTTTCCCCGCGACAAGCCCTGCGGCGGCGGCATCCGCTTCGGCGTGTTCGCGCGCTTTCCCGAGCTGGCGGCGTACCTGCGATCGACCGTGGTGATCCACGAGATCCGGCGCGTGATCATGGAATCCCCGTCGGGCGACCGCGTCCGTGCCGAGCTCGAGGCGCCGCTCTACGTGACGCTCCGGCGAACGGACCTCGACGCGGCGCTGGTGCAGCGAGCCCGCCAGGCCGGGGTCCAGGTGATCGAAGGGGCTCGGGCCGTGAGCGTGAGCGGGGACGGTGAGCGCGTCGCCGTGGAGACCATCGACGGACGCAGCTTCACGGGCCGCTACGTGATCGGCGCCGATGGCGTGAACAGCGTCGTCGCGCGCGCGGCTGGGCTCAGCGACGGTTTTCCGGAGGGCGCGCTCGCGCTCGACACCACGGAGGAGACTTCGATCGCCGAGCTCAGCGTGGACGACCCCGAGACCATGTACGTGGCCTACGGCTACAAGGGGCGCCCGGGATACGGGTACGTCTTCCCCAAGCGCGATCACGTCGACGCGGGCGTCGGGTACCTCCTGCCGTTTTTCAAGTCGCAGCTGACCGGCCCCCCGTACGAGCACCATCGACGCTTCCTGGACGAGGCCGCCGCCCGCGGGCTGGTGCGCGGCCACTCCAATCCCGACAACTTCAAGGCGTATCGCCTGCCGCTCGGCGGGCCGCTGGCACGCACGTACGGTGAGCGGGTGCTCGTCTGCGGTGACGCGGGCGGCTTCGTCAACGCGTACACCGGTGAGGGGATCTACTACGCGATGGTCACCGGTCAGCACGCCGGCCGGACCGTCGCCCGCGCGCTGGCCGCGGGAGCGCCCACCGCCGCCGCGCTGGCGCCGTACGAGACGGCCTGGCGGGCGGAGATCGGTGACGAGCTCGCCGACTCGGTTCGGATCCAGCACCGGTTGTTCGCCAACCCGGCGCTGGCCGACGCCGTCATCCGCGCCGCCGCGGTCGATCGGAAGCTCTGCCGGCTCTTCGCGCGGGTCGCCCTCGGTGAGGAGAGCTTGCGGCGCCGGCGGCGCGAGATGGCGTGGCGGTTCGTGCTGGCCAGCGCACGCCGCCGCCTGCGCCGGGTGATGGGTCGCCGCTGACGCGGGGCGGCTGGCCAGGGAGGACACTGCCGAGGCGTGTCCGTGGGTTCCCCGTATCTGGGTCGTTTCCGCTTGCTGCGCGGCCGATTCGCGTGTAGAGCAGCAATAACGTGGTGAACCACAGGTGCCCCGCCGGGCGCTTGAGGGTTGGGAGCGGAGGAACCCATGGGTCCATCTTGGCGAATGCGAATCTCCACCCGTAACGGCCTCATGCGCTCGTTGACTCTGGTGCTCGTTGCGCTGGTCTTTGCCGCGGCGCCACCGGTGGCCGCGCAACCAGCCCCGGCCGGCCAGGTGGTGATGGCGTGGCACGTCACCATCGCGCCGAGCTGGTTCGATCCCTCGACCGCCCCGCCGCAGATCACGCCGTTCGGGCTCCTGTACGCGATCCACGATGCGCTCGTGCGTCCGTATCCCGGACAGAAGATGGGCCCGAGCCTGGCGGAGTCATGGAAGGAGAGCCCGGACGGCAAGACGTACGAGTTCAAGCTGCGCCGCGGGCTCAAGTTCCACAACGGTGACCCCGTCACCTCCGAGGACGTGAAGTTCAGCTTCGAGCGCTACAAGGGGGCGGGCGCGAAGGAGCTCCAGGCGCGCGTCCGGCAGGTCGAGGCCGTCGATCCGCTCACGGTGCGCTTCCACCTGAAGGACGCGTGGCCGGACTTCATGACCTTCTACGGCACCACGGCCACCGCGGCCGGGATCGTGGTTCCGAAGAAGTATCTCACGCAGGTCGGCGACGACGGGTTCCAGAAGGCGCCGATCGGTGCCGGGCCCTACAAGTTCGTCAGCCACCGGCCGGGCATCGAGGTCGTCCTCGAAGCCAACCCGGGCTACTGGCGCCACGTGCCGTACGTCAAGCAGCTCGTCATGCGGAGCGTGCCGGAGGCCACGACGCGCGCGGTCATGCTCAAGAGCGGCGAGGCCGACATCGCGGTCGCGCTCGATGGTCCCGACGCGGAGAGCCTCCAGAAGGATCCGCGCATGCAGGTGGTGCCTTCCAAGCACGCGTCGATCTTCTGGATCGAGTTCGCCGAGCAGTGGGACCCGAAATCGGTCTGGCACGACAAGCGACTGCGCCTGGCCGTGAACTACGCGCTGAACCGCAAGGCGATCAACGACGCCGGGTGTGTCGGCTTCTGCCCGCCGGCGGGCGTGATCGTGCCGCGCGTCATGGACTTTGCCCTGCAGGTCGAGCCCCTGCCGTACGATCAGCAGAAGGCCAAGCAACTCCTCGCCGATGCAGGGTACCCGAACGGGCTCGACGCCGGCGAGTTCACGCCGATTCCGGGCTTCCCGACGGTGGCCGAGTCGGTGCTGAACTACCTGAACGCTGCCGGGATCCGCATGAAGATGCGCACGATGGAGCGCGCGTCGTTCTACGCCGCGTGGCGGGAGAAGAAGATTCGTGGGGTGTTCATGACCGCGGCCGGCAACTCGGGCAACGCGGCGAGCCGCGTGC
Source organism: Methylomirabilia bacterium (assembly GCA_041492755.1). Taxonomy (GTDB): domain Bacteria; phylum Methylomirabilota; class Methylomirabilia; order Rokubacteriales; family CSP1-6; genus JBGPXN01. Next base: position 15,979 of record JBGPXN010000052.1, on the reverse strand, counting down.
AGGAGTTCATCCAGTCGAAGGGCGGCTACGCCTACGGCGGCTATCCCGACATCGACGATCTCTTCCAGCAGCAGGCGGTCGAGCGGGACCCCAAGAAGCGCGAGGCGATACTCCACAAGATCCAGCAGCTCACGATCGACCGGGTGATGTACGCGCCGGTGATGGACCTCCGCGCGCTGATGGGCGTGGGCCCGAAGGTGACCGAGCACACGATCACCCAGGTCTGGATGAGCCCGTTCCCCTCGTACGAGGACATGAAGATCAAGGAGTAGGCTGTCAACGGAAGAGGCGACGGATCGCGTCGGCGCCTTCGTTGACGGCGCGCTCCGCTGCTCCCACCGGGGCGGATCGGCCCGGGCTCGCGGCCGTGCGAGGGGCGAGTCTTACACGCACCTCGGAAGTCTGCCCGGCCAGCACCATGACCTGACGAACCTCCGGGCCGAACCGCGGGTGCGTGATCCGCAGGCGGTACGCGCCTTCCTTGAGGGCATAGTGCACGCGGCCGGGCGCGTCGGAGGTGAGCGTCGTCACCACCGTGTTGTCGAGGGTGAGGACCTCGATCGTGGCATCGGTGATCGGCTTTTCGGAGCGGGCTTCCTGGACGATCGCGACCATCGTGCCCGTCGGGGGACGGGACGGGACGAGGAACGTGTAGGCGGCACCGCCGATCGAGATGATGCCGGCGAGCAGACCGACGATGGCCTGAAGACGCAACAGACTGACGTGCTGTCGGATCGCCCGCACACGCGAGAAGCGGGGTGGCAGCGCCGGCGTGTCGCTCGGACCGACCTGCGGATCCGCCACTCCAGCAGGTTAGCAGCAGACGTCGGGCCCGCACAACGCTGGAGTTCTTTCGCCGGCAGTCGAGCCGCAGCAGGCCCTTCACCTTTTCCCACTCGCTGCGGGCTGTTGCCACGAACCGGCTGAGCATCGTCGTCGATGCCCGGCACGGCAGCACCGGCCGTCGCCAGCAGGTCGTCGTCGTCGCGACGGTGCCCGGGATTTACACCGTGCGCGCGGGCAGCACCCGCGAGGGACGGTGATGGGCTCGACCCGCGCCGCCCTCATCCGTGTCGAGAGCGGGCCGGTCGTCGCCCGCTACGGCCGGAAGACCGCGAAGACCTTGTCGGAGTTCGAGATCCACGACTCCAGGAATACGGACTCGTCGGGCTTGCGTCCGAGCTCCGACATCGCGCCGGCCAGACAGAACCAGTTCAGCAGCTCGTGGTGGCCGCGATCCTCCGCCTCCTCGATCGTCGTGGTGCGCCACGTCGCCCAGTCGCCCTCGCGCAGCGCCTCGTAGTAACGCTTGTCCGATTCCACGTCGGGGAACATCAACGAGTTCTTCGCGACCAGGAACGAATGGCTCCAGCTCGACGACGCGATCACGGCCACGCGCCAGGGGCTACGGGTCAGCGCGCGCGCAACCGCTGCTCCCACCTGGAAACAGCGCCACGGCTGCGGGCCCGGTGGGTCCAGGTCGGCGTCACCGGGAAGGGTCGCGGCTTGCGAGGGCGTCATCGGCGCTCCGTGTGCCGAGACGAGCCAGCGTCCGTAGGCGTTCACCGTGAAGGGCACGATCGGGTAGGGGAATTTTTTTCGGTCGAGGTCGAGGTAGAGGATCGAGTTCATGAACGCGTGACCGAGCGGACGGTGCAGCGGCTTGTAGGCGTAGGCGACGTCGATCCCTTCGCCCAGGAGCGCGGACGCCAGGTACTTGCCGCCGGCGCGGTGACCCGCGATCGTGAACGTCGTGTCCTCGGGCTCGTCCCACCAGTTCTGGCCGCGCTGGTTCCCCTTCCAGGGTTGCACGTCGACCGACTCGTAAGCCAGCACCGAGAAGGGCGGCACGCAGTCCTCCCGGTAGTTCTCGTACTGATCGTCGCCCCAGAGGAGCACGAAGTCGGGTTGGAACGCGTCGAGCTCGGCGCGGGCCTTGCGGAAGTAGTGAATCATGTCGGCCCGATGCCGCTCGGAGTGCTGCCAGCCCTCGTCGGTGCCCCACTGCTCGCGCATCGTGGGGTGCCAGCCCTCCGGCGAGCGAAGCCGCTCGGGGAGCAGCGGGTCGGCGAGCAGCAGCTTGATGCGCCGGTTCAGGTTGCCCTTGTACGACAGGCCGGGATAGTGCGTGATGCCGAGGCCAAGGATCTCTCCCATCGGTCTCGTCTCCTCTTCGGGGTCACTTCGGTGCGAGCACCGAGGTGCGGCCGGGGTTGATCAGGTCGGGCCCGGTCCAGCCCCGCAGATCGTACTCCACCAGGCCCCGGTCGGCGAAGGCCTTCAGCTCGTCGAGGGGCCGCCGGGCAGCGGGTGAAGAAGACGACCGAATTCGCGCGCCGCGGCGCGCCACCATGCGAAGGCCTGGACGCGCGGCGCATCGGTCGCCGGCGAACGGCGGTGGCTGCGCGTTCCCCGTCGGGAATTTCCCCATTGACGGCCCCATAGCGCACTGTTACAAGCGCTCCTGCCGGTCGACATCATCGAGCGGAACCGGTTCAACCGCAAGCTGGTGCGCCGGGATGTCCGCCGACCGAGGTCGAGCTCGCGGACCAGACGCCCGCCTGAATCGCCCGGCTGGTTCGTTCCTGCACGAGAGGAGTTCGGCAACGGCTCCCGACGCCGGGCCTCTCGTTGACCGGTGAGCGGAGCCGACAGAGGAGGGTGGTATTCGTCGCGAGTCAGCTTCGGGTCCGGATGGTGAGACACGCCTGGACCGTGCGGTTCTCCTGACGTACGCCGTGTTCCTCGCGATCACCATGGCGGCGTGGGTTCACGTCGTGTGGTCGGCGATGGCGATGGATGACATGGCCGGCATGGACATGGTGATGAGCCCGGCCTGGTTCGACGGCCTCGCGTTCGTGGCCGCGTGGGCCGTCATGATGGCGGCCATGATGCTCCCGAGCGCGCTGCCGATGATCGGCCTCTACGCCGCGACCCAGCGGGACGCCCCTGGCGTCGTCCCCCACGCCGTGCCGGTCGCGTTGTTCACTCTGATTTATCTCGGGCTGTGGACGGTCACCGGCGTGCCGATCTACTTCGCGAGCGTGGCGCTCAGCGGCGTCACCTCCGACGTCCGGGGCTACGTCATCGCCGGGGTCCTGGTCGTCGCCGGCGTCTTCCAGCTGTCGCCGCTCAAGCAGGTCTGTCTGCGACGGTGCCGCAGCCCGCTCGGCTTCTACCTGGGGCACTGGCGCGCGGGTTGGCGTGGCGGCCTGACGATCGGCTGGGCCCACGCGGCCTATTGCCTGGGCTGCTGCTGGGCGCTCATGATCGTCCTGGTCGTCGCCGGCGCCATGGGGCTCGTCTGGGTCCTGCTGATCTCGGCCGTCGTCGCGGCCGAGAAGTTGCTGCCGAGGGGAGAATGGATTGCGCGCGTGACGGGTGTTGCGCTGGTGCTGCTGGGCGCGGCCCTCGCGGTCCGGCCGGACCTCGCAACGGCGTTGCGCGGCGGCGGCCCGCCGATGTGACGGCCGTCTCGAAGTAGAAGTAGATGTGACCGGTGTTTTGGGATAGAAGTGTAGCGACGCCCGGAACAAGTGTACGGCGCTCCAGGTGGAACGGAGGACGTCATGGCCAACGCTCAGTGGCAGGTCAACGGCGAGTACTTCGAGGCGTGCAGCTGCGACTCCGTGTGCCCGTGCCCGACCTCGGGGCTCGCGGCGCGGCCCACCAAGGGCCACTGTGACGCGGGACTGGTCTTCCGTATCGACCGCGGCCAGTACGCGGACACCAAGCTCGACGGCCTGAGCTTCGCCGTTCTGCTGCATACGCCGGGGCCGATGATCCAGGGCAACTGGACGGTGGGCGTGATCGTGGACGAGCGGGCGTCCGCGCCACAGCGCGAGGCGCTCACGGCGATCGCCAGCGGTCAGGGCGGCGGGCCGATGGCGACGCTCGGTCCGCTCGTCGGCAGGTTCGGCGGGGCCGAGGTCAAGCCGATCACGATCGAGAAGAACGCGATGCGCCGCTCCGTCTCGATCCCGGGCGTGCTCGACCTCGCGATCGAAGGCCTCCCCGGCGCCAAGCAGGACGAGCCGATGTATCTCGACAACGTCGGCCACCCGGCCGCGACCCGACTCGCGCTCGCCAAGGCTTCGCGCAGCCACCTGCATGCCTTCGGCATCGACTGGGACGAGACCTCGGGGCAGAACAACGGCCACTTCGCCCCGTTCGCGTGGAGCTCGAGCTAGACGAAGCGACGACGCGGTGATCGCGCGGATCCACGGCGCCGCGACGGTCTACCGCTTGAGGCCGTCCAGCACCTCGAGGGCGAGCTCGTACCGGCCGAGCGGTGGCATGAGGTAGGCGCCCTGGACACGGTCTCGCACCGCGAACAACATGTCGCGGGCGATGGTCACGCCCTCCCGGCGCGCCGCCTCGCCCCCGGGGGTCTTGCGCATCCGCTCCCGGATCTCGGCGGGGATCTGCATGCCGGGGACCTCGTTGTGGAGGAACTCGGCGTTCTTATAGCTCACGAGCGGGAGCACGCCCACCAGGACGGGAAGCGCCAAATGCTCGATGCGCCGGAGGACCTCCTCGAGCACGTCCGTCTGGAAGATGGGTTGGGTCATCACGAGCTCGGCGCCGGCGGCCTTCTTCCTTTCCAGGCGGCGGATCTCCTTGTCGAGGTCCGCCGCGCCGGGCTCGAGGCCCGTCGCCAGGAGGAACGAGGTCTTGCCGCCCGGCAACGGCTTGCCGGCGGGATCGACGCCGCGGTTCATGTTCGACGCCATCTGGAGCAGACCGATGGCGTCGAGGTCGTACACGGCCGTGGCTTCCGGGTAGTCGCCCACCTTCGGGGGATCGCCGGTGATGATGACGAGGTTGCGGATGCCGATGGCGTGCGCGCCGAGGAAGTGCGCCATCTGGCCGAGCAGGTTCCGGTCGCGGCCGCACACGTGGAGGATCGGCTGGATCCCGTACCGTTCCAGCAGCAGTGAGCAGAACGCGAGGTTCGACATGCGAGCCATCGCGCGCGGCGCGTCCGCGACGTTCACGATGTCGACGCCGCTGGCCAGCAGCATCTTGGCCCCTTCGAGGGCCCGGGACGGGTCCAGGCCGGGCGCGGGATTGACCTCGACCGACACCACGAACTTCCCCGCCGCGATCTTCGCCGCGAAGTCGCTGCGCTCGGCGAGCGGCGTGGGCTCGAGCGTCGTGACGACCCCGGTGGCCGTGACGGCGCTCGTCCGTGCGGTCTCCGTCCGTTTGTCGCCGAGCATGCGGCCGGATTTCGCCATCCAGCGGACGTGCTCGGGGGTCGTGCCGCAGCAGCCGCCGATCATCGTGGCGCCGATCTGGAGGGTGCGGCGCGCGAACACGTCGAAGTATTCCGGCGTCGCCATGTAGAGGAGGCGGCCATCGACGGTGCGGGGCAGCCCCGCGTTCGGCTGCACGCAGAGCGGAATCCCCGCGACGCGCATGCGCTCGGCGATGGCGAGGGCGAGCTGCGGACCGTCGCCGCAGTTCACGCCGATCGCGTCCGCGCCCCAGTCGCGGAGCGTGGTGGCGACGTGCTCGGGAGTCGACCCGTCGGCGACGGTCTCGCTCGGATCGAAGGCCATCGACGCGATGATGGGCGTCCCCGGCGCGGCCTGGCGGGCCGCGCCGATCGCGATCCGGATCTCCTCGAGGTGCCGGAAGGTCTCGATCACGAGGAGGTCGACTCCACCCTCCACGAGGGCGGCGGCCTGCTCGGTGAAGGTTGCCACGGCGAGGTCGAGCTCGGCCTGGGTCGCGACCCCGGGAACGAGACCGGTGGGCCCCATGGAGCCGCCGACCCACACGTCCTCGCCGGCCGCCTGGCGCGCGAGCCGCGCGCCGGCGACGTTGTAGGCCCAGACCTGGTCACCGAGGCCGTGGCGATCGAGGCAGAAGCAGTTCGCGCCGAACGTGTTCGTCTCGATGACCTGGGCGCCGGCGGCGACGTAGTCCTCGTGGATCTTCCTGACGACGTCCGGTCGCGTGACGTTGAGCTGGTCGAAGTTCTGGGTGACGAAGACGCCGCGCTCGTAGAGCAGCGAGCCCATCGCCCCGTCGAACACGAGGAGCGACGTCATCGCCTCACGAAACGGGCCGTCCCGGCGCGACGGAGACATGACACGCTATGCTACCCTCCAATCTATCGCCGTTTGGGCAGGAAATCCGCCCTCCCCACGGCGTAGACTTCCCGGTGATGCCATGAAGGCCATGGTGATCCGCGAGTTTGGGCCGCCCGAGGTCATGCGGCTGGAGGACGTCTCGATGCCGGCGCCGGGCCCCGGCGAAGTGCTCATCCGGGTGCACGCGGTCTCGGTGAACCGAACGCTCGATCTGGCCGTCCGCGCGGGGACGTATCCGGCGCCCGTGACGTTGCCTCACGTCCTCGGCGTCGATCCGTCCGGCGTGGTCGCCGCCCTCGGCGAGGGCGTGAGCACTCGGACGGTCGGCGATCGCGTCACCACGGGGCAGCTCCTTCGCCCGCCCACCGACACGGCGGGTCCGATGATCCTCGGCGTGCACGCCTGGGGCGGCTACGCGCAGTACGTGAAGGTTCCGGTCGCGTCGACGCACCCCATCCCCGAGCGGGTGGATTTCGTGACCGCGACCGTGGTGTCCCGCCACGCGCCGACCGCGTTCAGCATGCTGCGCGACCACGCGAAGCTGAAGCCGGGCGACTGGGTGCTCGTGATGGGCGCGGCGGGGGGCCTGGGGAGCGCCGGCATCCAGGCGGCCAAGTACCTGGGGGCGAAGGTCATCGGCGCGGCGGGCGCGGACGAGCGCGTGCGCGCGGGACTCGATCTCGGCGCCGACGTCGGCGTCAACTACCGCACGCACGACCTGTCCGAAGAGGCGCGGCGGATCACGGGCGGGCGCGGCGTCGACGTGGTGTTCGAAAACATCGCCGATCCCGAGCTGTTCCCGAAAGCATTCGCCGCGCTCGCGCGCAACGGCCGCCTCGTGACCGCCGGCGCCCACGGCGGCGGCACCGTGCCGCTCGACGTCAAGCGCCTGTACTTGAACGGCCTCACGGTGATCGGCTCGGTGGGCCGGATCTCGTCCGAAGACCTCGACCTCTGCCTGCGGGCGGCGGCGGAAGGGCGCTACCGCGTCCTCATCGATCGTGTCCTGCCGCTCGCGGACGCTGGGCTGGCCCACCGGATCGTCGCCGAGCGATCGGGCATCGGCAAGATCGTGTTGCAGCCGCCGGACTGACGGCGGGGCCAGAGTCTTCCGCGAGCTGCCGCTCGATCCTTCCGCCGTGTGGCCTGCCGCCTTGGGGTAAACTCGGACACGCTGCCAGGTCGAGCGGCACCCAGGAGGCGGTGATGGCGGACGGGACGTTTTTCAGCGATCGGTTGACGTCGGAAGAGGAGTTGCGACAGCTCTTCGGTTATCCCAGCGAGCGCGCGGTCCTCAAGCAGCGCGCCAGTCTCGACGAGCACGGGCGGGCCTTCATCGCGGCGTCGCCCTTCCTCATCATGGGCACGGCCAATGCCGCCGGCGAATGTGACGTCTCGCCCAAGGGCGATCCGCCGGGGTTCGTCGTCGTGCTGGACGACCGTCACCTCGTCCTGCCCGACCGCCCGGGAAACAAGCGGCTGGACGGCTTGCGGAACATCCTCGCCAACGGGCACATCGCGCTGATCTTCTTCGTGCCCGGCCGGAACGACACGCTGCGCGTGAATGGCCGGGCGTGCATCGTGCGGGACGCGGATCTGCTCGAGCGGCTCGCCGTCGACGGCAAGCGGCCCCAGGTCGCCATCGGCGTCGACGTCGAGGAGGTCTTCATGCATTGCCCGCGCGCGCTCATGCGGTCGGTGCTGTGGGACACCGCGCAGCAGGGATCTCCCGACACGGTCGCGTCCTTCGCCAGGATCATGTGGGACCAGGTGCCCTCCGCACGTCCGACCAATGACTACGACGAGTACGTCCGGAAGCAGCAGGAGAATCTGAAGCAGTTGTATTGAAAATCGACCGAATGGGGGGCCTCGAAGGGCCCCCCAAGCCCCCCGACGCTCGGGACGCCGCGGCGAAGCCGTGGCGCCCCTCGATGCTCGCGGCTGGTGTAACCGGGGGCCTCGAAGGGCCCGCCAAGCCCCTCTCACGGGCGGCGCGCCGCTCGGTGCGCTCGCGGCTCTGGCAGCACCAGCCGGCGTGAGCGCCCGCACCCGAAGGTCGCCGGGCGTTCGGGTACACTTTTTCGCGTGAAGATCGTCTGCGTCGGCGGCGGGCCGGCCGGCCTCTACTTCGCCCTCCTCATGAAGAAGGCGGATCCCGCCCACGACGTCACGGTGGTGGAGCGCAACCGGCCCGACGACACCTTCGGGTTCGGCGTGGTGTTCTCCGACGCCACCCTCGACAACTTCGCCGAGGCCGATCCCGAGACGTACGAGGAGCTCGTTCGTGCCTTCGCGCACTGGGACGACATCGACATCCACTACCAGGGGCAGGTGATCACGTCCAGCGGCCACGGGTTCTCGGGGCTGTCGCGCCAACGGCTGCTCGACGTCCTGCGCGCGCGCGGCGAAGCGCTCGGCGTGCGCTTCGAGTTCCAGCGCGAAGTCGCGGACGTCGAGCCGTGGGCGGACGCCGATCTCGTCCTCGTCGCCGACGGCGTCAACAGCGTTATCCGTGGGCGCTACGATGGGCGGTTTCACCCGCAGATCGACTGGCGCCCGAACCGGTTCGTGTGGCTGGGCACGACGTTTCCGTTCCCGGCGTTCACCTTCATCTTCAAGGAGAGCGAGCACGGGCTCTGGCGCGTGCACGCGTACCGCTATGAGGGGCGGCAGTCGACGTTCATCCTGGAATGCACCGAAGCGACCTGGCGTCGCGCCGGCCTCGATCAGGCGAGCGAGGACGACACCGTGGCCTTCACCGAGCGACTGTTCGCGCGCGAGCTGGACGGGCATCGTATCCTCAAGAACCGATCGCTCTGGCGGAGCTTTCCCACGGTCAGGAACGGCGCGTGGCACCACGGCAACGTCGTGCTCGTCGGCGACGCGGCCCACACCGCGCACTTCTCGATCGGCTCCGGGACCAAGCTCGCCATGGAGGATGCGATCGCGCTGAGCCGGGCGCTTGGCGCTCACACCGACGTGCCGGCGGCGCTCGCGGCGTACGAGGCGGAGCGGCGGCGCGTGGTGGAAGCCACCCAGCGTGCCGCGCAGGTCAGCCTGGAGTGGTTCGAGCAGGCGGAGCGGTACCACGGGCGGCTGGAGCCGCTGCAGTTCGCCTTCAGCCTGCTCACGCGCAGCCTGCGGGTCACCCACCAGAACCTCAAGGCCCGCGACGGGAAGTTCGTGGAGGCGGTGGATCGCTGGGTGGCCGCCCGCGCGGCCGATCAGGCGCGCGTCACGGTGCCGGGCCCGCCGCCGCCCCCGCCGATGTTCACGCCGTTCCGGCTCCGCGAGATGGGACTCGCCAACCGCGTGGTCGTCTCGCCGATGTGCCAGTACTCCGCCGAGGATGGGACGCCGAACGACTGGCATCTCGTCAACCTCGGCTCGCGCGCGGTGGGCGGTGCGGCGCTCGTCATTGCGGAGATGACCGACGTCAGCCGGGAGGGACGGATCAGCCCGGGCTGCACGGGGATGTACAAGTCGGAGCACGTGGCGGCGTGGCGGCGCATCGTCGACTTCGTGCATCAGCACAGCCGTGCCCGCATCGGGCTGCAGCTCGCTCACGCCGGGCGCAAGGGCGCGACCCGACGGCTGTGGGAGGGCATCGACGAGCCGCTCGAGGAAGGCCACTGGCCGCTGCTCTCAGCCTCGCCCATCCCGTATCTGAGCTCCAGCCAGAAGCCCAAGGAGATGGACCGGCGCGACATGGACGAGGTGCGCGAGCAGTTCGTGCGCGCGACCCGGATGGCCGAGGAAGCCGGCTTCGACATGCTCGAGCTGCACGTCGCCCATGGCTATCTGCTGGCGAGCTTCCTGTCGCCGCTCACCAACGCGCGGGCCGACGAGTACGGCGGGACGCTCGCCGCCCGCCTGCGCTGGCCGCTCGAAGTCTTCGGCGCCGTGCGGGCCGTGTGGCCGGCGGCCAAGCCGATCTCGGTGAAGATCTCGGCGACCGACTGGGTGGACGGCGGCTTTCAGGTCGACGACGCGGTGCAGACGGCGCGCGCGCTCCGCGAGCGCGGCTGCGATCTGATCACGGTGTCGTCGGGCCAGACGGTGCCGTACCAGCGGCCGGTGTACGGGCGGCTTTACCAGACGCCGTTCAGCGACCGCATCCGCCACGAGGCGGGGATCCCCACGGCGACCGTCGGCGCCATCGGCACGTACGCCGACGTCAACAGCATCATTGCGGCCGGCCGCGCCGACCTGTGCGTGCTCGCGCGCGCTCACCTCTACGATCCCTACTGGACCCGCCACGCGGCGGCCGAGCAGGGGTACGACCTGGCATGGCCGGATCAGTACGTCTCGGTGAAGAGCTTCACGCCGCGGCTCTAGGACCCCCTACAATGATCGCCATGAAAACATTTCGCGCTGTTGCTGCCGTCCTCGGGGTCGTGCTGCTGACTGGTTGTGCGGTAGCCACGCCCATCGCGCCGCCGCCGGGAGGCTTCACGGCCCGCGTGGTCCACGTCGACGCCTTCGGCGGCTTCATGATCGTCGAGTGGCCGACCGGACGCAGCTTCGTCATGGTCGGTCAGCGCGAGGCGGGCAACTACCACGTCGGCGACACCATCCTCCTCGACAGCGCGCTCCGACCCCTCGGCCGCATATAGGGGTATGGGGGGCCCCGAAATGGCCCCCCATACCCCCCCCCCCACCGCTCGGAGCGTCCCGGCGGAGCCGGGGCACTCCTCGATATCCCGACTGGCTCCTAGCCCAGCCCGGCCGCCGGCGGTTCCGGCTCACGCCTCAGGCCCGGCCGCCGAGCAGGCGACCCGCGTCACGGAGCCGGCTGGACTCGAACGGCGGCTCCATCAGCAGAATCAGTCGCTCCACCCCGTGGCGCTCGAGCGAGGCGCGGGCCGGTGAATCCGGTCTGAGGTAGGCGTCGCGCAGACCACCGAAGACCGTGAGGATGAACCGGGCGGGATCGCGCCCGGAGGCGGCGTGCTCGTCGCGCGCGACCCGGGCCAGCTCACCGAGCTGTGGATGACCGGCCTGGGTATTGAAGCCGTCGGCGTGGCGGCCGGCGATCGCCGCCATGCGCGGCCCGAAGCCGCCGATGATGATCGGCGGTGGGGGCGCGGGCCGGAGGAAGCCGCTCGGACGTTCCAGCCGGTAGTGCGTCCCCGCGAAGCCCGACGCGTCGCCCGCCCAGAGGCGCCGCATCACCTGGGCCGCTTCCGCCACCCGCTCCGCACGGACCCGATCCGGCTCCACGGTGATGCCGAGCGCTTCGTGCTCCACGGCATACGGCAGCCGCCGGTGAGCTCCGGCGCCGAGCCCGAGGAGGAGCCGGCCCCCTGAGATCTCTTGCAGCGTCGCCGCCATGTTGGCGAGTAGACCCGGATGACGGCTCGAGACGTTGAGCACGAGGGGCCCGAGCGCAACCCGCCGCGTGGCCTCGGCCAGCGCCGCCAGGACCGTCCAGACCTCGGGCACCCGGGATCGGGGACCGCCGTCGGGATCGCGGAGGTGGTCCCAGGTCCAGATGCCGTCGAAACCGCCCTCCTCGGCGGCCACCGCGGCGCGGCGCATGTCGGCGTAGGAGGCGCCCATGGGCATCAGGAGGATGTCGGTTTTCACGGCCCGGACCTTATGCCGGGAGCGCCAGTGCCGTCAAGCAGGCCCGGAATCGCAACTGCTAGGGAGCCCGGTGGCCGGGACGTGAGTTACACTGCTGCCTGTTTGCTGAGCGAAACGGCCGTACACTCCAAGCCATCGACGCCGAGGAGGTGCCCATGACGACTCCGCAAGCCACCACCGAAACGCCCCGCCGCACGTTCCTGCGGGGCGCCGCCGTCGCGGCCGCCGGCGCGGCAGCGACGCTCAGCTTTCCGATGGTTGCCAGGGCGCAGGGCCCCATCACGATGCGCTGGCAGAGCACCTGGCCGCAGAAAGACATCTTCCACGAGTACGCGCTCGACTTCGCCAAGAAGGTGAACGACATGACCGGCGGCGACCTGAAGATCGAGGTGCTGCCGGCGGGCGCGGTGGTACCGGCGTTCGGCTTGCTCGACGCCGTGTCGAAGGGCACGCTCGACGGCGGCCATGGCGTGCTCGTCTACCACTACGGCAAGCAGACCGCGCTGGCGCTCTGGGGCTCCGGACCGGGCTACGGCATGGATGCGAACATGCTGCTGTCCTGGCACAAGTACGGCGGGGGCAAGCAGCTCCTGACCAAGCTCTACGCGTCCGTCGGCGCCAACGTGGTCTCGTTCCCGTACGGGCCGATGTTCACGCAGCCGCTGGGCTGGTACAAGAAGGTCATCACGAAGGCGGACGACTTCAAGGGCCTGAAGTTCCGCACGGTCGGCATCTCCATCGACGTGTTCCAGGGCATGGGCGCCGCGGTGAACGCGCTGCCGGGCGCCGAGATCGTCCCCGCGCTCGACCGCGGGCTCATCGACGCGGCCGAGTTCAACAACGCCACGTCCGATCGCCTCCTCGGCTTCGCCGACGTCTCCAAGATCTGCATGCTGCAGAGCTATCACCAGAACGCCGAGCAGCTGGAGATCACGTTCAACAAGGCGAAGTTCGATGCGCTGCCGGACAAGATGAAGGCCATCATCGAGAACGGGGTCGAGGCCGCGTCGGCCGACATGGCGTGGAAGTCGATCGACCGCTACTCGAAGGACTACATCGAGCTGCAGACCAAGGATAAAGTCCGGTTCTACAAGACGCCGGATTCCGTGCTCCAGAAGCAGCTCGAGATCTATGACCAGGTGGTGGACAAGAAGACGACGGACAACCCGATGTTCAAGGAGATCGTCGAGTCCCAAAAGGCCTTCGCCGCGCGCGCGGTGAAGTGGGATCTCGATACCAACGTCAGCCGGCGGATGGCGTACAACCACTACTTCGGCAAGCCGGCCGCCAAGAAGAGCTAACCGCTCCGTGGTCGAGTCGCAGCCGGCCAGCCATCCGGCGAACACCGGATGGCTGGCCGCGGTCGTTGCCGCATGAACGCCCAGTCGCTCATTCGTGGCATCGATGTCATCAGCTACTGGTCGGGCAAGGCGGCTTCGTGGCTCATCGTGGCCCTGACCTTCGTGGTCTCCATCGAGGTCTTCAAGCGCTACATCCTCAATGCTCCGACCGCCTGGATCTACGACTTCAACAACATGCTGTACGGCACGCTGTTCATGATGTGCGGGGCCTATACGTTGGCCCTGGCCGGGCACGTGCGCGCCGACTTCGTGTACATCTACCTCAGCCCGCGCGCGCAGGCCGCGCTCGATCTGAGCCTCTATTTCCTGTTCTTCATCCCGGGCATCCTTGGGCTGATCTACGCGGGGTACGACTACGCCCACCTCTCCTGGAAGATCGGAGAACACTCCACCGTCACCGCCGAAGGCCCGCCCGTCTACCACTTCAAGACGGTGATCCCCGTCGCGGGGGCCCTCGTCATGCTCCAGGGGCTCGCCGAGATCGTTCGCTGTTTCGAGTGCCTCCGTACCGGCGTCTGGCCCGCGCGTCTGGAGGACGTCGAGGAGATCGACGTCATCGAGACGCAGCTCTCGCGCAGCGAGTACATCGACGAAGAGTCGCGGCGCCAGGCGATGGAGGGGGCGCACGCCATCGACGAGGCCGCCCGCCACCGCAGCGTGATCGACGACACCGAGCGCCAGAGCCGGACCCCATGAGCGACCCCTGGCTCGGCCTCACCATGCTCTGCCTCATCGTGGTCGCGATCATGATGGGTTTCCCCACCGCGTTCACGCTGATGGGCCTGGGGATGATCTTCGGCTACCTCGCGTTCTGGATCCCCGGGGCGCACTGGTACGACAACCGGATCTTCGACCTGATCGTGCAGCGGGCGTACGGCGTCATGACCAACGACACGCTGCTGTCGGTCCCGCTGTTCGTCTTCATGGGGTACATCATGGAGCGGGCGGCGCTGGTGGACCGGATGTTCCACAGCGTGCAGCTCGCCTTCCGGCGCGTGCCGGCGTCCCTCGCCGTCACCACGATGCTGGTGTCCGCCTTCTGGGGGATCGCCTCCGGCATCGTGGGCGCCGTGGTCGTGCTCATGGGTGTCATCGCCATGCGACCGATGCTCAAGGCGGGCTACGACGTGAAGCTGGCCTCCGGCACGATCACCGCGGGGGGGACGCTCGGCATTCTCATTCCGCCGTCGGTCATGCTCATCGTCTACGCGGCGGTGGCGGGGCAGTCGATCGTCAAGCTGTACGCGGCCGCGATGCTGCCGGGCTTCTTCCTCACCTTTCTCTACCTTGTGTACATCGTCGGGTGGGCGCTCATCGATCCCAAGATCGCGCCCAAGCTTTCGCCCGACCAGTACCGGGTCACCGTGCCGGAGTTTCTCCGGCGGCTCGAGGTCGGCCCGTCCCATAGCGTGGTGCCGGGGCTCCTGGCCGCGCTGTTCCGGCCCGGCCGGGTGGCCGGCGTCGGCTATCGCGTAATCCTCAACAACGTGCTCGCCCTCTCCGTACCGTTCTTCATGACCGTGGGGACGTTCGCGGCCACGTGGTGGTACGTGGCCGTCTACAACGCGGCGCCCGCGGCGACCGCTGCCGCCACACCCACGCCGGCCACCGTCGCGGGCGCGACGGCGGCCAAGGTCCCCACCGCTCCGACAGCGGCGGCGCCCGCCGCCAAGGCCGCGGCGCCGACGACGGAAGAGAAGCCGCTGGAGCTGGGTGCGGCGGCGACGTCGGACTCGGACAAGCCACAAGAGCTGGGAGCCGTCGGGGACTCCCAGACTGTGGCCGCGCCGCCGAAGACGGAGGGCGCTCCCGAGGAGATGACGTCCCTGCGGGACACGACCGCGGCATCCGACGCCGGAAAGATCCCCGCGCGCTTCTACGCGTGGTTCTGGGGACTGGCCGCCGTCTCCGGGCTTCTGCTCCTCTACTACTTCTGGCACATGGACGGCGAGCAGCTCGAGATCCTGAAGGAGCTGTGCGCGTCGGTCGTGCCCCTCGGTGTGCTCACCGTCATCGTGCTCGCAGTCATCCTGTTCGGCATCTGCACCGCGACGGAATCGGCGGCGATCGGCGCGCTCGGCGCGATGTACCTGGCCGTGATGGCGCGGTATCTCCGCCCGGTGTTGTGGTGGAGCCTCGTCGGCTTCGTCGTCGGCATCACGCTCGGGATCTACGAGGGCGAGGACTTCGCCTCGTTGCTCGTCGCGGGCTCCATCGGCGGAACGCTGGTGGGCACCGTCGTGCCCGGCGTGTGGTATCTGCGGAAGTCCCCCGAGCTTCGCTTGAACATGAAGGAGTCGACGTTCCTGACCGCGAAGACCACCGCGATGGTGTGCTGGCTTTTCGTCGGCTCCGCTCTCTTCTCGGCGGTGTTCGCGCTGCACGGCGGCCAGGGGCTGATCGAGCGCTGGGTGCTGTCCATGAACCTGTCGCCGCTCGGGTTCCAGTTCACGGCGCAGCTCATCATCTTCCTGCTCGGCTGGCCGCTCGAGTGGACCGAGATCATCGTCATCTTTTGCCCAATCTTCATCCCGCTGCTGAGCCACTTCCACATCGACCCGATCCTGTTCGGCACCATGGTCGCGGTCAACTTGCAGGCCGCATTCCTGTCGCCGCCCGTCGCGATGTCCGCGTTCTATCTGAAGGGCGTGTCGCCCAAGCACGTTACGCTCAATCAGATCTTCGCGGGGATGATGCCGTACATGATCATCGTCTGTATCTGCCTCGTCTTCATGTACATCTGGCCAGGGATGACGCTTTGGCTTCCTGAGTTCCTCTACGGGAAGTAGTCCTCGATCCTTCCTCGTCGTTTCCCGGGCGGGGGGTGGGTGGGGGGGGGGGCACGGAACACAATGGGGTTTGGGAACCGGGAGAGGTGGGGAGTTGACAGTAATAAAACGTGGGGTGCAAACCCGAAAAAAAAGCAAT
>JBGPXN010000190.1:0-8815 GCA_041492755.1 Methylomirabilia bacterium | reverse complement strand
GTGGTGAAGACGCGGAACGTCTTGTCCTTGGAGCCAATGGCCTCGAACAGCGCGTTGGCGTCAGCCATGGGCACCTGCTCGTCGTCCGCCCCGTGGGTGAGCAGGAACGCGCAGCGCATGCGCTGCACGACGCCGTCGAGCGTGAACGGCTCGAGCTTACGCAGGGCCTCTTGGAGCGTGTCCGCGCCGACGATCCACATGATGTGGTGACCGGGCACCGACATCGAGGCGCGGAAGCCGGACTCGATCCGCCGCTTCCACGTCGCGTGATAGTCCCAGATGGCGCCCCACGCCACGCACGCCTTGAACCGTGGCTCCATCGCCGCACAGCGGGGCGCGTAGTAGCCGCCGAGGCTGATGGCCATCACGCCGATGCGCTGCGGATCGACGTCCGGCCGCGTCGTCAGATACTCGAGCGCGGCGGTGCCGGCGACCTCGTAGTCGTGGCGTACGTGGTAGCCGCGCAGCCGGATCGCCTCCCCGGTGCCGGGGCCGTCGACGATCAGACAGGAGATGCCGCGCCGGACCAGATCGGGGACGCCGCGCAGGTACTGCAACTCCTTGGTGATGTCGAGCCCGTCGAAGAACACGACGCACGGCGGGCGGGCGAGCTCCGTGTTCTCGGCATGAACGAAGTAGGCGGGCAGGCTGCCCTTCTCGTACGGCACCTCGATCACCTCGAGGCGCGGGCCATCGGTCAACCGGGCGAAGCGGTGGAAGCACTCCACCGACTGGCGATACACGTCGAGCGCCGGCTCGTCCTTGGGCGTCCGGAACCGCTCGGCCATCTGATAGTAGTTGCACGCGCGCAGATATGCCCCCGACGCCGTGAAGCGCCGATTGCCCTTGTCCGCCGCCTCCGCCAGCGACCGCGCGCGATCGCCCTCCGCCCGCCACGTCTCGAACCAGGCGTTGTCGTCACCGACGTGCTTCTTGAGGAGGCGGCCGGCGCGGTCGACTTCACCGAGCTCGCTGCCACCGTAGGCGGCGCCGCCGAGGATGCCGCACAAGCCCGACGACCAGCGATAGTCTTCCGGAAAGTACGTGAACCAGTTGGCGGTCTTCGGCGTCACCGTGGCCATGCGCACCTCCTGCCGGGTCGGCGTCCGATGGTACCTCAGGCCGTCATCGTGTTGCTGAGCTCGCCGATGCCTTCGATCCAGAGCTTCACGACGTCGCCGGCCTTGAGGAACCGCCCCCGCCCCATGCCCACGCCGGCCGGCGTCCCCGTCAGCACGAGGTCACCCGGGTGGAGCGTGACGCGCGCGGAGATGTGCGCGATCTGCTCGGCGGTGGTGAAGATCATCTGGCTCGTGTTGGAGTCCTGCATCAGCTCGTCGTTGACCCAGAGCTTCAGGGCGAGCTTTTGCGGATCGCGGATCTCGCTCGCCGGCACCATCCAGGGCCCGAGCGGGCAGGCGCCGTCGAAGCACTTCTGGGCCACCCAGTCGAGCTTGAACGGTGAGGCGTCGGACACGTGCGGCCGCCGCATCGCATCGCGCGCGGACAAATCGTTCGCGATGGTGTAGCCGGCGACGTGGCCCAACGCGCGATCGACCGACACGTTCGTGGCCCGGCGGCCGATCACGGCGGCCAGCTCGACCTCCCAATCGACCTTCTGCGAGTACGCCGGCAGTCGCACCCTGGCGCCCGGTCCCACCACCGAGCCGCGGGAGGTCTTGATGAAGTGCCAGGACTTGAGCCCGACCTCGTGCGGGTCTCGCTCCGGCGGCTGGTTGCTCGCCCGCGCCATCTCCTGCATGTGGTCGTTGTAGTTGGCGCCGGCGCAGAAGATGGCACCGGGATAGAGCACGGGCGCCAGCAGCCGGGCGCGCCGGAGCGGGATGCCCTTCGCCCGGCTCTTGCCCGCGCTCAGCCGTTTGGCGGCCTGGGCGAGCCGCCGGTTCGCGCGACTCCAGTCTTGGAGCGCCCCGAGCACGCTTCCATCGGCAGAATCGCCGGTGAGCTTTGCCGCGTCGTAGACCACGTCGTCGATCAGGACCCCGGCGCGCGGGTCCCGGCCCGATAGGTAGCTCAGCAGCTTGTAGCTCATGGTTCCCTCCTTGCCTTGCGAAGCCCCTCGGGTGGCGATCGCTGTGCGACTGTCCTTGATCCGAGGACCGTTCTCATGGATCGATCACGTCATCCACTCGCGAGAGCAACGACGGTGACGGCGTGAGCCCGAGGGTCCGGGCGGTCGTGCGATTGAGGACCAACTCGAACTGGGTGGGCTGCTCAACGGGAAGCTCAGCCGGCTTGGCGCCCTTCAGGATGCGATCCACGTAGTACGCCGCCCGTCGGAACAGCGCCAATAAGTTAGGGCCATAGGAGAGGAACCCGCCGGCTTCTACGTACTCTCGGTGCTCATAGATGGCCGGCAGTCGATGCCTGGCGGCAAGCTCCACGATCCGTTTCCGCTCCGTACTGAACTGGACGGACGGTAGCACGATGACGGCTTCGGCGCCCCCGCCGCGCATGGCGGCGAATGCACCGTCGATCTCGTTGATATTGTGCGCTTGCAGCAGCTGTAGCCGCAGCCCCGACGCCTGAGCCGCCACCTCCGTCGCGCGAACGAAGGACACGACGTGCGGACCAGCGAGTGGATCCCACAGCGCGGCCACGCGGGACACCCCTGGCACGATCTCTTTGAGGAGCTCCACCCATTTACCTGCAAACTGTTCACCGGCTCCGAGAGACAAACCCGTGACGTTGCCCCCGGGCCGCGCCAGGCTCCCGACGAGCCCCGCACCGACAGGATCGGTACTGACCGCCATCACGATGGGGACCGTGGTCGTCGCTTGTTTCGCCGCCCTGATCGCTGGTGTGCCTCCCGCCACGATGACGTCCACCGGAAGACGGATCAGCTCGGCGGCAAGGCTGGCAAGGCGCTCGTAGTGTCCGTCTGCCGCGCGGGTCTCAATCGTGAAGTTCTTGCCCTCAACGTAGCCGAGGTCTCGTAGGCCTTGTCGCAGTACCCCGCCGAAGCGCGCCGCGTCGGCCATTGACCCGCTGCGTAGATATCCGATACGCGGCATCTTTTCTGGCTTCTGGGCTCGAGCCGGCAGGGGAGCTGCGAAGACGGCAGCGGCGAGCGTGACGATTGCGACGAGCTTGCCTCTCACCGAAGTCTCCTGCCTCTTGCCCGGAACCTGGATACCGCCGCGGATGGGTTGGTCCGCACTTACTTACGGTGTTCGCCCTCAGTCCGCTCCTGGATGCCGATCCTATCGGTGGCCCAACAAGAATTCGGCCGCGAGATAGGCAGCACAGTCTAACGCGGCACGCTTTGCGGCGTGCCGCAGACTATTTCGGGTCGAGTGGATGACTGGCCCGCGCGCATCTTCCCTGCTTCCGAGCGGCGAGGTGCGACGAAAGCGTGAGCCGGAGGCGGCCGCTTTCGGTCGCAGGCCTGAGGTGGTACATACATCTGGCAACCAACCCCGGGCCAGAGGTGCCCCATGAAACAGCTCACCGCGAATCTGCTGATCGAGACCGAACAGCGTGGCTCCAACCACGGACTGGTGACCACGTCGGACGGCCTGGTGCTGATCGACGGCCCGCACAAGCCCAGCGACACGCTGCGCCTGAAGGCGGAGATCGAGCGGCGCGGGCGGTTGCGCTACATCATCAACACCGAGCCGCACGGCGACCACTGGACGTCCAATGCGTACTTCGACGTGCCGGTCATCGCCCACGCGGGCGTGCGCGCGCGGATCCTCGCCACCGACATGGCCCAGCACGTGGCCCGCATCGGGACGTTCGGGCCGGACGAGCCGCGGCTGCTGGAGGGCTATCGCCCGAACGCGCCCGTCATCACCTTCCAGAAGGAGATGCGGCTGCACGTCGGCGATCACACCTTCCACATGATCAACATGCCCGGCCACACGCCGTATCAGGCGGCCGTCGTCGTGGAAGAGGAAGGCGTCGTCTTCACCAGCGACAACGTCTTCTGCAAGGTCCACACGTGGCTGCAGGAAGCCGAGCCGGCGCTCTGGCTGGACGCGCTCGACTCACTCCGCGCGCTGCGCGCCGAGACGCTGGTCCCCGGCCACGGGCCCATCTGCGACAAGCGCTACCTCGACGAGCAGGAAGCGTTCATCCGCGAGTGGATGGACTACGTGCGCGGCGGCGTGAACCGCGGGCTCAGCAAGGAGCAGTGCGTGGCCACGCTGACGGCGCTCACCGACCGCTATCCGATGGACGTCGAGCAGGACGGGATGGCGCCCCGGGTCATGCAGATGAACGTCGCCAACCTCTACGACTACGCCACCGGAGCGGGCATGCACGCCCGCCGCTGAGGCTCAGCGGAGGCTCGCCGAGCCCGAGCCGTGCGCTTCAGCGCCCCGGCCAGTTCTCCACCATCTTGGGCTTGTTGTCCGGGCCGGCCTGCACGCGATAGAGGACCATGCGCGTGATGCTCTGCACGCGATGGACCTCGCCCGCCGGGAAGATGACGGCGTCGCCCGGCCCGAGCGTGCGCTCGACTTTCCCGTCGTTGAATAGACCCTGGCCCTCCAGGATGTAGTAGATCTCGTCCGCATTCGGATGCGAGTGGATGGGCGAGGTCTGGCCCGGCTCCCAGCCGACGATGCTGATCGAGGAGTGCGGCGTCTGCGACAGGAACGTGTAGACGTGGTGCTCGGGGGAGAACTTCAAATTGCCCTTGAGGTCGAGAACGTCCACGGTGCCCTCCTTGCGTCGAATACGCCTACTTTGCGCCGGCGACGATCCTGGCGTGCTGCTCCCATTCGTCGCGCCAGGTCTTCTCGAAGTCCTTGCCGCTCATGGAGGGCTCCAACGATAGGGCGCGGGCTGGACAAGAGCAAGGGGCTGTAGGAGAGTTCCCTCGCATGCGTCAGACGCTCCGACGGTTGCTGACGGCGGTCTGGGTACTGTCCTTCGTCGTTGGTTCGCCGAGCGCGGATGGGGCGGACGTGCTCGGCACGAAGCCAAGGCACGTGTGGGGCGATCCCAGCTCCGTTCCCAACCACCAGGCGATCACGAAGATGATCTGGGCGCCGGGGATCGACGATGGGTACGTCCCGCAGGGCGTTGCCTGGGCCGAGGGGGCCCTCTATCTTTCGAGCTACCGGAGTATCGACCCGAAGATCGACAGGGGCCCGTGTCGGGTCTTCAAGATCGACCCGGAAAGCGGTAACACGCTCGGACAGTTCGACCTGCCCGAGGACTGTGGGCATGCCGGCGGACTCGCGTATATCGGGACGGGGATCCTGGTCGCCGCCGATACCCGCCGGCTGTACAAGATCGACGTCGAGGCGGCATTCAAGGGGTCGGCCTCTGAGCGCGCCGTCCAGGCCACCGTGAAGCTCGGTGGCGCGGTCAAGGGCTCGTTCGCCGATTTCGACGGCACCGCGTTGTTCCTGGGGGCTTACGAGAAGGATGCTGCGAAGGCGCGCGGCTACTTCCTTCCCATCTCGATCTTCGAAACGCACAACGGCAAGACCGTGACCGAAGAACTCGCCGTCCGGTCGATCGACATCCCCGCCGAGGCGCAGGGGGCCGCGTTCGACCGCGACGGCAATCTCTGGCTGTCGGCCAGCAGCAGTAAGTTCGGTACCCTGTACAAGCTCGATCGCGCGACGGGGCGGCCCGTCGCCCGTCACGAAATGGTGATTGGCATCGAGGACGTCGCTTTCGACGACGCGGGGCGGTTGTGGTCGGTCTCCGAGGCCGGCTCGATACGCTGGCAGAAGTGGCTGAAGACGTTTCCGGTGCTGTTTCGAATCGACCCGAGCAAGCTGAGGTGAATGGCGCATGACTCCCAGGCTGTCAGCCAAGCCCATTGGCCTCGCCATCGTCGGCGCCGGCCGCATCGGTCTCATCCGGGGCGAGATCGCCGCCCGCCATCCGAGCGTCGGCTGGATCGGCATCGCCGACGTGAAAGCCGAGCGCGGCAAGGAGGTCGGCGGGCGGGTTGGGGCCGACTTCGTCACCACGGATTTCCGCGAGCTGCTGCGGCGGCCGGAAGTGACGGCGGCGGTCATCGCGACCGACGAGCACCTGCACGTCGATCCCATCCTGGCCGCGGTGGAACGCCGGGTGCCGATGATGATCGAAAAGCCGCTGGCGACCGAGCTGGCGGAGTCCGCCCGCGTGCTGGACGCCATCCAGCGCTCCGGCGTGGACGCGGTCGTCGGCTACACGCAGCGCTTTCGGCGTCGCTTTCTGGCCGCCAAGGAAAAGGTCCGCACGGGGGCGCTGGGCGACGTGACGCTGGTGACGTCGCGCGCCTTCATGAACCGCCTGGTCGCCATCGACAACTACAAGCGCACGGACAAGCCCGAGACGATCTCGCCCATGGTCATCTCGGGCACGCACGCGCTCGACGTGGTGATGTGGCTGATGGAGGGCAAGACGCCGGTCGAGGTCTACGCGCGCTCGGTGGATCGTGTGCTGGGGCCGACGTACAAGGGCATCGATCTCACCGCGGGTCTCATCACGATGGCCGACGGCACGCTCTATCACCTGAACATTTCCTGGTCGTTGCCGGTCGTCTGGCCGGGCTCGGTCTACAGCCTCGAGATCGGCATCGTCGGCACCGAGGGCGTGCTGACGATCGACGACACCCACCGTGACGTCGTGCTCGCCACCACGAAAGCGCAGCCGGCCGGCTACACGCCCGACGCGACCCGCAACGTCGACTTCCTGGGCAGCTACCCGCCCGGCGACGTCGCGCTCGGCGAGCTCTGGGGCCCGATGCGCGAAGAGACGAACTCGTGGCTCTCGCGAGTTGCGCTCGGCCATACCACGCCGCATGCCACCGCCGCTGAGGCGCACAACCGGCTGATGCTGACGAAGGCGATGGATCTTTCGGCGCGGCGGAAGGCGCCGGTGAAGCTGCCGCTCACTCCGGAGGACGAGCGGCACCTGTAGGTCGAGGCCCTTCCGCCCGGATGCAGAGAGCGGATGGGCGGGAGAGTGCTTCCCCCGCCCATCCGCCGGCGTCAGGGCGTCTGGATGCTATCGGGTCCGGTCGCTTCGTCGCGCCCCGCCCATGCAATACCAAAGCCGGCGACACTCGCCAGCAGACCGAGCGCCACGAAGAATGCGATCGCACGTCGCTTCATGTGCTTGTCACCTCCTCCCACTCTTGGGAGGGATGGGGGACCGACAACGTTTCGTGCGACGGGAATTCGTGTGCCGCGTTCGCGCGAGGAGCGGCGCGGCAGAACGCCCGACGGGAACGTCACGGCGCCTGGATCGAAGCGGTCTGCACCCAGCAGGCCTCCTCAGCCTCGGACGCCGACACGTACGCCGCCAGCCGCTTCCGGAGGAACAAGCGGGCCCGGTGCACGCGAGACTTCACGTTGGCGACCTTGAGGCGCAGCGCCTCTCCGACTTCGAGGTTGGAGAGGCCCTCGACGTCGTGGAGGAGGAAGACGGCTCGATGGTCGGCGGGCAGCTCGGCGATCGCCGCCGTGAGCCCCTCGCGCAGCTCGGCCTGACCGGCAGGGTCCTCGGCGCTCGCCGACCAGTCGGCCCCCGGCGTGGCGTGCTCGTCGTCGTCGTGGAACCGCGGCAGCACCTCGTCGAGCGGGATTTCGGCGCGGCGCCCGGCCCGGCCGCGCCGCTTCTGGTAGGCGGCGTTCGCCACGATTCGGTAGAGCCACGATGCGAAAACCGACTCCCCGCGGAAGGAGTCGATCTTCCTGGTCACGGTCCACAGCGCGTCCTGCACGGCCTCTTCCGCATCCGCGCTGTTTCCCGTGATGCCGCGGGCCAGCCGGTCCGCGCGGTTCCCGTAAATCGCCAGGAGCTGCTCGGCTGCTGTCGGCTGTCTGCGCCGCAGCGCATCGACGAGGTCACGATCGCGATCGACGCGCGCGGGACCGGCACTTTGCCGAGCCCCGCCCGCCGTTTCGAGCTCGACGGCCATCGCGAGTTCCTTTCTGGAACGACTCGTGGGCGGGCTCCGTTGCCGCTCCCTCTCGCTCACGGCTCGCCGCCGGGTCGCTCCGTCGCCGTGCGTCTCTGACTGCATCAGCCCTGCCGAATCCGGGTTGGGGGCCGGCGACGGGAAATTGCAGGGTTAGCGGCACGGAGACCCGAGCTACTGGAGACGGACGCGCTCCGCCTGCGTGGATCCGGACGGTTTGCTCAGAACCGAGCAGTTGCTGCCGCGTCGAGGCCGGGGCCCGGCGCGGGCGCGCTAGTGAGCGAGGTCGAGGCGCCGGAGGCGCGTGTAAAGTTGCGACCGGGTGAGGCCGGGGGCGGGACGATCAGCGCGTGAGCACGCAATCAACATCCGGTCGTGCGGGACGAGCCGCCGTGCCCGTGAAGAAAACGCCACGAGGAAATGTCGCGGGTCGAACCGATCTGAGGGCGGCCCTGCCGTCCAGTGCGGAGATCGCGAGGATCGCGCCGATCCGGTGGACTATGCGCTGCGCAACACCCGGGTGTTGATACGGCGCGCGATCCGCGCGCTGCGAGACGACGAGCCGATACCCGTCGTGCTCACCGAGGCGGTCGACATGCTGCAAGCGACGGGCATGACACGGGATGCCGCGCTCGCCGCGCTACCCGCCAGCACGCTCCGAACGCCGGAGCGGACGGCCCCGGCCGGACTGGCTCACGGAGCGAGCTCGAACGCGTCGTGCGATTCCGAATGTACGTGCACGCCCGTTCCCACCGACTGGACGTCGCCGCTCACCATGTGCAATTCATAATGTGCAACTCATACACCATGCCGATCGCCTTCCAGCCCGGCGCCGGGCCGGCGAAGACGTAGAGCTTGCCGCCGGCCGCGGCCCCGAGCAGCTCCTCGGCCGGCTCCGGGAACGGCGCGAGCTTCACC
>JBGPXN010000289.1:0-3466 GCA_041492755.1 Methylomirabilia bacterium | reverse complement strand
GCAGATCGCGAAGCTCGCGAAGAAGCGGCACGCCGACCTCATCGTGATGGGCACGCACGGCCGTACGGGTTGGGCGAAGGTGATGCTGGGCAGCGTGGCTGAGCGCGTCATCGTCCTGGCTCCCTGTCCCGTCCTCACCGTCCGGGGGAGATGAAGCCGATGGCCGAGTCCGTCCACAGCGTGTACGAACACCTGGCCTGGAAGCGGAGCCGCCGGCTCACGAGCGCCCACGGGCGAGGCGCGTCGGCGAAGCAAACGGAGCCCGCATGACGCCCCCGCGTGAACTGAGCTGCGATCCGATCACCGGAGTGCAGCTCCGGATCGGCGTCATGGGTTCAGCGAGCGAGCCGGCCGACCCGGCTGTCGGCGCCCTCTGCCGGCGTCTCGGACGGACGGTCGCCGAGCGCGGCGTCTGCCTGCTGACGGGCGCCTGCCCGGGGCTCCCGCACGAGGCCGTGCTCGGAGCCAAGGAGGCCGCGGGCCACGTCGTCGGCATCTCGCCGGCCGCCACGCTGCGTGAGCACGCGGAGACGTCGCTCAGGATCTACGGCGAGGAGATTCCCGTGCGCGCGCACGTGGAAACCGTCCATGGCCTCTCCGCTCACGCCGCCGCCGATGGCCTCATGCGCTGGCTCCGCACCGCGAGCCGGCCCCCGAAGCGCGCGCTCGTCGTGCACGGCGATCCCGGACCCGCACAGGCCCTCGCGACGAGGATCGAGAAGGAGCTGGGCTGGGCGGTTAGTGTTCCCGCGTATCGTGACCGCGTGGCGGTCGAGTGAAGCAAGGATGAGGGGGCAGAGATGAGCGTTCCGTCACTGACCACTGGCGTCGGGAAGGACACGGCCGGACGCGTGCACGTCGAACTGCCGGTCTCCGGCCTGAGGTGCCCGGCCTGCGTCCAGTCGCTGGAGAGCGCGCTGCGTGCCGTGCCAGGCGTGACGCGCGCGACGGTCAATCTCGCCACCCAGCGCGCCTTCGTGGAATACGACCCTGGGAAGACGGGCCTCGCCGCGGTCCACGAAGCGATGAAGACGGCGGGGTACCGGGTGGGTACGGCGACGGCACGGTTCGCGATCGAGGGCATCACGTGCGCGTCGTGCGTCACGAAGATCGAGCGGGCGCTGGGCGCGACGCCGGGCGTGCTCGACGCGAGTGTCCGGGTCGGGACCGAAGAGGCCGTCGTCGAGTACGTGCCTGGCGTGACGGATCTTGCCGCGGTGAAAGCCGCCGTCAGCTCGGCCGGCTACCGGGTGACCGGCGCGCCACCGCCCGCGAGTCCGGCAGCGGTCGACGCCGAGAGCGAGGCCAGGGACCGGGAATATCGGACGCTCATGCGCCAGTGGTGGTTCGGCGCCGCCGTCGGCACCTTCACGATGATCATGAGCTACCCCTGGCTCTTCCCCGGGCTGCGCGATCTGTTCCCGCGGGAAAGCCACCGCCTCTGGTTCATGTGGGCGTTCATGGGCGCGGCGTCGCTGGCGGTGATCCTCTACAGCGGCCGCCATTTCTTCGCCGGGGCCTGGCAGGCGCTCCGGCACCGCTCGGCGAACATGCACACCCTGATCGCCCTCGGCACCGGCGTGGCGTGGGTGTACTCCACCATCGTCCTCGTCTTCCCGGGAATCTTTCCGTCCTCCGAATTCCTGGACGTCTACTACGACGTGACGGTGGTGGTCATCGCGCTGGTGGACCTGGGCCTGGCCATGGAGCTTCGCGCCAAGGGCCGGACCTCGGAGGCGATCAAGAAGCTGATCGGGCTCCAGGCCAAGACCGCGCGCGTGGTGCGTGACGGCAGGGAGCTCGACATCCCGGTCGAGGAGGTGCTCGTCGGCGACATCGTCGTCGTCCGCCCGGGGGAGAAGGTCCCGGTGGATGGCGAGATCGTCGAGGGCACCTCCGCCGTCGACGAGTCGATGGTCACCGGCGAATCGCTCCCCGTCGAGAAGAAGGTCGGCGACGAGGTGATCGGCGCGACGATCAACAAGACCGGCGCCTTCCGGTTCCGGGCGACGAAGGTGGGCAAGGACACCGCCCTCGCCAACATCATCCGGATGGTCCAGGACGCGCAGGGGTCGAAGGTGCCGGTCCAGCGCATCGTGGACGTGGTGTCGGGCTACTTCACGCCCGCCGTGGCGATCCTGGCGATCCTCGGGTTCATGATCTGGTACACGTTCGGGCCGCCGCCGGCGATGGTCTACGCCCTGATCGTCGCAGTGACGACGCTCATCATCGCGTGCCCCTGCGCGCTCGGCATGGCGACGCCGATGTCGCTCACCACGGGCGTCGGGCTCGGCGCGCTCAACGGCATCCTGATCCGGAGCGGCGAGGCGCTGCAGACGGCGCAGAAGCTCCAGACGATCATCCTGGACAAGACGGGCACCATCACGCACGGCAAGCCGGTGCTCACCGACGTCCTGGTGACCGGCGGGCGGCGCGAAGAGGAGCTGCTCCGTCTGACCGCGGCCGTGGAGAGGTCGTCGGAGCATCCGCTGGCCGCCGCCATCGTCGAGGGGGCGACGGGGCGCGGGCTCGCGCTGCCCGCCGTGGAAGCGTTCAACGCGATTCCGGGCCACGGCATCGAGGCGCGCGTCGAGGGCCACGCGATGCTCATCGGGAACCTGAAGCTGATGCGCGACCGGAAGATCTCGCTCGGGGAGCTCGAGGCCCACGCCTCCCGGCTCGCCGACGACGGCAAGACGCCCATGTACGTGGGCATCGACGGGGGCGCCGCCGGCATCGTCGCCGTGGCCGACACGGTCAAGGAGGACTCGAAGGAGGCGATCCAGGCTCTGACGGCCATGGGACTCGAGGTCGTGATGATGACGGGCGACAACGAGCGGACGGGCAAGGCGATTGCCCGGCAGGTCGGCATCGAGCGCGTGCTCGCCGAGGTGCTGCCCCAGGACAAGGCGTTCAACGTCCAGAAGCTTCAGCTCGAGGGCAAGCAGGTCGGCATGGTCGGCGACGGGATCAACGACGCGCCCGCCCTGGCGCAGGCCGACGTCGGGTTCGCCATCGGCACGGGCACCGATGTGGCCATCGCCGCGTCCGACGTGACGCTCATCAAGGGGAGCCTGCGCGGCGTGGTCCTCGCGATCGAGATCAGCCGGGCGACGATGCGTAACGTCTACCAGAATCTGGCGGGCGCCTTCGTCTACAACGTGCTCGGCCTGCCGATCGCGCTCGGGCTCCTCTATCCGTTCCTCGGGATCCTGCTCTCGCCGCTGCTCGCCGCACTGGCGATGTCGTTCAGCTCGGTGACCGTGATCGCCAACGCCAACCGGCTGAAGGGATGGAAGCCGCGTCCGGCGAGGGAGCGGGTGCCGTGACCTGGGACAAGATCATTGTCAACCTGGTCGGCCTCGCGCTGATCGCGTTCATCGTGTGGTTCTTCTGGCTGGTCAAGGCCAAAGGGGTGAAGGCGGCGCTCACCAGCGCCGGGTACCAGGAGCAGATGGTGCTCGTC